>SUVX01000010.1 GCA_015061725.1 Lentisphaerota bacterium
TTGTCTTCAAGATTGAGACATCCGGACGGACATTTATCAGGCGTCGCTTCCAGGCAGAGGCATTACAGAACGCGAATAGGAGCAAGACAAAAGCACACCTTTTTGAATCATCTTTTGCTGATTATCTAAATATTTTACGATTTTTTTGCAAATATAACTTGACAAATGTTCTCTCATAGGAGAAAAGCGAGGTATTTTTAAAGTAAGGACTGTACCCTGGCGGTAATATCTACCTATATAGGGCACAGAGTCTTATTGAAAAGCAGCCTGGATGTGCGGTTAATTTTGGGCTGCTTGAGCTTCTTTTTTGCGCTGGAGATGATAGTAGAAACTCAACATATAGTCAGTTGCAACCATCAGCACATCAACGATATAAAGCCAGAATACCCACTGGCGGAAACTGTTTGTTCCGTTTACTGAAAGGTGTCCGATGATTCCGGAAATATAGCCCAATATGATCAGAGTCATAAAGATAAAGCTTTTTCCCGCAGGATTTTTTACACGGATCGTTTTGATGATTGCCGACGGCCAACTTGCGCCGAAACAAATAAGCATGATACCTACCCAGATATTCATTTTTTTTATTCCTTGTATTTGATTAAAAATGCTCCACCGGAGCTTATTCTGTAATAAAACAATCTGTTCTCCAGCGATAAAGTAAAAAACACACCATCCGCAGAGAACAATACCCTCAACAAAATACTCTGCTTTTCTTGAAAAGAGATGGGGGGTTCCCATCCGCAGAGAACAACACCCTCAACAAAATACTCTGCTTTTCTTGAAAAGAGATGGGGGATTTCCCATCCGCAGAGAATAACACCCTCAACAAAATACTTCGCTTTTTTTGAAAAGTGGAGGGGGGTTCGGGGGGAGGCGAAAAACTTTTTTTCCCGTGAAAAAAAGTTTTTCGCCTCCCCCCGGCTCCCACACCTCTTTAAAAAAGTCAGCCGATGCGGGGGTCGTTGAAACGGATGAGTTCGCCGGTATCTTCAGAAAGTTCTGCGGCAAAGCAGAGTTTCATAGTTTCAAAGGCTTCGCGGGCGGTCATTTCGGATTTCTGTCCGGTTGCGGCAAGTTCGATTACGCGGAGATTCTGACCGTGGACGTTGTGGTAATAGAGCAGGCCCTCTTCGCGGGGGTCGAAGGAGATTTCTTCAACGATATTGCTGTCCATATATTCGGGTTTATCGCTGAATTCCCAGCGGCGGATGCGGTGTTTGAAAACATCGGTTTCGATGGCTCCTTTGGTACCGCAGATGTGGTACTGCAGAAAGTGTCCGTCATCGACTTCAAGACCGGACTGCAGGGGATCTTTGGCAAGATGAGATTCTGCGATGTACATAATGAAGTTGAGAACCGCCACTTTTCCGTTGGGATAACGGGTCATGATCTGGTGGTTGTCGCGGTGGTTGAAGTAGGGAACGACTTTGGCGGAAGAGAGGGAATAAACACTTTCAGGTGTTTCATCAAAATACCAGCGTTGAAGATCAAGGTAGTGAGAAAGTTTTTCACCGATAAGGAAACTGCCGGTACTGCGGCTGCGCCAGGTATTCTTTTTGTGAAATTCGCAGCAGTAGTAGCGGCACTGGTTGTTGACCGGCGTACCGATCAAGTCAGCCTTGATCCAGTCTTTGACGATCTGATACATTTTTGAGTAGTGCAGTTCAAAACCGACCTGCAGGAATCCGCCTGTTTCCTTTTCGACATCGCAGAGGTGTTTAGCTTCGGCGAGATTGCAGCCCATGGGTTTTTCAAGGACGACGGCTTTTCCGGTACGCAGGCATTTTTCAGCCAGTTCCACATGGGTTTCGTTGGGGGAGGCAATGGAAACAAAACCGATGGAAGGATCTGCGAGGATCGCATTCAAGTCAGCCGGAATGATACCGTATTTTCCGCAACGCTCTTTTGCGCGTTCGGGATCCGGCTCAAAACCGTAAACTTTATCAATATAGGGTGATTCAAGAGCAGCTTCCACATGGGTTCCGCCCATCGTACCTACGCCGAGAACGGCGGCATTCATTTTTTTCATATCAAAAAACTCCTTGTGTGAATATTGAGATAAAACCTTATTTAAGATATCACCCGAACGGTATCTTTTCAATGCCGTTTTGCCTGATGTTTTTTGAGTATTTCAATATTTTTACGGATATTTTCATCAGTGGGATTAAGTTTATGAGCATTTTCAAAATGCCTGAGTGCCGTGGTTCTGTCTTCCTGACACAGGGCGGCAAGGGCAAGATAAAATTCTTTTTCCATGGGTTCATAGGTACCGTAAACAGCAGCGAGCCGCTTATACAATTCCACCGCATCTTTTTTGTGTCCTGCCCGCTGGGAAAACCCGGCGGCTTTCAGCAGCAGAAAACGGGGGTAACCGAATGTCGTATTAAGAAGAAGTTTCCATTTCGGATGTGAAAGAACCTGAAAAACTTTTTTCATACCGGCGCCCGGATTTCCTGACTCAGAAATAATGACTCCCTCAATACTGTCGGAAAACAGACGAATCGTCAGCATACGGTCTTCAATTTCATCGGCATAATCACGCCGTAAACGGACAAGATTTTCCATTGCTCCGTTCCAATCCCGCTTATCAAATTTCACAACTGTATCGGCAATCAGCCGCCGGTAATTGGGTTTTGCTTCATCAAGACAGGCTGCTGAAAAAGCCTCTTCATTTTCCCAGATGAAAACCCTGTCAAAGCAAATTATACCCCAACTGACAGCAAGACAGCAGCATAAAAGCACAACTGCCTTTCTCAGTACCGGAAAATGACGGACCAGCGCACTGATAGCAGACGCCGCCGCAAGCAAAAGAAAAATTGATGGAAAATAACTGTATCTGTCTGCAAAATCCACATCTCCGATTTTAAAAAGTCCGGGCGCAACAGCGGCAGAAAACGAAAGCAGCAGCGGCAGATAAAGATAAATGGCTTTCTTATTCCTGCGGCGGCAGAATTCAAGCAGCAGAAGCCAGACGGCACAGACCGCATACAGCGGCATAAGAGAATGATCGGCAAGAGAAAAATGCGGGTAATACGGATTAAGTCCGTAAGGAATAAATGTTTTGACAAAATAACTCCCGTAACGCCAGCCCATTAAGGATAACTGATTCAGGAAACCAACTGTTCCGATATTATCTCCCTGAGATACAATGCACCTGAAGGCAATATAGTAAACCAGAGACAACAACCAGAAAATACCGCTGTATTTCACATAAAAACGCCAATCTGTTTTACGGTATCTGCCCCATTGATAAACCGTCAGAACAAGCGGCAGTCCGATCAAAGCCGGTTTGATGCAGAAAGTCAATGCAAAAAGAACCGCCGACAATACATACAATCCGGTGTTTTTGCGTTTGAGACTCTGAACAAAAAAGACGATACTCCATACGCCGAAAGCCAGAAGCAATACATCTTTGCGTTCACTCAGCCAGGCAACGGATTCAGCGCGCTGGGGATGAATCGCCCAGATAAGAACAGTCAGTCCGGCAGCAAGGCGGGGGAATTTCAACATTCTTGCAATTGTGTAAAATCCCGCCGCCGCAACAAAATGCAGCAGAATATTCATCAGATGTGCGCCGAAAAAGATATGTTCTTTTCCCCAGACAAAATAATCCAGCATAAAAGAGTATCCGACCAGCGGACTCCACAAACCGATAACAGAGTCACTCCAGAGTTTCAGATTATTCCACGAAAAAGAAAGAAGATGAAAGCGGCTGACATAAATTATATCATCCACAACAGCCTCTTTAAAAAAGAGCGAACTGCCGAATACGATCATAACCGCACCGGCAAGTACCGCAAAAAATATTCCATCCCCACGACCGATTTTCATAATCTTTTCAACACCAATGCTGTTCTTGCGGGCAGATAAAGACTTAAATATTCTCCTGATTGTGACGGCAAAGTGACGGATTCTTCTCCGTCAATTCTGCGTGCAAATCCGTCAAACCGTTTTTCATCGCTGTCCAGAACGGCCCTGTATTTTCCGGGGAGCGCCTCAAAACGGTAATCGGTATAACTGTTGACGGGGTGGAAGTTAAAACAGAACCACAACGTTCCGCGTTCAAAAATCAGCACCTTTTTTTCATCGTCAATTCTGACGGTCTGAATGACGGAACGGTAAATTTTTTCATCTCCGAGCAGTTTCAGCATGACACGGTCAAAAAGTCCGAGCGCACGGTAGCGCAGATTTTTATCATCGGCAAGACTCCACATTCTGCGGGCGCGTTCCATGCTCCAGTGATTGCCTTCGCGGGGGAAGTCCACCCATTCGGGGTGTCCGAATTCGTTGCCCATAAAATTGAGATAGCCTTCATTGCCTGTTGCCGCTGTCGCCAGACGGATCATTTTGTGGAGCGCAACGGCACGGTCGATCTGCATATTTTGAGAATCCTTGTGCATGGCGTGATACATATTGCTGTCCGCCAGCGTGAACATCGCCGTCTTGCCGCCGACGATGGATTGATCGTGACACTCAACGTAACTTACGGAGCGTTCATCACAGCGGCAGTTGGTCAATTCGCTGTAAAGATAAAACATGTTCCAATGCTCGTCGATCTGATCAAAGAGTTTGAACCACATATCGGTCACTCCCATCGCCATACGGTAATCAAAACCGATGCCGTCAACCGAGGCAAGTCCGGGCATACCGCTGACATCTTCCGCCAGAGTCACGGCATCCGGACGGAGGGTGTGGATCAATTTATTGGCAAGGGTCAGGTAACTTACGGCATCTTCATCGACACTGCTGCTGAAATATTCGCTGTAATCGGTAAAGGTTTTTCCCAGTCCGTGATGGTGATAGAGCATACTGGTCACGCCGTCAAAGCGGAAACCATCCACCTTGAATTCATCCAGATAATAACGGCAGTTTGAAAGCAGAAAATGCAGCACTTCTGTTTTGCCGTAGTCAAAACAGAGGGAATCCCAGTTGGAGTGCAATCCTCTTTCGCCCTGATGAAAATAGGCGTAACTTGTGCCGTCAATGCGGGCAAGTCCTTCACGCTCATTGCGGACGGCGTGGGAGTGTACCAGATCAATGACGACCCGCAATCCTGCGCCGTGACAGGCGTCAATGAGTTCCTTGAATTCCTCAGGCGTACCGAAACGGCATGAGAGAGAAAAGAAGTTGGCGACATGATAACCGAAACTGCCGTAGTAAGGGTGTCCCATAACTGCCATGAATTGAATGGTATTGTAGCCGGATTCCACAATACGGGGCAGGATTTTTTCACGGAATTCACGGTAGGTTCCGACTTTGGCTTCCTCCTGCGCCATGCCGACATGGGCTTCGTAAATAAAAAGCTGCTCAGGTTCGGGCGGAGTGGGATTTTTGAAAACATAAGGTATTTCCGGCTCCCAGACCATGGCGGAAAAAAGTCCGGTCATTCTGTCCTGCACCACCCGGCGGGCATAGGCGGGAATACGGTCGCCGCAGCCGCCTGTCCAGGAAACGTGCATCAGGTAATGCATACCGTGACGGAGTTTTTCCAACGGAATCTTAACTTCCCACACACCGTTGCCGATGGGAGAAAGTGCGTACTCCGGCAGAATGTTCCAATCCGAAAAATCCCCGTAAAGCGTCACACTTGAAGCCAGCGGTGCCCATTCGCGGAATATCCAGCAGTCCCATTGGCGGTGCAGTCCGAAATATTCGTGTGCCGTGGCAAAATCCTCCAGAGACATTTTGCCGGAAGTCAGACGTTTTTCAAGAGCGCAAGCGCGTTCTTTCCGCGCGCAAATGACATCCATATAGGGCGCAAGCCAGGGATCACTGCCCAAATTTTCAGGTTTATTCTGCCGGGGAGGAATTTTCATTTTATCTTTACTCGTAAACCTTTGACAACAGAGGACGCTCCAGCATTGCCTCGTAAATTTTAATGTATTCCTGCGCCGTCACATCGTGATTGAAACGCATTTTCGCCGACCGCATGACCCGGTCGATGACCGCTGCACGGAACTCTTTGGGACGGGAATAGAAACGCATTGCTTCGTCGATTCCCCAGAAAAGTCCGCCGTTGTCATAGTCGTTGAAACGGAATCCGTTGCCGCTTGAACCGTCTCCGCTCAAATGCTCCACGGTATCGTGCAGTCCGCCTGTGTTGCGGACAATGGGAAGACTTCCGTAATACTGACAGATCATCTGCGGCAGTCCGCAGGGTTCAAACAAAGAGGGCATCAGCATGAAGTCTGAAGCCGCAAATCCCAGACGTGAAAGATTTTCGTCAAAATCACACACCGTCACCCGGTCGTAGAAATCATGTTTTGCCACGATATCACGGAACGTCTGCTGGTAACTGCCGTTGGCGACAATGGCAATCTGCAGATTTTGATGATAATACTTGTCAATGACATGATAGAGGATATTTGCCAACAGCGGACAGCCTTTCTGAGCAGGGTCCAGACGGTGCGGCCAGAAAAACAGAGGTGCTTCAGGATTGACCGTCAAGCCGGTTCTTTCCTGAAATGCCGCCTTGTTGTCTCTTTTTCCCTCAACATGACTGCCTGCGCTGTAATTGACTGTCAGGGCGGGGTCTTCCTCAGGATTGTAATCCGCATCCGGGGAATTCAAAATACCAACGGCACAGCCGGCATAATATTTGCCCGCCATCTCCTGACGGATTCCCTCCGGCACAAAGCCGTACATGCCGTTGACGACTTCAAGCAGAAAAGTGGGACTGACCGTATTGATGTAGTGCGACGCAAAAATGCCGCTTGCCAGCAGGTCGATCTGATTACCGGAACGGCTCTCCTCATAATTGTACGGCGGACGGCTGTAATAAAGGTTGCTCCAGAAGGGTGCGGCATCAATACCCCGGTCTTCAATGACTTCAAGAGAGGTCTTCTGCGTGTGGATGTTGTGAACCGTACACAGACAGGGAATCCCCAGACGGCGCGCCGCCGCAGGAATCAATCCCGTCATCCAGTCGTTGCAGTGGATCAGATCCGGCTTGACCGTGGGAATGATATTGTTGATGACTTCTCTCTGAAAGGCGATCGCCTGAAGCAGACACTCCGACGAGTAACTGCTGTAAACGGAGTCCCGGTAATAAAACACCCGGTCCTCCGCCAGATGGATACGGCTGCCGCTCAAGTGATTCATGTAGACACGCAGCTCGTCGTTGACCAGTTTGCCGACGTCCACATGAAACATTTTGCGGTAGTGCGGCAGAGACACATGCACATCAGCACCCTGACGGAAAAGGGCGGCAACCAAACTTGCCGATACATCCGCCATGCCTCCGGCCTTGGCGCGGAGATGCTGAATATTGCCCATACCTTCGGGAAGATAAGTTATTTCGGGCGTAACAATCAGGATACGGGGATTTTTTCTTGCCGATGTACGCATATTGCCTTCTTTCTCCTGTTAACAGGGCCAAACCATGAATCCGGGAACGCTGTTATCCCACTCGGTGCCTGCCGCTTTGATACGCGCAGTGATTCCGAACCGTCCGGACTGATGACAGATGACATCACAGCCGTAAAGATAATTGCCGTTTCCTCTGTCTTCAAGCATTTTCATCGTAACGGACTGGCTGTGAACGATCTCATTATGAGCATCGACTGAACCCAGATAAGCTTCAACGTCAACCGCTTCAGGCGTAAGTCCGCCCAGATTGACGGTCACAGAAATACTGAGCGTATCTCCCACATGGACATTTCCTGAAAAGTTTCCGGCAATGACCGGCTGATCGATGCGGAGCTTTCCGTTATAGATATTGGCAACCAGTTCCTGTTTCTGATGAACAAGTTTTTTGGCATATTCCGCATTATCGGCAATCAGTTTGGCATAGGTTTCCGCCGCCGGAGTATAGAAGAGCTGATCATATTCGCTGACCATGCGGTGGCTGGAAAATACACCCAATCCGGTTGCGATGGATTCCTTCATACGCTTGATCCATTTGACCGGCAGATCGCCGTTGCTGCGGTCATAGAACGCCGGAATGATCTCCTGCTCCAACAGGTTGAAGAGCTGCTGGGAGTCGTAGTTGTCGCGGTCCTCATCATCGGTGTAATAATCATTGCTGCCGATCGCCCAGCCGTTCTCGCCGTCATAGGCTTCAGCCCACCAGCCGTCAAGGATACTGCAGTTGATAACGCCGTTGATCGCCGCTTTCATACCGCTGGTACCGCTTGCTTCCTGGGGACGGCGGGGCGTATTGAGCCAGACGTCCACACCCTGAACCAGATGACGCGCCATACCGATATCATAGTTTTCAAGGAAGAGCAGACGGTGCTGGACATTTTCACTCTGGGCAAACTGGATCAATTCCTTGATCAGCTGCTTGCCGCCGTTATCCGCCGGGTGCGCTTTTCCGGCAAAAATGAACTGCACGGGACGGTTGGTATCCCGCAGAAGTTTGAGCAGTCTCTGACGGTCGCGCAACAGCAGGGTTCCGCGCTTGTAGGTTGCGAAACGCCGGGCAAAACCGATGGTGAGAATATCCGGCTGAAGCAGTGTGGCATGATCGTTTCCGATCGTTTTGTCCCCCTCGACCAGATAGCGGAAATTATTCTGCGCCCAGCGGCGGGCATGACGGATCAGGGATTGACGGTTGAGTTCATGCGTCATCCAGATTTCTTCATCGGGAATGGCGGCAAGTCCGGCGCGGAGCTGCTGCATATCCGGATTCTGCGCCCAGGTGTGTGTGAGATACCGGTCATAAAGCTCTTCGATACGTCCTGAAATCCATGACTTGATATGCACACCGTTGGTGATGTGACGGATGGGGATTTCTGCAACGGAACGCTCGGGCCACAGGTGTTTCCACATCTGACGGGCAACTTCGCCGTGAAGTTTGCTGACACCGTTACTGTAATTGGCGGCAAGGCGCAGTCCGAAAACCGTCATGGACATCTCGCCGGAGCGGCCGCGTTCATTGATGGGAATACCCCAACGGATGATACGTTCCAGATCAAGTTTCGCCTCTGTGGCAAAATTGGCAAGATAAGGACGCAGCAGATTGATATCAAAAACCTCATTGCCCGCAGGAACCGGCGTGTGCGTGGTGAAAATATTGGACCGCCAGACCAGTTCCAGCGCGGTATCCGGATCATATCCCCTGTCGTTGACATAATGGGCAATTCTTTCAAGAGAGAGGAATCCGGCATGTCCCTCGTTCATGTGACAGACCGCAGGTTCACAGCCGAGAGCCAGCAGTGCCTTGACGCCGCCGATACCCAGCAGAAGTTCCTGATGCAGACGCATACGCTTGTCTCCGCCGTAAAGTCTCCATGTGACTTCACGCAGATCGGGCGGATTCCGGGGCAGTTCCGTATCCAGCAGAACCAACGGCACATTGCCGACCCAGAGGATCCAGACGGCGGCGGCGATTTCGCGGTCATTGAGTTTCATGGTGATGGTGATCTCATTGCCCTCGGGCGTACAGCCGCGAACCAGGGGAAGATCCTGGATTTCTGAGATGGGATAGTGTTCGATCTGCCATCCGGTACGGTCAAGAACCTGCATAAAGTATCCCTGACGGTAAAGCAGTCCGACGGCGACCAGCGGCAGATTGAGATCACTTGCCGCTTTGAGGTGGTCTCCGGCAAGAACGCCCAGACCGCCGGAAAAAATACGGATACTTTCATGGATTCCGAATTCAAGAGAAAAATAGGCCGTTGTCCTCTTTGAAAACGGCACACAGCCGGACATACTGCGTTCAAACTCCGTTTTCACGGCATGAAGACGGCGCAGATAACTTACATCATGAGCCAGTTCCTCCAGACGTGCCTGAGGAACCTTCCGCAGAAAAGCTTTGGCGGCACCGCGGACTTCACGCCACAGCAGGGGATCTATCCGCATAAAAAGTTCAATCGCGTTCTGGTGCCAGCACCACCAGATATTATCCACGAGGGTTTCAAGAAATTTCAATTCCTCTGGAACATTCGGAGCCACATTGTAAAGTTGAAGATTCATAATGATTTATTCCATTTCCGGATAAGTTAAAGTTCTTTTTCTCTGACGAGCAGCAGGCTGTTGAGCGTTCCGAAATCATTGGGAATGAAATTCGGATTTTCCGCATCAAGGCACCAGTTGCCGTCTATGACAAATTTATACTGATATTCTCCGGGCATCAACCGCAGCTGACAGCGGTATACACCTGAATTATTTTTATCAACAAGTTGTTTTTCCGGCTTCCAGTCATTGAAACTGCCGGCAACAAAAACCTTTTTTCCCGGCTCAGTTTCACAGGTCAGAGTTATGACCCGGTAACCGCTGACGGATTTTCTTTTTCCTGTCTTTTTCTCCATTTTCCTCTTCCTTTCTCAAAATGCTATATAAAACTTAATATAACGCAATCAAAAGCTTTTATCAAGTTTTTTATATTTGGGATGAGTGGGAAAAAGTGAATGCGCCTTTTTCCTTAATTCTTCTGCTTTCTTAAAATCATATCTTTTCAATGCCGCATCCGCCAACCGCATATAGACGGCAGGACGGTGCGGATCACGTTTGAGAGATTCATTATAAAGTTGTTCCGCCCTGAAAATATCTCCTTTTGCCATAAAGTAATCGCCCAGCATATTACAGGCAAACGGGTGATCTTTACGCAGTTTTTCAACTTCCTGCCAGGTGCGGAAAATTGCAGGTTCATCAGGAACACCGCCCTGCGGACTGTGAAGCAGATCATAAAAGCGGGTAAAGACAACCTCTCCCTCAAGACAGCGCTGATTGCGGTATAAAGAACTTGCGCCCAGCAGGGCAAGCAGAACAAAAACACCTGCTTTTGCCGCAAAATGTACCGCAGGAAGTTTTATTTTGGCTCTGTTTCCTATATGGGTAGATATTACCGACAGGATACTGTTCTTACTTTTAAAATACCTCGCTTTTCTTGAAAAGGGTTGGGGTTTGGGGAAGGGAAAAACCTCTTTTCTCGTGAAAAGAAGTTTTTCCCTTCCCCAAGAGCCATCGACCCTTATCGGGAACAGCGCGTTTATTTTTTCATCCGGAACAGCCATAATAAACAACATGCCCGCCCCGGCAAGGCAGGCGGGAACCTGCATATTGATATCACAGCAGCAGTGCAGGGTAAAGCCGACACATCCCCAGAAAACCGCCTTATCTTCAAGAGAAAACTCTTTTCTGCGGCAAAAGAGAACAATCAGCGGAAAACAAAATGCCGCCGACGCAAGAACGCCCGCAGGTATCCCTGCATGAAGTATGAAACTTGCAAAAATATTGTGCGGGTCATGTGCGGATTCATCGGTAGATGTTGTCTTTTCTTTCATATGACGGTAAAAAAATCCGCCCCAGCCGTGTCCGGAAAGCGGTTTTTCAGGGAGCATGATTGCCGTTGTCCGCATATAATCCACCCGCTCAGAAAACGAACCGAATCCCCTGCCCGCAACCTTGATATAAACAGCTCCGCCGATGACGGCGCATAAAATCGCGGCGGCAAAAAGAACTTTGAGTTTTTTTGAAAACTTCAGCGTGAAAAAATAAATCATCACAGTTATCAGCGCACAGAGAAACGCCGCCCGGGTCTTGGTCATCAAAAACACCGCAACCGCCGGAATCAGCATGACATAGATAAACAGCCGGACTGAAATTTTTTCAGGTTCAAAATGTTTTCCCATTCTGCCGAAAACCACCACACACAAGGGAACAGTCAGCAAGAGAAATCCGGCAAGGATATTGGCGGAAACCATCGCTCCGTAAACACGGGTATCGGCAACTTTTGCCAGCATCACCCCGCTTACGGCAATGCCCTTTGCCTGCTGATCGGCAATAAATTCTTTCATTTCAGCAAAGCCGAAAAAATACTGCCGCAATCCGCTGAAACAAAGCAGAAATACCCCGAAAGCAAGTCCCGCCGTCAGGCGTTTTTTCCAGACATGTTCAGGATCATTTGCCAGCATCAGCCAGACAGCACCGCAGAAAGCGGAAACACTCAGCAGATGACAGATTTCTCCCTCCGCATAAAACGGAGCAGATGAATTGATTGCGCCGATCCATCCCGCCAACGGCAAAGCAAAGCACCAGAGCAATGCCGTCACGCCGCGCTGCGTTAAAAAATCCGGCACGCCGAATGACACAAGTGCCGCCAGCAGAGCCAGTCCCGAAAAAATCCCGAAACTGCTTGACGGCCAGTTGATGATCGACCACGACAAAAAGTCTTCCGGAAAAAATCCCGCCGCCTCAGGCATGACAGCAAGCGAACCGAATTTCACCGGCAGAAGAAAAGCAAGAAGTACGATAAAACTGCCGGAAATATTTTTCAGAAACTGCCGCAAATCACGGTTGTTTTCAAATGTTTTTGCGTTTGTTTTCATTATCTTCCCTTTCACAGCAATAATTTAGCATAAAAACCCCTTTCTGTCAACCCCCTCTCCACTTTTCAAAAACAAGCGGCGTATTTTGTAAAGTGGGCAGCAGCCCCCTCTGGGGGAGATCATCTTTGGGTATTATGATTAAAAAAAATCATTTTTTCAGGTTGAAATCATACTTGTTGTTAAACGCAAAAAAGTTTTCAAGAGTGGACCCAATGGACCCAATAGACCAGATAGACGACCTGCCGGAAAGGATGTGTTAAAATAAAATATTATTATCCAATAATACGAATCTCATCAGCAATACAAATTCTCCCGAGCTGCGACCAACGGGAGCAGCCCCGAAGGTGTGAAGTTGCAAAACTTGCGTTTTGCAGTGAAGATGTGAAGACGACGGCTCCGCCGTCTTGTGAAGTTGCCCCTGACGGGGGCGGATGTGTTTAAATAAAATATTATTATCCAATAATATGAATCTCATCAGCAATACAAATTCTCCCAAACTGCGACCAACGGGAGCAGCCCACCCCGCTTTTTTTGAAAAGTGGAGGGGGGGTCGGGGGGAGGCGAAAAACTTTTTTTCCCGTGAAAAAAAGTTTTTCGCCTCCCCCCGATTCCCACCTACCCTTTCCGAAGAAAAGTAACGGACTCGAAGTGAGAGGTGCAGGGGAACATATCAAAGAGTTGAGAGGAAAGGACCTCAAGTCCGGAAGAGGACAACTTTTTCAGGTCGCGCTGAAGGGTATCCGGACCGCAGGAAACGTAAATCATGTATTCCGGCGGATTTTTTACGATACAGCTGAGCAGTTTGGGATCAAGTCCGCTGCGCGGGGGATCGACGAGGAGCAGGCGGCAATTTTTCTGAGTGCGGTAAAATTTCGCCGCTTCGCTGTTGAAAAAGGAGCAGCGTCCGCTGAGTTTGAAATTTTTAGCGGCTTTGCGGGCGCAGGTGATGGAACGGGGGGTGATTTCAGCGCCGCAGGTTTTCAAACCGGGAATTTTCATAGCGGCACAGAGAGAAAACATACCACTTCCGCAGTGCAGTTCCGTCAATTCCTTTATACCGGTGTGGGAGATCAACTCAATCACTTTATCAACGAGCAGGGCGGCAACCTGAGGATTGGTCTGAAAAAATGCGCCGGCGGGAACGGGGAAATCGCCGTAACCGGGGAGCGTATCATAAATGATATCCTCACGGTTTTCAGGAGTAAGACGAATCACACCGCCCGAGGGGGTGTAACGCAACTCCAGATTGCCGTCTTCAAAACCACTGTGTTCAGAAAGATACGCATTGATGGAGTCGTGAATAAGCAGACACCTGTCAACGGGAACAAGGGAAACATTATCCGTTCCGCGATAACCGCAGACACCGTTTTCGACGGCAAGTTTGATTTTGTTGCGCCAGTTGAAACGCACAGGAGAAGACACAGGGGCAAGAATCGCATTCTTTTCCACACAACCGGTACCGAGCAGGAAACGTTCAAAGGAGTTCTGTTTCCAGAAAATTTCTTTTTCGTAGGAAATGTGTCCGTAGGAACATCCGGGACAATCAGAAGCAAAAGGACAGACCGGCTCAATGCGGTCGGGACTTGTCTTGTTGATGGAAATCAATTCTGCACGGACAAAACGGGCGTGTTCTGAAATAACTTCAACTGTTACATTTTCTCCCGGTACAGCGCCGCGCACAAAACAGCCTTTGCCGGACGGCAGTACGCCATAAGCCTCTCCGCCGAAAGCAAAATTCCGTATATCTATATCAAACCGGGCCATTTGTTTACAGGAATTTACCGATCCACAACAGGGCGATCACACCCAGCAGAATGAAAATGATGATCAGCAGATAGTGCCTGCCGATGAACAACTTGGATTTTTTCAACGTCGAGGCATGTTCCGCCTTGGTTGCAAATCCGGCAGAATAGGCAAGAATATCATCCTTGAGCGCCTGAACATTGGGATAACGGTTGCCCGGATGCGGCGCCATAGCTTTGCGGACAACAGCTTCAAGGGACTCCGGCACATGCCAGAAATCCGGAGCGATTTCAGAGGGTTTGGGAATGGTTCCCGCGGCACAGTGCCGCATGGTTTCCTCCATGGACATTCCGCCGCAGGGCGCCGCCAGCGCAAGGATGGAATAAAGTATTCCCCCCAGAGCAAAAATATCACTGCGGGTATCCAGCGGCAGACCGGTACGCACATCAAACTGTTCAGGCGGCATGAATCCGGGGGTTCCGCGGACACCCAACTGTTCGGAAGTCACACCCTCTTTTTCATTTACTTTATGCGCCAGACCCCAGTCGATGACAAAGGTTTCACCGAAGTCGCTGACGTTGACATTGGCAGGCTTGAGATCCAGATGACAGATGCCTTTTGTGTGCGCAAAACCGACGGCGTTGCAGACACGGTGAAAAATCAGAAGCAAACGCTGCAGAGAATATTCCTTATTTTCTTTGGAGTCGCCCTTTCTCAACCGCTGAAGCAGGGTTTCAAGGGAGCATCCCCGCAGATATTTCATCGTGAAAAAAGGTGATCCGGTATCGTCAATACCGATATCGTAAATCGGAACGATATTGGGGTGTTCAAGCTTGGCAGTCAAAAGAGCCTCACGGGCAAAACGCGCCAACTCAGAGGTTGTGCGGTCACGGAAATCAGGCATGATCGCCATTGCCAGATCGCGGTCGGTATCGCGGTCATGCACCAGCAGAACGCCTTTCATTCCGCCGAATCCGATACTGCGGATGAACTGATAACGCGCCTGAGGTTTGACCGGCAGACTCTTTAAAAAATCACCCGCCCCCATCTCATCAGGCGCAGCAGCCGGGGGCATGATCATCGTTGCCCCGTCAGGAATATTTTCCGTACCGCCCATTACTTTTTAGAAGCCTTCACCACAGCGGGTTTTATCTTTTTGACCACATCGGCATCAATTTTGCAGACACCGCCCGGCGTACCGGGAGCATCATACATGACGTCAAGCATCAAACTTTCCATAATGGAACGCAGACCGCGCGCACCGGTTCCACGGGCAATGGCAAGGTCGGCAAGCGCAAGCATGGCCTCATCGGTGAATTTCAAATCCACGTTTTCCATCGCAAGCAGACGCTGATACTGTTTGATGAGCGCATTTTTGGGTTCAGAAAGAACGCGTGCCAGATCGTTTCTGTCCAACGGAGAAAGGGTCGCCAGAACGGGGAGACGTCCGATCAATTCGGGAATCAGACCGAAGTGGACCATATCCTCAGGTTCGCAATGCTCCAGCGGATTTTTGATAAGATCTTCATTGTTCTTTTCGACTTCAGCACCCTCATCATCCACCAGGCGCTTGAAACCCAGCACCTGCTTTCCACAACGGCGCTGAATGACTTTATCAAGTCCGACAAATGCACCGCCGCAGATAAAGAGGATGTTGGTGGTGTCAATGTGCAGACATTCCTGCTGAGGATGTTTTCTGCCGCCCTGCGGAGGAACGTTGGCAACGGTTCCCTCAATGATCTTGAGAAGTGCCTGCTGAACACCCTCACCGGAAACATCGCGTGTCAAAGAGGGATTTTCGCTCTTGCGGGCGATCTTGTCAATCTCATCAATATAAATAATGCCGATCTGAGTACGTTCAATATCTCCGTCAGCAGCCTGATAGAGCCGCAGAAGAATATTCTCAACGTCTTCACCGACGTAACCGGCTTCGGTAATCGTCGTGGCATCGCTGATGGCAAAGGGCACATCCAGCATTTTTGCCAGAGTACGGGCAAGCAGAGTCTTTCCGCTGCCGGTGGGTCCCAGCAGCAGAACGTTGCTCTTATCAAGTTCAACATCGGCAAACGGATCACCGGCAGCGGCATTTTTGCCGCCTGCTTTGGCTTCCATTGCGGTTTTGATACGTTTGTAGTGGTTGTGGACCGCAACAGCAAGCGTCTTTTTGGCAGAATCCTGCCCGATAACATATTTATCCAGTTCCGCCTTGATCGCAGCGGGCGCAGGAACCTCCAGCTTGAAGTTTTTCTTTTTGCCGGAGCGTTCACTTTCTGCCTCGCTCATGATTTCGGCAATTTTACGGGAGCAGTCGGAGCAGATTGCCAATCCCTCATACATACTGGGGATATAAAGCTCCTTGCTCTGCTTGGAACTGCGCCCGCAAAAAGCGCACACAAAATGGTTCTTTTTATCTGCCATAATAAATCCGGTCAATCATTATTTTTTACCGGGACGGGTGACGACATGATCCACAAGACCATATTCAACCGCTTCGGCAGCAGACATGAAGAAATCGCGTTCGGTATCTTTTTCGATTTTCTTGACAGTCTGTTTGGTGTGCGCTGCAAGAATACCGTTGAGAATCGCTTTGAGGCGGAGGATTTCCTTTGCCTGGATATCAATATCCGCAGCAGTACCCTGAGCACCGCCCCAGGGCTGGTGGATCATGATACGGCTGTTGGGCAGAGCGAAACGTTTTCCGTCAGCTCCGGCAGCCAGAAGGACCGCACCCATGCTGGCACACTGTCCGAGACAGTAGGTTTTGACATCACAGGTCAGGGTCTGGATCGTATCATAGATCGCCAGTCCCGCGGTCACAGAACCGCCGGGACTGTTGATGTAAAGATCGATATCCTTTTTGGGATCTTCAGCCTGAAGGAACAGAAGCTGAGCGATAACCAGATTGGCAACATCATCATCAATTCCCGTACCGAGAAGAATGATACGGTCCTTGAGCAGACGGCTGTAGATATCAAAAGACCTTTCACCATGTCCGGTCTGTTCAATAACCATGGGAATCAAATAAGATTTTTCATTCATTTTCTATTCCTCCTCTCTTCTTCGACCTATAATTACTTCAGTGCCATTCCGACGAGTTTGTCCAGCGTCTTGGCGTTGGTCATATCGATACGGAATTCTTCAATGGCACCGTTCTTTTCCATCATATCTTTGAGTTCTTTGGCCTTGTAGCCGTACTGATAGCTCATCATGGCAAGCTGGGCATCCAGTTCAGCATCTTCGACGGTCACTTCTTCGAGTTTGGCGACCTTGCGGAGAATCAAAGTGCGGCGCAGAGCAGCCTTGGCGGCAGTTTCAGCCTCAGCACGTTTGGCATCCAGTTCTTCTTTGAACTTGTTGGCATCTTCTTCGCTCTTGACCTGTTCACGGGCCATCTTCTGGATTTCTTTGTTGGTTTCTTCAGCCAGCAGAGCCGGGGGCAGTTCAAATTCGCCTGCCATTTCATCCAGACGGCTGTAAACAGCATCGGCAGCCTTGCTGCGGCGGGCGCCTTCGTTGTCGCTTTCCATAGCTTCGCGCAAACGGTCACGGAGTTCATCCATGCTCTTGAGCTGCAGTTTTTCAAGCAGAGCGGCATCGTCGAGTTTGGTGCGGCGCTGAATATCTTTGACAGTGACTTTGTAGTTCACGGTCTTGCCGGCGAGAGCTTCTTCGCGGTAGTCGGCAGGATAGACGGAAGCAAATTCATATTCCTTACCCTTTTCGGCACCGGTCAGAGCAGCGATGACACCGGGCATGGTTTCGGGCTCGTTGAGCCAGATGAAACTGTCGGTGGCGGCAGCCTGACGTTTGACGGAGGCAGTGGCATCTTCAGCGGGGACAAAGTCACTGGTGTAGTCAACTTTGAGCATATCTTCGGCCTTGGCGGCTTCTTCGATGGCGGCATAGGAGCCGTACATGGAGCGATAGAAGTCAACGCGTTCATCCAGGGCGCTTTCTTCAACGGCATCCTTCGGGATCTCAACGGTGATGGATTTGTAATCGCCAACGTTGATTTCGGGAGCGACGTTGGCTTCAAAAGCAAATTCCAGATCGGCATTGACGTCGATATCGGCAACGGGCTTCTTGAAGACCAGGGTCATGACGTCCAGATCTTTCTGTTCGCCGACCATGTCAAAAGCGGCGGAGATGATGCGGTTGCGCAGTTCATCAGCGATTTCGGAAGCATATTTGGTTTTGACCAGAGCAATCGGAGCCTTACCGGCGCGGAATCCGGGGATCTGAACCATTCCGGCAAAAGCGTTTGCAACGCGGTCGGATTCAGCTTTAAGCTGTTCAGCGGTCACTTTGAATTCAAAATCACGAACACAAGTCTGCGGAGCCTTGATCTCCAGCTCAATGGAAATTTTCTTCGCCATTTTAACTTTTTACCTTTCTTATGTTTAAAGACGATTTTATTCCGACAAATGAAAACTCTACATTCAGAAACAGTAATATAGCATACAATTACAAATTTTTCAAGGGAAATCCGCTGAATAATACCGTCAAAATATCATGTAAAAAGCCGCTGTCGATTGTAAAAAGCCGCACGGCGTCCTGTGTTACATCCGGGCAGGTTCTCTTACCAGTAAAATACGGTCCATATAAAAACCGTTCGATTTCTGTGAATTTCTGACATACGCCGGACCGGTGAATTTCAGAGAAACGTACACCCGGTAAGTGTTTTCCTCAGGTTTTCCCGGACGGTACAGGTGTCCAAGATTTTGCTGTAACCACCAGGAATGATGAATCCAAAGCAAAGATTTGTTGGATGTCAGAGTTACTTTTCCAAGATCATAAACATGGAACTTCTCATCCTGATGAATATTTTTCCGCGGAATATCCCCCTTGAGTGAAGGTTTTTTATTCACACGGTCAAAGACACCGAATGTAAATTTATGTTGAAAAAATTCCTCTTTCTGCGGATATTGTTCGGAATAGACATAATGAACTGAACGTCCGGTCGGAGAATCCGGATCTTCAGCCAGTTTAACTCCGTAGATATAGGTCCCCAGTGAATTAAAATCCTGCCAACAGATCTCAAGCAGTTTTTTATCACGCAATTTTTCCGGTACGGGATATTTGGCAAGCTTAAGCTGAACAGGAGAATACTCTTTCAGAAAACGATTCATGTGCTGCAATGCTTTCTGTTTGCCACCAAGCAAAGCCGCCCCCGACTTGCCTTCTTTGCAATAACGATCGATCAGAGAACGCCAATCCTTCCTGAGCCGTTTATGAATATCTCCGGCGGTAAACGGACTGCCCTTTATTTCCGGGCATTTCACCAAACGGGCAATATCCAACGGCACACGCTCATTGATGATGTGCTGAATGTAATCCGTATTTCCGGCGACAGAATCCAAAGCCTGCTGTATCAATTTTTCTGAAGTTATGAAAAAAGTTTCATCCACATAGGCACGCTGAGAAACACCCCGTGTTTCCAATTCCGGAACTTCTTTCTGGCGTTTGACGATATAGTCATAATATTTTCGCATATACCCGGCGGCTTTACCGTAATATCCCGCCATAAATGAGTCTATTAACTTATTAACATTCTGAAAAGGCTCCAGTTTAAGTTTATATCCGACCCACACACGCATTGCCTGAAAAGTTGCGGTTGCCGGATATTCGCACTCGCTGAACACATAATCTGCGCCGAGTTTTGAAAAAAACCGCAAATTATCACAGATCGCATCAATATTGACAAGACATGCATTGATATCCGGAATCTCATCGCCGAAAAGCACCCAATAGTTCCAGATCTGTACACTGCCAAGAGCCCCCCATCTCTTCAATCCACTGAGAGTCAAAGCATTGCGCGGGTGCGACAAACTCAGCATAGTATCCATTCCAGATCCCCAGCGACTGGGAGACAGGCGCACCGTAACATTTTTACGGGGAGCAATTCCACGCAGAGGCGCCGCTTCGTAATCAAGATATGCCGATGTTTGAATACGGATATCCGGATAAACTTTTTCAACCTTTTCCGCGATAAAATTGATGAACTCCAACATACCGCCGGACTCGGAACCATACTTTTTCACCCTCTGGCGGCACTCCTGACAATGGCAGACAGCCTTGACGTCATGAACGGAAATGTTGTATAAACGGGGAAAATTCACAGGTTCATCTTTACGATCTTCACGGATAAACTTGATCAATTGTTCCGCAAATTTTTCACGGGCGATTTTTGATGAAAAACACACTTGTCCCGGACCGTCAAAAGCGACAGGACGGACACGTTTTCCGAAATGATTCAGAGAATACCCCTGTTCCATTCCAGTTTTGGGCCAATGTTTGACATAGAGATACAATGTGTTGATTGTTGCCGGACGACCAAGGACAGGATGATGTCCCAGTTTTTTTTGTATCTCCGGTTCCATTTTAATACCGAGAAAGATATTTTCCCGGTTTCTGGAACGGAATGCCATACTCTGCCAGCGATTCTTTCCATACCAGGTATACATACCACGATAACGGAAATGAGGTTTGCAACGTAAATTGATTTTTTCAGGCAGAGTAATTTTCTTCTGCCGGGGAATATGTGTAAATGTTTCATCCAGCCACATGATCCCGAAAAAACGTTCAAGAAACTCATAGGCGCCGAAAAGCGTTCCCCGGGGACGTCCGCCGGTAACGATGATGCCGTCCGGAAAACGGCGGATAAGCCATTCTTCCTGATCAAAACAACTGACATCCACACCTTTGGCAGAAGCAAAAGCTGTCCGTCCGACAAAAATACCGTATGGATGCGGTTTACCGGATATCTCAACCGTACATGAAATTCGGCTGCCTGATATTTTGCTCAAATATCCGGCTATTTCAGTTGCCGCATGTTTTTCTGTTCCGGTCGCATTTTCAGAATAAAAAACCTGCCAATCTGCCCCTTTCAACAAAATAAAAAACGTTATAATCACAAAAATAAAAATTTTCCGACACATCATCTGGATTCCTCCTTTTCAACCAATCATCTTTCATTGACAAGACCGTAATTCAAATTTTCAGAACTGTATGTGGCAACACCAAGTATCGCATTGGGAGCATCGTCCTTGTGCCAGGCATACCGGGCATCGTTTGTACTTTTGGTCAATGTTATTTCATAAGCCTGAGCCCTGCCGTCAAGAGTGAGAACATTCATCCGCATACCGTGCCGCTGAAAAGTTTTCAACATAACTCCGCCCTGCAGATCAGGATTGATATGAGAAAACCAGCGGCAATCTCCCCGACTCCAGCAATTCGGCTGAACGCTGTTGGGGGCACAGGGATCGGAACAGAAGGATAAAACAACTTTTCCGGGAGATTTCAGCCGGGCAAATTTAAAGGGATAATAGTTGCCGCTGCTCTGTCCACCGGAATAAAGCTCATATACGTAACTGTGATTGGCATACAGGGGACCGCCCAATTCCTTCCAAGTCAATTTTTTAAAATCAACGCCGGGAACCCTTGTCGTATCCGCAGCACAGTCAAGCTGTTTATAATTGATCATTTTTGTCTTCAGCATGATGAACCAGGGACCCTCTTTACCACTGTCATGCCCCAATGCACACGGCAGCCAGGAATCGTTTTGGTCAATATACAACTGAAATGCCGTACCCAATTGTTTTTCATTGGAAATGCAGTTGATATCCCTTGCCCGGGCACGCGCCTGCTGCAGCGCAGGCATCAGCATTCCTGCAAGGATCGCAATGATGGCAATAACGACCAGCAATTCGATCAATGTGAACGATGATTGAAAAAAAGGCGGTTTTGTGTGATGCGTTATCTTCATGTTTACAAGACTTTTCTCTGTTGCCGGGGCAACGCAACGGAATAAAAAACAATTCTGATAATTCATTTTATCTCCTTTCTATATTGATAAATCAATTACCATTTGTGAAATTTTGTGTTGTCTCAATGATTACATACATGGGATCATCCGAAAGCTGTACGATACCATTTTCCGGTACGGCAGTTCCACCAATCGGACAATAAATGTTTTTTATGTCGGCGCCGCAGACAATGAAATCACTGTGCTGTACCGGTATTGCCCGTTGAATCAGAGTCACGTGAGAATATTGTTTGCGTTCCTTTTCAAGCTCATGCGGAATAATATCATATTCCAGTGCCAGCAGATGAATACAGTTCCCTCTGAATGAAACAGCAAAACCGGGAGCTTGGATTTCCGGCAATTTTGTACCATGCTGTCTGACCATCGACTTCAAATTATCCGGTTTTCTGGATGGATTATAAAAATATCCCTTCTTCTTCTCCACCCAACCGTTTTCGCTATTTTCTTCAAAAGTCTGCTGTCCAAGCCACTTGAGCGAAGCAAAATCTTCCGGCGGAGCGGAGGGTAGCCACTGCAGAGAATCAGGTCCGAAACGCAACACCGTTCCGCCGGACTCCAGGAATTTTTGCATGGCACTTTCTTCCTGCTCCGTCAAAATGACCACCGAAGGTAGAATGATACAGCGGCACGATGAGGCATCTTCAGGGAAATCAAAAATTGTTTCAGCTGCAATCCCCATTTTGGTCAGCCGTTCCATAACTCTGCGAAAATCGCGGGTCGCGCCCTGTTCGCAAGCACCGAAAAAAGAATCTGTTTTAGTATTTTCTGAAAAATAAACTGCACACTCAAATGCAAACTCTCCGGTAAAAAGTTCCGGATGTTCTTTTTCAAAGGAAAAAAACGGTTTTACTGCCTCTGCATCTCCGGGAAGCAAAGATAATTGTTCTTCAGTCAATCCCAGACGTCCGTTCAGTGTGGAAAACCAGGTTGAAATACCGTACATCTGATTCAATGCCCACAGGTGACCGGCGGAATCCGGAAAAAATCCGTATCCGATCGCCAAAACCTGAGAACCGTACTTTTCTGCCGCTGCCGCCTGATAGGAATTGGCGGCAAGACGCTCATAAGTATTTCCGGGTTCATTGCCGCAGATCTCAAGATTGATAATATTATCTCCGCGGATAAATTCATGAACACTTTGAGCGCAGTAGTTATTTCCGCCGTACATGCCTGTCGTACAGCAGCTCATCAGCGGAAAGTTTTCAGGAAGAGCATTTTTGACCGCTTCAATAAAATCTCCGCTTGAACGGCGACGTTCTTCAAGATACTTCAGCCAGTTCGCATTTCCCCAGTTTCCCCAGAATGCCGTATCTTCAACAGGAGGCAATTCAAAATCCAGCCGTTTGCGGCAATATTCACAAGAGCAGTTGTAAAATCCGCCGAAATAGATGATATCATCACACATCAAACCGTCGATCCCACTTTCAGCCAGCAGTTTTTCAAGATATTTGAAATAGGCTTCCCGGAACCCCGGATTATTCATACAGAATTGCTCGGCACTGTACTGTCTGATTTGCGCGGCTTTTCCGGTGGAAGCATCAAGCATCCGCCATGAATTGAGATACTGTCCGTTGAACTGCCATGTTTCAGCTGTTTCACGCGACGGAACCAGCGGCAGATGATGCATAAAAGTAAACATCAGCTTCTGCAGTTCCTCCGGCGTATTGTAACGGTGAGTCAATGTCGCAGAATGATGATCAAAAAGTTTTATTCCCCGTTCATGCAAAGCATCCGCCGTTTGATGCAAGTACCAGTGCAGTGCATCCCAGTAAGGCAAAAAATCCCATCTGAAATGCGCGCCGAAAACCATTGCTGTATCGGCATTTGCCTTGGCAAATTCGTCTGCACGGTAAAGGATTTTATCCCGGACAGAATTGTTACCTATTTCCAAATCACCTAACGAGAGCCACCAACTTAAAGCACGCATTTATCCACCTTATAGTTTCCGCCATTTATCCAAATCCGGCGGGACTGCCGGACCGATCGTATTGCCATCAAGAAAGCGTGGAGAAATCAATTTGCCGATGGTTTCAGTTCCCGGATTTTCAAGCAGTTTAAAAAGCTGTTCCAATGCGGCACAGCAGATTTCTTCGCGGTCAAACAATGCCGCAGAAAAGTCTTCGGGATCAAAATAACGCAGAGATCCGGCAATGGAAAGTTCTCCCGGAATATCAAATCCGGTCTCTGTCAGGATCTGACGGACGACGTAGCACCACTGATCCAGCAGCAGAAAAGCCATCGGCGGTTCCGGCATTTTGGCACAGCGCCGCAAATACGCCCGCACTGCCTGTTCCAGATAATCTTCTTTTCTGAAATTGGTACTGTTGATATCTGTCATAAACATTTCAGGAGAAAAATCCTCTCCGAAAACTTTTTCAAAGGATTCCCTGATCTGGTCAAGAAAAAACTGGTATTCCGCCGACCGCGGAGAATTGAAAAAGGCGACTTTGCGGTGTCCCTGTGCCTTCAACTTTTCAAGCATGGTACAGATGGCACGACGGTTATCCACCCCGACAGAGTTGATACGGCTGGGTTCCTGCCAGCCGTCTGTTGATACAAACGGAATCCTCTCCTGCGTCAGACGGCGGACTGTCGGTATACAGAGACTTGAGAGCGTAAAAATAAAACCATCCGCAGGAAAGTTGAGAATGACTCCGGGATTGTTTTTGAATTGTTCCTCTTCAAAAAAGAGAGAAAGATGTTTATAGTGGTGTTGTTCCAGAATTTCCCGGACCCGGGGCATTTGTGATACGGCGGCACCGTTGTTGACAAACATGATCGTACCGTACTTTTGCCGGTCCGGAGAAGATACAACAAAAGTTCCTTTGCGATCCTGTATGACAACCAGTTTCTTTTCTTCCAGATTCCGCAATGCCTTGATGAGAGTGACAGGATGAACGCCCAGAGCAGCAGAAAACTTCCTGATTCCCGGCAGTCGTCCGGTATACTCTCCATCCAGAATTTTCTGCTCGAGGATTTTACTCAATCCAAACCAAATATTTTCGTTTCCGGCCATATACAAGGTTCCAGTCAGTTGATTTTACTTGCTTTATTCATAGTTTATCAACTGTACCATACCTTTGTCAATGGTCTCTTTGAAAAAAAAGAAAAATATTTTTACAGCGGACCTGCCAATGGCAAAACACTGCCGCACACGGCAGTTACTTTCTTTCAATAAGGACAACGCCGCGTTTTGCGCCTTTGACGAGGATCGCCATATCAAACTCATTGAAAATATCAATGCCGAGCATGGCTTTTATACCCATACCCCTTGCCGCTTGCTGATAGCGGCTATCGTTGACAAGTGCGCCCTCACCGTCATATTTGAGTCCGCAGGGAAATTCAAGGCGGACTTTGTAAACATCCAGATCGGCATGACGCTGCGCCATTGCCATCCATTCGGTGTAAGTTCTGATTTTTTCACTCTGCGGCTCGCCAATCATCGTCATACGGGCACCGCTGTCAAAAAAGAAACGGCATGATTTTCCGTTGAGACTTCCTTCAAGAATGGGCAAATTATCATCTGCAAACACCAGAAAATATCTTCCTTGCGCCGTGATTTCCTCATCTGAAATGGTCAGGGTATTTCCGGCAAGGAGACAATCAAAACCATCCATGGGGTTGAAAACCGCTGTCACCGCACAGCCGTTGATTTCCATGTTGATAAATTGTCTGAAAAACACAGACGCCTTGGTCTTCACAGAAAAGGGACCGATTTTGCCATTGACGGAGGCGGAATTTTTTCCGGAAGGATTATCAATGAATCCGGTATCAAACAAGACATATTTTTCGCCATCGTTGAAAAACAAACGGTCTTCGTGTTTAACAATTTCAAAACTGACTTTACCCATGAAGCATACTCCTTTTGCGTTTTATCGGTGACTGCATATCATTTATTCTTCATCATCCAGTCCGCCCCAGCCGTTGAAGACAAAATCATCGGGGAGACTGTCATCAAGGAAAGAATCAAATCCGTTGTTTTTGTCAGAACGTCTGTCCGATTTTCTGCTGAGAGAACTGCCGGTCACGCCGGAAGCACCGCCATTCAAGGCATTCAGAAAATCATTGAGCAAAGCGTTATCAGATTTTTTGCCGAAAAAGTCCATTTGAAATCTCCTGTTGTTTTCAAGTTACCCATAACATACCACAGGCAAGTGGACTTTTTACGTCCACTCTGAAGATATTTTATAAAAAATTTGCGATTTTTTCACAAATTTTCTCCGCAAGAAGATTTTTTAACGGCTCAAATCACCGAATCATCCAGCAGAAAATCAATCAGATTGATGTTCAGAATACCATTGTCATCGTACCAGGATTTGCCGATGTCATTCCGGATGATGATCTTGGGAAATGAATCGCCGGTCAAACTGAAAGGTTTCAATTCAGCGGCTTGTTTTTCTGCATCAGGCATAGCAAATGCGGATTGAATATAGACTTTCCGGTTACCTTTGGAGGCAATAAAATCGATTTCTCTTTGGATTTTGACCGGATTCCCGCTTTTATTTCTGCCATTTTCATAGACGATACCCACATCTACGGAAAAATTTCTTATCCGCAATTCATTGAAAATGATATTTTCCATAATATGAGTCATCTCCATTTGCCGGAATCCGGTTCTGGCATTTCGCAAACCGATATCCTCACAATAATACTTCATCGGATATTCAAAATAGGATTTCCCTCTGACATCATACCGCTTGCTTTCGGTGAAAAGAAACGAGTCTTTGAGATGATCCAAATAACTTCTCAAAGTGTTGGCAGAAATATCAACCTTTTTTCTGGAAAGAACAGTATCGGCGATTTTAGTGGGATTGGTCAGCGAACCGATTGCCGAACACAATAAATCCAGAATTTGAGCCAACTCCTCCGGGTACTCTATTTTCTTTCGTTCAGCAATGTCTTTCAGATACAATTCATCAAAAAGCAAGTTCAAATATGCCATCTTTGCGCCATCATCTTTTTGATTGAGGATAAGCGGCATCCCGCCAAAGAACGCATACTGCTCAAAAGCATACTTTTTATCACCACCGACAGCAGAATAAAATTCCGCAAAACTCAAAGGATGGATCCTTATTTCATCTCCGCGCCCCCGAAACTCGGTCAGAATATCGGTCGAGAGCATCTTTGAATTGCTCCCGGTCACATAGACATCAAGGTTCGGAATTTCCTTGAACTCGTTGAGGGTATCGTAGAAAGTGATCTTTTTCCCGTCCGGCAAATAGGGATTTTTCACCGGTTCGCTCATTTGAATTTCATCAATAAAAAGATAATACTTTTCTGATTTGCCATCAATAATACTGTGGACATAATCCGCCAGTTCAACAGGATTACGGTAACGGATATTTTTAGTCAAATCCAATTCAATATGAATAATCTGTTCTTCTTTCACGCCTTGCTGCAGCAAATAATTTCTGAACAGAGTACGAAGCAGAAAAGATTTCCCGCAACGGCGGATGCCGGTAATAATTTTCACCATTCCGTTCCATTGACGATCAATCAACTGCTGTAAATAGTGATTCCGTTTTATTTCCATAACTGCAAACTCCATTGAAATGTTGCCTTGTTTTAAAGCCTACCTTTCAATAATATACTGCATTTCGAGAATTTATCAAGCGATTCCATTGAAATGTTGCCTTGTTTTCAAGACAACCTTTCAATGAGTACAGGGGCATCAAATAAATTTTTGCAAATTTCTCCACAGCCGGATTTGTGACAGGACTCTTTACAAAGAGCCACGATCAAGGCGTGATATTCGTTGTAAATGGTTACATCGGCAGGCCAAGCATCCATAAAAATCTTTTGCAGAGTATCGTAATGTAAAGTTCCGTCAAGGCGCAAATGCCGCTCCGCCACCCGCCGTGTGTAGGCATCAATAACGAAAATCGGCTTGTTGAAAGCATAAAGCAAGATACTGTCCGCCGTTTCCCGACCGACCCCCTTGACGGAAAGCAGCTCTTTCCGCAAAGCCCACATATCTGTTGACTGCTCAAAAGCGGATTCACGCTCAAGCATAAACGCCGCAACTGCTTTCAAATAAGCACACTTCTGCTTGAAAAATCCCGCCGGACGAATCAACTCCTGCAATTTGTCATCAGAAGTTTCCAAAACCTTTTCCGGCGACATTACATCTACGGCAAGCAAATTCCCGATCGCCTTTTCCACATTGGTCCAGGCGGTATTCTGGGTCAGGATAGCCCCGGTAATGATCTCCCACCGCGCCCCCGTCTGACAAGGCCACCACTTCTGCGGACCGTAACAGTCAAGGAGAACGGTAAAAAGGTGTCCGATTGGGGTGTTCAAATTCTGCATTGCCGATGATTATTCTGCAAGTTTTCTGCCCATTTCAAAGGCTTTGGAAAGGTCGGAAATAAATTGAGTTTTACGCATTTTATCTTTATGAGCGGCATCAAACAAGGTACACTCATATTTGCTGTAATCGTCAAACTGATGGGTGTGCAGCGGAGATGATTTCAGGCGGTCAAGAGCAAAGCTTGCGGCGAGCAGTTTCACATTTTTTATCTTCTCAAAGCCGAGGAAGTCATCGGGATTTACCGAAGAAATGATTTCTTTATTAGGCTCAAAATCGCTTTTCAGGAGTTCCGCTTTTTTGATTCGTCGCAACGCAAAGGTACGAGGCTGATTTTTCAAGCAGCAGAATGCCTTGGTGTACCACGAATTGTTGAAGAAGACCAACGTATGCGGCTCGATGATGCGTTCTGTAACTTCGCCCTGCCAGTCGGCGTAGGCGATTTTTACACAGTGATTGGTCTGCCACCCTTGAAAAAGCGTTTGAAAAATTTCCGGGTCAATATTAGCGTACAATCCGGAAAGGATGCTCAAACTTTCCATATTGGCGGTGTCCAGAAAGTCCGGATTATTGTTCTGCAAAAGGTAGTCCACCGCATTGCGGATCTTGTTTTTCAAGGGCGATGGGAAAATCTCTTCGGCGAGATCCTTGCCCCGATGACGGCAGCAAGCATTTCGTTTTCGTCAAGGAGTGCCGGTGCGATAAAATCCCAGCCGTGGTGCTTGAGATAGTAGCCATTTCTGGCACGGTCAAAGGCAAGCGGACAGCCGAATTCATGCTCCAAAACTTTCATATCCCGCAGAATGGTCTTTTTGCCGCAGTCGATTTCCAACTCTTCCTCAAAAGCGATACGGCGAAATTCTTTGACCAGAGTTTCGGAGTTCGGATAACGGTTCTCTTTCAGCTAAAGTCATTGGTTCGAATCTCGTCTGGTGTGGATTGTCAGTTGGTACAAAATGGCGAAAATATTGTAATAAACAAGCGTTGATTTGTAATAAGTTACGCATTGTATCTAAAATGGGAGGTGACACAGGTACTTTCAAAAAAATCTGAGCAGGTGAGCAACTTTACACGGTTTGGGTGTGGACGATAGCTTTCCGGACACTCCGCAGAGCGGTTTTTGAGGGTAATTTGTGGGGGAGAAAACAAAAAAGCCAGTCGGTTTGACTGGCGTAGATACAAAAATGGTGGAGGATTTTTCCAATCGAAAAACATCCAATGCAAAACCCGCAATTTTGAAAAACGCGATTAAGCGATTCAGTGTATTACAATTTTTAAACGGATTTGGAAGGTTAATTTTTACGTTTACATTCCCATTCGGTAAGTAATTTTATGACTTCGGCTGAATCAGGTATTTGCTTTCCTCCTGTATTTATCAACAAGTTGTGATTGGCACTCTTCAAGCCACAGCCAATCATAGTCTGAAAAATCGTTCCAACGTTGACACTTATCTGCAAATTCCGGATGCATGCGCAACAGTTCACTCCAATCCTGAGCAGAAAGATTTTCCCAATGGCAATGCTTGACCGCTTCCGGCATAAAGTTCAAAACCAAAGCCCAATCGTGTCCGGAAAGTTTTTCCCACGCACACTTATCAGCGAATTGCGGCTGTTTGTCCAACAGCCACCACCAGTAAGCTCCGTCGAGTTCATCCCAGCTGCATTTGTCAGCAAATTGCGGCTGCGCTCTCAACAATGTACTCCAACAATATCCGTCAAATTCTTCCCACGGACATTGGTCTGCAAAATGTGGATGCACTTCCAATATCATCATCCACTCCATTGGAGTAAATTCATCCCAACAGGGACATTCTGCTGCTTTTTCCGGATGTTCCCGCAAAATCTCCATCCACCCCCAACTATCTGTTGGTTCTGTTTGACTTGTCATAAAATTTCCTTTCCCAACATTTTCAGAAATTCATTCTTGAGTTTGGGAAAAGCTGTCCGGATATTTTCAGAAATATCCTTGTGATACATTACGCAGCTTTCCAAACCGAAAATATCCATCAGCAAACAAAGATCCTGCCGCTGTTTCTCTTCATCTTGCGTTTCATCAAATTTTATATTCAAGGTATTTTCCAAAGAAATGCGAAAATGCATAACACTCAGCAACTCTCTCAAATAGTCTTTTTTACGCAATCGATATGCACGGTAACGCCAACGGGTACTCCAGCGTGGATCATTATTTTCCTGCAAAGGCGACCGTAAGCACAAAATGATATCTTCTCCGCTGTGAATTATCCGGCTTGGAGCAAAAATTCCGGCACATCCGGGATCATCGCAGTCATCACAGGTAAAAGGGTAATACTTGCCCGGGTTCAAATACATTTTCAGCAAAGTATTGATATTGCAAGTATAAAAAACAGGCTTGTTATCCAAACTCAAAAGCAGTCGCAAACTGCAATCATCTCTCCACAGTGAACTGTTTTCGCCCCAATAAGTTGCCCTCATAATGTCTGTTTCTGAAAACGAAGATATTAACTGCACATATCTTAACGATATTCTGGTATATTTATGATGTCGTTTTTTCATATTCACACCTCGTTTATTCTGCGCCATACTTTTTCAGCAGTTTTTCCATTTCATCAAGTAACGGAAAATCAGATTTATCCCAGATATTATAATTGTCCCAAACATTTACCAATGCACAAGTTACATCTCCGCCATCATTGTTGATATAACAATCAATATTGGGATCTGCACCATTTTCAAGCAAAAATTTCATTAAACGGATTCCCGGCGAATAATCTATACTGTAATACAATGCAGTACCTTCATCATATGCACAGACATTCAAATCATAGCCTTGCTGTATGAGCCATTTTAAGGCAGTTATATTTTCCTGATAAATTTGTTCCTGTAATTTTTCTTTATCAGCAGCAGACATATTTTCACCTGCATAGTAAAACTCATCACAAAAATGCAATACAAGAGTTTGTGCCGCCATATCGCCACCATCATCAACTGCATGAATATTTGCACCTTGAGCAAAAAGTTTTTTCATCAACGGCAAATCGAGTTCATAACAGGCTTTGATAAACTGTTGATCCAGTTCAGAACCTCTGTTATTCATCAAATCACCGGCATTGAATGCCAGCTGCTGCGGAGAGAGTTCCACAAAATAATCTTTAATTTCATCCCAGGAGTAGGAGAATATTTCATCTTTTGGTAAATCTGCGACCTCATTTTTTATCCCCCAGCCGCGTTTTGCTTTGAAAAGTTCTTCTGTCATAACGTAGGTACACAAAGGATAATCCGGATATTCCGCAGATGCCGGACTGTCAAATCTGCCGTAATGAATTTTTATATTCTGCGTATCGGCAATTTCAGCGGCGATTTTCCGGAATGTTTGAATATATTGCAGCCGTTTATCATTGATATACCTGATTGATCGGAAAGTTGCCGCAACCGGATACCATTCAACTTGCAGTGCATCGGCAAATTCCGGCATGGCTTCAAGGCGCTTTACAGTTTCTCTCCATACCGAAACGGCATAATATGACAAGGGTGTGTAACGTTCTTCACAGAAATCACCATTTTCAGAATCAGAACATCTGTGCAAACCACAACTCTCATCGGGGATACACACCCCAAGCGGGCAAAATCCGACATTATGGCTCTTATGTACTCCCTGAACAATTTTCATTTCTTCAGGTGTCAACAGTTGACTCAAGCGCAGTACAGGCAAATCGTTCATGTTGTCCTCCGCAGGTGTATTTTCTCCTTATCTACAATAAATATACACCCAGCAAGTGGACATTTTGCGTCCACTCTGAAAATATTTTATGAAAAATTTGCGATTTTTTTGCAAATTTCACCGCAGCTGGACTTGTGGCAGGACTCTTTACAAAGAGCCACAATCAAGGCGTGATATTCGTTGTAAATGGCGACATCAGAAGGCAGGGCATCCATAAAAATCTTTTGCAGAGTGTCGTAATGCGAATTTCCGTCAAGATGCAAATGCCGTTGGGCGATCCTTCGGGTGTAAGCATCAATGACAAAAATAGGCTTGTTGAAAGCATAAAGCAAGATACTGTCCGCCGTTTCCCGACCGACACCTTTGACGGAAAGCAACTCTTTCCGCAAAGCCCAAACATCCGCCGACTGCTCAAAGGCGGATTCTCGCTCAAGCATAAACGCCGCCATCGCTTTCAAATAAGCACACTTCTGCGTAAAAAATCCTGCCGGACGGATCAACTCCTGCAATCGGGCATCAGGAATTGTCAGAACACGCTCCGGCGACATTACATCGGCAGAAAGCAAATTCCCGATCGCCTTTTCCACATTGGTCCAAGCGGTATTCTGGGTCAGGATAGCCCCGGTAATAATCTCCCACCGCAAACCGGTCTGACAGGGCCACCAATGCTGCGGGCCGTAATAGTCAAGAAGAACGGTAAAAAGGTGTCCGATTGGGGTGTTCAAATTCTGCATTGCCGATGATTATTCTGCAAGTTTTCTGCCCATTTCAAAGGCTTTGGAAAGGTCAGAAACGAATTGAGTTTTACGCATTTTATCTTTATGAGCGGCATCAAACAAGGTACACTCATATTTACTGTAATCGTCAAACTGATGGGTGTCGCAGGCGTAAAGGGTATAAATGTTCCGGCTGTTGAAAATCAATCCGGGAGTTTTGCTTTGGGATTGCAGATATGCGTTGTAACCATACTCATCCATAACATGTTCCGGAACATTCATCGTATAAATGAAACCGAAATCGATTCTTTTCTCGGCCCGTGAAGAGGGCGGATTGGTGTAACGCAGCATGGGGAAAAAGAGCCGTTCCAGAAAGTTGCGGTAAAGTCCGGTTTCAGCGCCGAAATAAATCGGAGACCCCATAATGATCCCGTCAGCTTGAAGCAACTCTTTCAAAAGTTCCGCAAGATCATCTTTGAGAATACAACCCGGAGAGGGATTTGCCAACTTTTTACAAGCAAAACAACTGCGGCAGCCGCTGAAATCCAAATCTGCCAGCTGAATAAGTTTTACTTCTGCGCCGACACTCGCCGCCCCTTCAAGAGCCTTTTGCAAAAGCTGCGCCGTGTTACCGTTTTTCCGAGGACTGCCATTGACAGCATAAATTTTTTTCATATTCTTCCTCTCTAAAATTATTCACAAAAACAAATAGTTTTTCTTATGACCGCAAACACCGCTGTTAAGTTTTGCAGAAATCTTGCCGGCAAATTCCGCAAGTTCCTGTGCATCGTCAGATAAATGCGGAAATAATTTTCTTGGCTTTTGAGTAGTCAATCTTTGCCGCATTACTCAAGGATTTTATCAGGCGTGCCTGGTCAAAATCATGGATAAACGCAATAATCTTATCAGTTGTTTCGGCATCAAATCTGCGGCAATCCCGACAGATCAAAGGAACTCCGGCAAGTTCAAAATCAAAGTTCTCAACTTCCAGTAAGTCGTAATCCACTCCGTTTGTTTGATAAAGACGTTTTTCCAAATCAATACAGTCGCAGTAGTTGCGGATTAAAAAGTAGAGGTCTTGTAAATCACGGTCACGTTCATCGGGATTGCCAACAAATGATTGCAGTTTCAGTAAAGCCAGCCAATATGGCTTTACGACCTTCACCGGATGTGTCCCGAAAACAACGGTCTCTGCATCCTGTTTGGCAACATCATATCCTCTAACGCACAATGTTGTTTCATAAGTCGGAGGCCATGAAATCATACCGCTGCCATCAGCTATACCGCCACATGGTACAAGATCAAGAGAAATTTCATCTCGCAGCCAAAGTGAATGATTCTTTTTGGTATCCGGCAGTAATCCGTATTCAGACTTCAGCAATTCAAATAACTTTTCAAACTCATCCCATGCAACGACCTGACAGGAAAAGTCCACATCAAAAGTTGTTCTGGTATTCCCCTGCAAATTGAATTTCACGCTCCAATAATCCCGGGCGAACGCTCCGATCAGCATGATATCTATTCCAAGACGTTCTGCGGCAGAGGCAACGATTTCTATCAACTCCTGCTGGATATTCATTGATCACCTCTCAAAAATCTGTTGAATATCTCTCCGGCAATCCCGGTACAGCGCGAATCATCTTCGGAGAGCAGATCCGCATAGATCAGGAGATATGGGATTTTATTAAATATTCTGCACTCGGGCCAAAAGGGAGTGCGGATTTCAATATTGCCGTCAATATCTTCTTTCCAACGATTTTTGGCTATGCATAGATTGATGTTTCCGGTGCGGTAGGCAAGCAGACGGCGACTTTTCAAGAGATGCAGTTGCTCTGCTGCACTTTCACCGCCTGCAAGCAGCGGGTATTCAAGATAGTTTTCCGGGACAGTTCCGGCATAACAGCGTTTTTTAATGCGGGGCAATAGCTTGTCCTGATAGTAATCGCACCATTTACCAATGGTGTTATGACGATTTTCCCAAATCAGTTTACCGTCAGCATCAATCAGATGTCCGCTGTTTTGCAGATCAGCCATAATATAACCCACTGAGCCAAGACTGACACCGCTGTATTGAGCAAGATTGCGATAGCTCCAGTTAAGGGCATCCGGCTCTGTCAGCAAAAGAAAAAGCAGTTTCAAACCAGCTGTTGAGAATGCCCGACCGACACTTTTCTGCTGTTCAATCCTTTGAGGTTTGGCGCAGTTGCTTATCAGTATTGCAACGCCGGGATAGCGGATGAACATATTTCCGGCAGCGTCTGCGTATTGGATTTCTTTGTTGCGCAGCATTTCCCCTTGCTGCGGAGAAACATATTCTGTTATCAGCAGCATATCAGCCGCCCACTGATTTTGAATGATCTTCTGCAATGCGGCTGTCGTGAGATACTTTTGTACATCAACACGAAACACTGCACAATCATTTTGCAGAATACCATCACCATTCGGAGCAGGAAGCAAAGTCAATTGAAACGGCTTCTGTTTCAAAGTGTGCAGAGCGGTATTGATTTTCTCTGCGACATTGGTTATAAGTTCGTTCATAAAAAATCCTGCGTTCACATTTTTTAATCGTTCACAAGTTGTGAACAATGCAATATAATGAACATTGTAGCAAAAGTCAAGCAAATACAGAAAAATATTTCAAAAAAACTCAAAATTCGGTTCAAATTGCGTGATGTAATTGTTTGTGTAACTTTATCACAAAAACAAATAATTTTTCTTGTGACCGCCAAGTTTCGGAGCCATTTTTTCGGCAGCAGCTTGCATGAAAGCCGGATCAAGGTCGCGGGCGTGTTTGGGACAAATGTCCCGACAGCGCATACAACTGATACAGCACTCTTTATCGGTTTTGCGGGGATCAGTTTTGTCGATCGCTCCCACCGGACAACCGGCGGCACAAATTCCGCATTTATCGCAAGCATCATTGGCTTCAGGCTTGAAAGGAATATCCACAAGTTCCTTGTAGGTGCCATGACTTCCGGCAAGGTTCAACTCTCTGAATACACCGCCATCAAGTTTTGCAGAGATTTTCCGGGCAAATTCGATCAACTCTTTGGCATCTTCTTTATCCGGACGACCGGCAGCAAACTGCCTGAAGATGGAGTGTTCAGCCACGGCGGCGACCGCCGCCACACAAATAAATCCGCAGCTCACAAGGGTGTCCTGCAACTCAGTCAAAGTATCGTCCCACTCCCGATTACCGTAAACGCAATTCAAAATCGCTTTTGCCCCATTGCCGGAAATCTTTTTAATCCGCTCAACAGCGATCTGCGGAACCCGTCCGGCAAACGACGGAACCGAAACCAGACAAACATCCTCCGCTTGCATAGTCATATTTTCAATATCGCAACAAATATCCACCTCGCAAACCCCGCCCCCGAGATTGCCAGCCAGAATATCCGCCACCTTCTTCGTACCGCCCGTCGGGCTGAAATAAATATTATAATTCATTTTTTATCCTATTGTAAACTTGCCTATTGCTCCCCAAAAATGTGAATCGGTGATTTTGAAAATCCCATGGATATTACACTTCTGTCAATTCCAACTGTCTATCAAAAGCAAATTGTTTATTCTTATTATATTTGTTTTTCCTTTTTGAACGGGTAGAGAGAAATAAATAATTTCCATGGATAAAGCAATCCTCTCTTTTTTAGTTTCAATACTCATGCTCTTTTCCATAAATCGCGAGGTTATTCTAGGGCGATATGCCAACTTTCTGGAGAAATTCTTATATGTCCCTGAAAAAAAGAATTATTTGAAAATGGAGCTATGTAAAATCGTACAATTCCGGCATGAATATCAACTAACGCCAAATCATATTTATCTCTGAAATCCTCAGATTTGGCAGTTTCATATTCAAGGTTAGACATAATAAAACTATTATCCTCCGTAGCTTTTATTTCTAAATACCTAACTTCGCCATTGGACGTTTCATATGAAATATCGTAATGTCTACTATCATCCGCATAACCTTGTGTCGCCGATAACGAAGACCAAATCTTTATATTAACGAACTGGTTTGAGCGTTTTTTCATCTCTCTGACAACAAGCAATTCTGCCTTAGTTCCTTTTGCTTGTAATTCTTGAGAAGAAGCATAGCGAATGCCTTTTTTCTGATTTTTTCTTGATTTTCGCAGATTTTTCTGATGAGATGATTCAGTACGATTTTCTTGCACTGTTGGTCTGTCAATGACCTCAAAAACTACATTGTCAAAAATTCCAGTAGTAGATGGAAAATCAATATCCGACTCCGTTCTCTCTTCCATAAGAGATTTGTGAATCAATTTATCTCGCAATACATCGGTATTACCTTCAAAAAATAACAAGCTACGAACATCCGCATCAAGCTCATTCCCTTTAACTCCTGCTTCGTTTAAGATAGAGTAATAATGCGATAAAAAGTTTGGAGCATTAACCTTTAACAAAGATAAAGAGATGTCATATTTCTCTTTAACTACTTTAATGAAATAGCTATTTATTTTTTCTTTATCTGCCAACGGAAACGATTCTGCAAGAATTTTTGCATAAGGAGCAAGCCACTCATCATTATTTTGGGTATAATCCTGTAAAATTTTACAGTAATCATATTGTTTTACAATGCATTTTTTTTCAATTTGTTCATGTAAAATAAAGGCAAACGAGTCCAAGAATTTTTCAGTCAAATGCCTTAGTTCACAGATGAAAAATTTATACAATTGAGCTTTGACAAATTCTCCACATTGAAAGTTTTTTACATCTAACCATCGTAGAAAATCATAGACCTGTTCGTAGCTCATATCCTTTAAAACTTTGTTACAACAAGCGAGAGTTTCATTTGTTTTTTGCGTCAGATTTGCGATACATTGCAAGCGAGTTTTTTCTGAAGATAATAAATCTTTTTCTTCATCAGTAAGAGGACGCTGCAAAATATTTTGCCAAAGTGAGCACTCTTCATCACTGAGTCCCAATGCTGCTAATATCCGCTCCCATTCAGCGTGCGAAATTTCCCGCTCTCTATAGTAATCAATTTCTTCAATTGAGTTTTTTAGAACATCTCGAAATTGCCCAGCAATTGAAGAACCAGTCAATTTGAATAATATACAAAGCATTTCCCCCAATGCCATGCAAAACTCCGGTTTTTTAAGAGCACTTGACAAATCGCGTTGCGCTGTACATATGATGAATCGATTACTTTCATCTTGAATTAATTCACCTGGATTCATAGAATATGACTCGCCATAAAAGTCATACTTACAATCCGATACGATTTTGACATCCAAATTTTTCAGCAGGGTTACGACTTCTGATATCTTATTTTCATCTAAAGTCTGCATTCTCTTTGCCAAAATATATGGTCTTCGAGTAAGGAGTAATTCCTGAACTGCTAATGTCAACTCCTGATTTATTATCTGCAAGTTTACTGAAATAGATTCATGTTCCAGCCGTTTAATACCAAATAGTTTTACCACAGATTCCGCTCCCACGCGACTTCCTATTTCAAGCTTATACAATTTGTCAAGAAGTTGTTTGGCAAGAATATCATTGTCCCAATAATAGATCATATTCCGATTAACCAGTTCTGGAGTAGAATGACCTTTGTGGGCAATAAGTTTATCAAGTTTCTCCGCCGCCAATTCGGAACATCGTGCCTCTATGGTATTTTTCTCCTCGGTGGAATTAGCAGAATCAATGTGATAACGCAGAGCATCTCTGACTTTTTGATAAAATTTTTGCGTTCCTCGTCCACCGGGGAAAGATGCCAACATTTCATAAAGATTTTCTATTGGAATGTTGTGTAATCTTCTGGCAGCCCCCAACTTGCTCAACAGGATTCTGCGCTGTTCATCCGGGATATTATTCAATAAGACGGAGTTACCAAGCTGCGTACCATCTGCACTAAAATCTTCTTCAATTGCGTAATATTTCAAAGCATTCAGTAAAGGATTAGAACGTAACATATATGACATATAACTGGATTCAAAACGCTGTGTTTTGCATGTTTTTTGAAAATAGGATGCAGTTTGTGGTGATATCAGCAAGTCGTAACATTTTTTGTCTCCAAATATTATTTTTACAAATTGCAACAAAGCAGATATTTTATTTGATGCATCAATAAGTTCAGGAATAATATCTGGACAAACAATGAAACAGTTATTATATGGACTATAATACTCCCCTAGACGTGCTTTGGTAAAATCCAATACATTTAGGTTTGTGCCTTTAATACCTTCTTGTATGTATTCTCTATCTTCACCACAATTTACATATAGTAATGGTAAACCGAGACTTACACCTATAAAATTATGAAAAAAATCAACGACATCATTTTCAGAACATTGGAGATAATTACACCAAAATTGAATAGTTCCATACAACTGCCATCTTTCCGATATGTTTTGTTTTTCGGAAAGTAACGATGACAATCCGATGGTTCTTGATTCATCCCACAACGTAACTTCATTTACGGGGTACTGTTTGCCATCACCTGCCAAAACAAAAAAATCATATCCCATATATTCTGAAAAATTTGTCGTATTAACTATCTCAGAAAAGGTTTCATATAAACATTTAATGATTCTTTTAAACAACTCGGAATTTTTATACTGTTCATCTTTTGAAAAAGAAATAATGCGGTCTTTCATTTGACTGATATCAGACGCAGAAATGTCACAAATATCTTTGAGTTTCCTTACCATATCTCGATTATCACGAAACTTATATGCAGAATCTTCCGAGCAGCAAAAATCAACTAATTTGGGATGAACATATCTTATGTTCAAAAAATCAGGAGCATTTCTTAAAAACTGTCCACAATTAACATATGCAGTATTGGCAGTAATTATATTCCAGTTGCAATCAGGTAAAAAATCTACTTTGAGTAAATAATTTCCTTTTTTAACCTGCATGATGACATTAATAATTTCTGAATAAATTTTTAACGCACTCTGTTCATCCGTTTGGGCAAGTGTGCAAATATCTGCTACAAGGTATGATATCGTTTTTGCGAAGGTATAAATATTTCCTCTACATTTACTAACAAACTCCGCATCCCAACCCAACAATAAATGATTTTCAAAATAATCAAAGTCAGTATGATTCTTTAAAAAAACGGCAAGTTCTTCGCAATAACAACAAACTTTATCCAGAGTTTTATATTTCCCCTTGACGGTGGGAAAAATTTCAGCATTGCTTAATGTTTCTTCTATTCCGGCAATTAAGCAATTTAAAGGTTCTTGTAATCCGTCCTGCGAAAAACACAGCATTTTGTACGGGCGCCAATCACATACCCCAATGGCTTCATCACATTCGGCAATATACTCTGCGAGCTTGACTAAACATTGTCCTACGGTCTGCATTGTGTTTTTATTATCATCTGATGGAAGAATTCTATTTCGTGCAGCATCCAAATCCACATTGGCGTGAACAATACATGGTAAATTTAAAAATACTTTTGTCGGGAAAAAGGAATAAAAAAATCTTTCCTCTTTCTTGACCGGATATCCATCTTCTCGCCATGCAATAGCAATTTCAGAATCTTCATCCTGAAAATTGTATTTCAACCACGTATTTTGAGAATCGCTATCACTCAATATACAACTAGAAATATAAACATCTGGGGAAATACGCTTCTTCTCTTCCCATTCACTACGATTCATAATTCTAGGAGAATCATCATTTACAATGATTGATATTTGTTTAATATTTCTTACAAAAAACAATATATTGGGGCGTAAATCATTGATTTGAGATATAATGTTATCTTCATGTGTTTGGTCAAAATGTATCGTTATAGATGTAGACTTGGGCTCCGTATTTGCCGTTTTTACTTCAGGAGTCGCCAAAAGGGAAATAGGACATTTATCTTTTGCAACCGCTAAACAATTTTTTAATAAATCATCACAACCGTCATTTTCCAATTTACTTTTGATTTCAGCCCATTTGCTCCATGCTGTTTTTTCATCAAAATCACAGTGCAACCCGGCGCTGTCAATTTCAATGTGAGATGACCAATTTAACACTGCTCGGAATCCGAGTCCTTTATTCCCGATAGTTTCTCCTTCAGTAAAACTTCCAGTTACCAATTGTTTACTGGAAAGATCTGCTCTCATTATTGACCGAAATCCATCCCTGCTGAACGGGATAGTGTTGATGCCTTTATTGGTAATAATGATCCGGGGATCGGAGTCTGTAGTAATAACTTTGATTTCCAAAGAATCTGACTTTTGGTCATCGTGGACTCTTTCGGTCCGGGACGGTATACGTTATTTTGTGCCGATTAAAAATTTGAAACAGAAAAACAAACTGATTATTAAAGAAATTTAAAATAAAGGAAAAATTTTATGGCTGAAATACTTATAAAATGCCCGGTGTGTTCCGGGGTGTTGAAGATCCAATCCGAATGGTGCGGTCAAAATATTCAATGTCCCTTGTGTCAGAAAACGATCACAGCTCCTGAAGCCCCGGCACCTGCAGGACCGCAGGCTGCTCAAACTGCAACATCCCCTGATGCGGTTAAAATGAGGATCAATGACGACATTGAAGCAACTCCGGAAAAAATCGTGGAGATGCTGACGGCTATGGACGACGGGAAAGAAGAATTTGTTACCCTCAGCAATGGCGACGAATTTTTGCAGACTTGCCCGGTTAAAGAGACAAATCTTTTTCATTTGGAGTACAACTCCGGAATCGATGGCGCACGCATCAAAGAAATTGAAGTGGATAGTCTTGATGTACTCCGACAGGCTTTTTTGAAGTTTTATAACCGGGATCTTTCTTTCGAATCTGATTTCGCCTGGAGAGATGATGAACATACTGAACCTGCAGAAAGTGCTGAAAGAAAAAGCGAGCCTTTGTACTTGGGATCCGCTGTCGTTTTGCTGATCGGTATCGCAATTATTTATTTGCTTGCCATGTGGCTTTTCGGCTCCTGGCCGCGTACCGTTTATTGGGTACTTTTCCCGATAACGGCCATTGTAGCCGGGGGATGTTGGGGAGAAAAGATGGAATCAGTCAAATTCTGCGGAGTTGGCATCGCATTATTTCTGCTTGGCTTCGGCTGGTGGACCCATACGACCTGCTTGAAGCAAGTCCGTGAACAAGAGGCTCTGGGCGAACGGCAGAAAGAGAACTGTTTGAGCGCAAGTGTCACGCATCAGCAGAATATTCTGCAGAAATTTTCCGGAAAGACGACGGTTTTTCTTACCACGGAATGGGAGGCCAATGTTTCGGACATCCAAAAGGGAGATGTCGATAAAGAATGCCGCTATGTCGTCACAAAAAAATATTTGGGACAGGAAATCAAAACGATTCCTACGGATGAGGTTATTCTTTCATGCAAAAAACACTCCGATCACCTGATACGGGCTCAAGTGTTCATTCTTCATTTTGCCAAAAATCATAATACCGGCAGCGGCAGCAAAAACTCGTCCCGGGAGAAACGTGATGCAGAACAAGATAAACTTGGCTGTATGACACTTTGTCTTGCATACGGCACTGCCGTAAAAGTGGCAGCGCATTCTGTGGGGAATGTGCCTCCTGAATACACCCGTCTGACAAAAGCATGGGAAACAAGAAAGTTTGACCATATTAATGTCTCTCCGGAATGCCGGTATGAGATAAATAAAAAATATGAAAATAGGGAATTAGATAAAATTCCTAAGGGAACTGTCGTTTTAGGTTGCGTAAAACATAAAGATCATACCGTTACTTTAGATTAACAATAAATAGCCTTTTGAATTTGCAGAGGGAAATAATTATGTCTGAACAAAAAGTCAAATGTCCTTTATGTTTTCGAGAACTGATGGTGCAAACCGAATGGGCAGGGATGGAGGTCCAATGTCCTTTGTGTCAGGGAACGATCCGGCTTCCGGAGTTTCAGGCTCCCCCTGCCGCAGTTGCTGCTTCAGTTGCCGCCGCACCGTCGTACCAGCCGCTGGCTGAGGTGAACTGCGAAGGACAAACAGAAGAATATGAGGAAGAACTGACACAGATGCAATCTTTAGCCGCTATCGCTTCAAGTGTTGCCATTATTTTGTATCTGGTCGGGCTTGTATTACTTTTTACAATAAGCGACTGGGGGGCAGGATTGATCATAGTTGGCATTATATTGTCATTTTTCGGCTTTATTTTCAGGAAACGGGTCAAATTTGTTCTTGAACCCGGTGAGCAAATCATTCTGACCTGCCGGCTGCATGACTCTGACTCCGACACCTATTTTACCAGAATCACTGACAGGAGGGTTGTTTTGTGTGCGGTCGAATATCCCTTTTTACCTGTCGTACTTGCCGGTCTGCTTGAGATTTTTTCGAAGCCGAAAAATATAGCATACGCCTGGAACATAGAAGATATACAATCCGTAGAGATCCAAAAATCATTTATGAACAAGAAAATGGTCATAAGAACCAGTGCAGAGGAACTTGTCTGCAGCTATGATGCAATGTTTATGAAGTGGTGGAAATCTGACGAAAAGTATAATGCAAAGGCTTTCAGAGGTTCCAACGCAACATTAGTTATGACAATCGCAGCAGCGATCGTAATAGTAATTGTTATTTTCATACTGTCGCAACAGGGATAATGGAACAAAGATTTAATATTGAAAGTTTGAAACAGAAAAACAAACTGATTATTAAATAAATTTAAAATAAAGGAAAAATTTTATGGCTGAAATAACGATCAATTGTCCGCATTGCAACGTGCAGTTGGATATGGATGAATCCTATTTTGGGGTGGAGCTGGAGTGTCCCCAGTGTCATAATAATTTCACACAGCCCAAACCGCAGACTTCGATCCCTGTCGCCGCCGTCGCCGTTCCCCAGGCAACTGCCGTTCCTCAGGCAACTGCCGTTCCTCTGGCAACTGCTGTTGACGCCGTGCCTCAAGCCGCTGCCGTGCCTCAGGCAACTGCTGTTGACGCCGTGCCTCAAGCCGCTGCCGTTCCTCAGGCCGCCGCCGTTCCTCAGGCAACTGCGGCAGCTCCCGGTTACGGTCAGGCGGCTCCCGGATACGGACAGGCGGCTCCCGGTTATGGTCAGGCCGCTCCCGGTTATGGACAGGCAGCTCCCGGACAGGCAGCTCCCGGACAGGCAGCTCCCGGTTACGGTCAGGCCGCTCCCGGTTACGGTCAGGCGGCACCCGGTTACGGTCAGGCGGCACCCGGTTACGGTCAGGCGGCCCCCGGTTACGGCCATGCCATGCCCGGTTACGGTCAGGGGATCGAGCGTTTTGACTGCATGTATTTTGAAGCACTCAAGAAGCAGTTTTTTATTTGGTTGATGATTGCTATTCCCACTTGCGGTTTGGGATTGATCGGTGCAATGGTTTACCAGTTTATATTGCTGTACCGCTGTTGGCAGATCGCCATTTATCGTGCAAATCAGTGCGGCTTGGAACTTCCCCCTAATATTACTCCGGGTAAAGCGGTCGGTTTTTTCTTTATTCCATTTTTTAATATTTCTTGGGTTTATGTTGCATTTGTGCGATTGGGACAGATCTTTGACATGCTTCAGGGAAGAAAATCCACGCCATTCGGACTTATGTATGCAATCGCCTTCTGGGCAAGTAATGTGCCTTATGTGAACACGATCGCAGGTATCGCCCTCATTGTTTTCATGATTTTGTGGTTTTATGAATATAACAAAAGGGTGGTTGAATTGGTGGAAAATCGTCAGTTTTGAAAAATTATATTCTGTTTTTCTGTATGGCAGTCGGGGCATTGATCGTCTGTTACTTTTTCGATCCGGAAAAAACATATCTTTCTTTGCCCTGCCTGTTTAATAAGATGACCGGAATATTATGTCCGGGGTGCGGGATCACAAGAGGCATACATCATCTGGTGCACGGGAAACTCTTGTACAGCATGCAGTGTAATGCTTTATTGTTTTTTTTTCCGCCGTGGTTGTTTTTTCTCTTAAAGTTTCCGCAGGAAAAAAAATGGCTACTCATCACAGGTTTTATGCTGATAGCATTGTATACCGCGTTACGGAATTGCGAGAGTGCCGTATTTGCGATCTTACGTCCATAAACGTATATTGAAAATATCTCTAAAACAAGTTGAAGGAAAAAATGAGTTTTAATTTCTGTTGCAGCAATTATGGCGTTGTCCCAGCTGCAGCAGACTATTTGCAAGTAAATAAACAATAAAGTTATTACAGGTGTTAATTATTTTTGAGCTGCGCTCAGGAATAATTTAATATGATCCACGATCAACAGATGAGATTTTTTTAAGCTTGTTGAAAGTTTGAAACAGAGAACAGACCGATTCATCAAATAAATTCAGAATGAAATTAAAATGTGGATAATTAAAAGGAGAACGGTAATTGCTTCAAAAGAAATGTGATTATTGCGGACAGATATTTCAGGCAACGACTCCGGGATGGTGTGGATGTCCGCGATGCGGCAACCGTAATTATGTAATGCCGCAGCAGCAGCCATCATCAATAAATCCGGCAGTGTTGATCGCTCTGGGAGTCGGCGGTGGGATATTGATGCTGCTGATAATGTCTGTGATGATATGTTGCGGGACTATTGACAGTGACAGCGATTCTGGCGACAGCATATCCGGTTCAAACAGAACGGCAGCGTCGTATGCAGCGGAATATTACATAAATAATGAATTACCTGCCGGGCAGCGCGATGCGTTGCTGAATGGTGGCGGTTCATACGATGACCGGGTCAATGCACTCGCCAATCTGTCAGCCAACGGTATGATACAAGGTGCAGCAGACTATTTACAAGGTGAATAAACAATAAAGTTATTACAGGAGATACAAAAATGTCATTTTTATTTAATTGTCCGAATTGTGGGAAGCAGCTCAGAGCTCAAGATGATTGGAATGGACTCCAGATCCGGTGTCCGCATTGCAAAAATGTTTTCAACTTGGTCAAACCTGGCGAAAATGTTAATTCTGCGCCTGCCGCAGTGCCACCATCCGCACCTGCCGCCCCGAATTACGGACAGGCGGCTCCGGGTTACGGACAGGCGGCTCCCGGTTATGGTCAGACCGCTCCCGGTTACGGACAGGCCGCACCCGGTTACGGACAGGCCGCACCCGGTTACGGACAGACCGCTCCCGGTTACGGACAGGCCGCACCCACGCAATTCCAAACGATGCCTCCTCAGCCGCCCCCGCCAACTTCCCCGCAGGGGCTTCAATTCATACCTATGGGTACTGCCGGCAAATTCAATATTATCGGAAATTATGCTGCCGCTTGGGCAGTTGTACGGCAGGTCATGCAGGAGTGCGAGGTAAGGATCAAAGAAGATGATATCCAAAAAGGAAGCATTATCGGGAATTTAAAGTATGGAATAAATGCTTTCGGCATTAAGGTAACGGCAGTTTTTTACAGCAATGGCAATAGTATCATACTGCAATTTTCTGCTTCTCTGACAGATGCATTTGATACTATGGGCGTTTGTTCTAAAAAAATCAAAATGCTCAGCGAACGTTTGATTGAGTATCAAATGTCCGGTCGTGCGTTAAATTTTGCCGGTTTCGATCAAGGCAATGCTCCCATTATGCCGCCCCCGTTTTCCCAACGGTGTGGTGAAAGTTTTAAAGGCAAAGCCTCTGTTGCTCTGGCAATGGGAATTGCAGGTTTGTTAGTTCCGATTTGCGGTATCATTGCAGTGATATTTGCCCAACAAGCACTTACAGGAATGGGGGGATCCGGAAATAAAGAAGGACATGGCTCAGCAGTAGCCGGTCTTATTTTAGGTTTTATAGGTATCCTGATCGGAGCGTTTTTATTTTTGATTATGCTTAATGCATAAAACGGTTGTTGACTTTTGGTCTTCTATTTTTTTTCTTTGATTGCTTCAGGAGAAAATAATAGAACATCATCCGGAAAACAGATACGCTCTTCTGGAGGTGGCCGCAGAAACAGAGGTCGATTCAAAAGAACTTGAGTTTTCCAAATCGGCAGTTGATACAAATATAATATAAGATAAAAAAAATCTTGTTCAAATATAAAAAAGGAATCAAAAAATGGCATCTTACAGTGTAAAATGTCCCCATTGTCAAAGGGAGCTTACAGTACAAACAGAATGGGCGAATATGCAGACGGCCTGTCCCATCTGTCAAAAGAGTTTCATAATCCCGCCTCCCTCCGCAGAAGCCGTACCGCAGGCGACTGTCGCAAACAGCAATCCGCCTTACCGGAGATCCAATCCGCCTTACCGGAGATCCAATCCGCCTCCGCGGTCCAATCCGCCTTATCAGCAACCCGGGATGCAGGTTCCTCCGCAGCGTCCGGCAACACAGTATCAGAAACCGCAGACACAAACTGAATCGCAATCTGGTGGCTTCAAAAAAGGATCAGTCAGTGCCCTTCTCGTCTTATTGTTTTTGGGCGGCTTTCTTTTTTATGACTTTTATCTGGAACCGGAATGGACCCGCAACAAAATAAAAACAGAGTGCGAAACTAAACTGTTTCCCAAACTTTTGAAGGGATTCTTCGGCGATGTTTACGATATCAAGGTTTCTCTGAACAAGGAACAGAAAAACCTCTATCGGGGAAACGTGGAATACACCAGAAATAGAAAACGCTTCTCCCGGCCGATCAAAGTGGCACTTGTTGAAAAAGGCAGCCAAATTGAATATGAGTATAGTCTGGATTACAAATATCATAACAGCGGCAAATACCTTGAAGAAGACGCTGATTATTTCTTCAGCAAGCTCCAGGAAGGTAACGAAGAGCTTAAAAAATACAGTATTCACTCCGTGGACCGCATTGAAATAAACCAAACCATGGAAACAAATCCCAGGCAATATAGAGGCATCGTCTATTGTACGATCCGAAACAATCACAATGGCAAAGTAGCCATTGCTATAAGTGTGTCCGAGAAAAATAAGTCTGTGCAATACTCTTTTGATGTCACCGGAGAAAACATTGAAAAGAATGTAAATGCCCTGAAAATTCTGGCAGTCGGCGGCGATGCTGCCGCCCAAAACAACTTGGGTGTGTGTTATGAATATGGGCAAGGCGTTGCTCGAAATTATGCCGAAGCCGTAGAATGGTACAAAAAAGCCGCTGTACAAGGTCATGCCAACGCCCAAAACAACTTGGGTGTGTGTTATGGATATGGGCAAGGCGTTGCTCGAAATTATGCCGAAGCCGTAGAATGGTACAAAAAAGCCGCTGTACAAGGTCATGCCAACGCCCAAAACAACTTGGGGCTGTGTTATGAAAACGGGCAAGGCGTTGCTCGAAATTATGCCGAAGCCGTAGAATGGTACAAAAAAGCCGCTGTACAAGGTCATGTCTACGCCCAATTCAACTTGGGGGAGTGTTATGACAACGGGCAAGGGGTTACCAGAAATTATGCCGAAGCCGCAAAATGGTTCAGAAAAGCCGCAGAGCAAGGTCATGCCACCGCCCAAAACAACTTGGGTGTGTGTTATGAAAACGGGAGGGGGGTTGCCAAGAATCGTCTGCAAGCTATGAAATGGTACACGCAAGCCGCTGAACAGGGGCATGCCACCGCTCAATGTAACTTGGGCGCTTGTTACTACCAAAGTGAGTTTTATACCGAAGCCGCAAAATGGATCCGGAAAGCCGCCGAACAGGGAGAGGCACGGGGAGAATATTTACTCGGCATTTTGTATGCCGAAGGCAAGGGGGTGCCGGCAAATGAAAACGCAGCGATCCAGTGGTTGACAAAAGCGGCAAAGAAAGGATTTAAAGCCGCTCAGGATACCCTCAAAGAGGCTGGGGTAAAATATTGAGTTCTGAGCGGGATTTTTCTTATCAAACCTGACAAAAACCGGATGCCGGAAAGTTTGTGCGGCATCCGGTTGAATGCAAATTTGCTGAAAGATTTGCAAATTTTTTTCTCAGCAGCTGCGTTTATGAAAATGAAAAAAATATTGATATATGTATTTGCCCTTCTGCTGGCTGCTCCGGGATGGAGCAGGGAGTTTTACCGGTTGGGCGGTTTGACCAAAGTCCGGATCATTAAAGTGACCCACCGGGGGATCTTAGTCTCGCATACAGAAGGTATTTGCAATCTCGACCTTAAAAAATTGAGTGCGCAGGATAAAAAGGACTTGGAAAAAGAATTGCTTGAACTGCAGCAAAAAAAGCAACAGCACCTGAAAGAGTGTGAGCTTCGCCGGGAAAAGTGTAATGAACAGGCGTTGATTTGTAATAAGTTGCGCGCTGTGTCTAAAATCGGAGTTGACACGCCTTCGCATAAAGCTGCGGCGGTGCAGGCACAGATCGTCTCAAAAAAATCTGAGCAACTGAGCAAGTTTACACGAATTTGGTGTGGACGATAGCTTTCCAGACACGCCGCAGGGCGGTTTTGGAGGGTAAATCTTGGGGGAGAAAACAAAAAAGCCAGTCGGTTTGACTGGCGTATTCTTTATAATATTTGCACATCCTTAGTCCTCCGCAGCCTTGGCAAAGGAGGAAGAGAGCTGCTTCACGGGCGGCGCAAGCCGACCTCTTCACAAGCGACCAAAGGGAGCGACTTCACAAGCAAGGCGAAACGGCGATTTGGGTGAAGATGTGAAGAAAAGGCTACGCCTTTTAAGTGAAGTTGCGCTTCGCGCAGTGAAGTGAAGCCTTCCGTCTTCGCCCTTACGGGCTACGCCGTGACAAGTGCGGCTTCGTTATTTTTTTGCCTTTAGAAAAAAGGCAAAAAAATGGTGGCCGGACCCAGAATCGAACTGGGGACACGGGGATTTTCAGTCCCCTGCTCTACCGACTGAGCTATCCTGCCACTCTTTATTGAGACTCTTGCGTTCTCAACATTTCTTAATATATCACTTTTTTTTGACTTTACAAGTCCTTTTTTTACTTTTTTGAAGTTTTTAATGCTTTTTTTCAGGATTCTTTATATCCATCATAACGGATTACTCGCGGTGAGGGACTGCGGCTGACCGCAGGACGAGCCATGGATAAAAGTCTTTCCAAGTCCCTCATCGTCGTCAGAACTGAGGCCTCCGCCCGCAAGCCCGAGGGAAATCCACGGCCCTTTAAGTAATCATGCACGATCTTACGCGCATTGCGCAACGCAATCTCTTCTCCGTACAACGTGACCATATCACTGATATGACCGTGGACGATATCTTTCCATTCTTCCAAATCAGGATCATCTTTCCCGTCGCTGAGCTTGCCGAAAAGCCACGGATTGCCCATCGCTCCCTGCGCAAGCATCAGGCGACTGCAACCCGTTTCACGCCGCATCTCTTCTGCCGTTTCAACAGAAACTATGCCGCCGTTCGCAATGACCGGTACATCCGGAACTGCCTCCCGGACAGCCCGGATGATTCCGAAATTAACTTCTCCTGTGTAAAATGCTTCGCGCGTCCGGCCGTGTATCGTTACCGCACACGCGCCCCGTTCCACAAGCTTTTTAACCAGGTCAACAGTAGGTTCCGGGTCTTCGGCATGCACGATCCGCAATTTCACCGTAAGAGGAAAACGGCTCTTTTCCGCAATCGCTTCAAAACAACGCAGTGCCAATTCAGAATTCCGTCCCAATGCCGCACCCGCCCCTTTGCCGTAGACTTTCGGCACAGGACAGCCCAGATTCAAATCCAATAATGAAAATTCATGGGCATTGAGTTTTTCTGCGGCGATTGCCAGATGTTCAGGAATCGCTCCGACAAGCTGCACTCCGAGAAAATCTTCATCCTCGCCGCGGCGGAGCATCAATTCTCCCCGCCCTGAAGCGTAGACCAGACTGGAACAATCCACCATCTCAGTAAACGCAAAGCGGCAGCCGCAACGCCGTGCGGCACGGCGGTATGCCCAGTCCGTATAGCCCGATAAAGGTGCAAGTATTACTGCTGATTCAGGATAAATCATTTCTGTTTTATGTCATTCATCTCTTTGTTTATCCGCAAGCATCAAATCATGGAGTTTGCGAAGCGCTTCATTCTGGATCTGACGGACACGTTCATTGGTGCAGTTTAATTTTTTTCCGACTTCATCAAGGGTGAGGATGGCCTCTCCGTCAAGTCCGAAACGCATTTGAAGAACCTGTCTTTCACGGTCACTCAAGGTTTCAAGCAGGCGGAAAAGTTGTTCGATATCCTCAATTTTCCGCAATGCCATATCCGGCGGCGGTGTCGTCTGGTCGGCAAGAAGATCCTGCAGTTCGGTCCCATCCTGATCGTCGCCGATGATATCGTTGAGCGACTGCATATCCGCCTGACGGTTGTTGCGCAATCTCTGAACGGTCACCAGAGGCAGATTCGCTGCCTTCGCCACCTCGTCATCTGTGGGAATTCTGTCAAGTGCGGACTCCAGTTCCCGGACACAACGTTCTATCCGCCGGGCATTCTGCTGGGTTCCGATGGGAACACGCACAGTCTGCACCTGTTCCGCAATCGCCTGACGGATCGCCTGTTTGATCCAGAGCGCACTGTAGGTACTGAACTTCGCTCCGCGCTCGGGATTGTAACGGTGTGCCGCTGTCATCAATCCACGGTTCCCCTCGGAAACCAGGTCATCCCACGGCAAACCACGCCCCAGAAAGTCATTTGCGATTTTGAGAACCAGACGGAGATTACTCTCTATCAAAGCCTCCGCATCCGGTTTCTGTGCCACATTATTCTCTGATATTTCTTTCACGCCCCACCTCCTCTATTTGGGGTTTTCCGGAGGAATATATCATTTCCCGCAACGGGCGGAAAAAATTCCTCCGGCATATAAAGATACAGTCTGTCCGCATTTTCCGGCAACTCCTCTTTTTACCGGAAAATGCAACTGTTTTCACGTCAAATCTGATCAAGTGTCGCCTTGTAATTCTTGACGAGCTTTTCGAGACAGACGGTATTTTCTCCGGAATCGCTGCCGGTCAGAACAATGCTCTGCTCTTCGGTGACAACACCGACTTTTGCAAAGACACAGCCTTCAAGGGCGGCTTCAAATTCAGCAGCCTTGGCGGGATTGACTGTCGCAACGAAACGTCCGTTGGATTCGGAATAAAGTTTTTCCGCATCACTGCAGCTTTCACTTGCGGGAATGGCATCCAGATCGATCTTCATACCGAGACGTCCTGCCATCGCAGCCTTGGCGAAAGCCATACCCAGTCCGCCGGGTCCGGGCGCAGACAGAGAGGCCGCCAGATCTTTTCTGACCATGGCAATCACTTTGTCATAGGTTGCCAGGCACTCTTTGGCATCGACTTTGGGAACGTTGTTTCCGGTGAAGCCCAGCATATTGTAATATTCACTGCCGCCGAGTTCAGCTTTGGTATCACCGATGACGTAAACGAAATCGCCGGCATTCTTGGCATCCAGCGTCATGGCATGGGCGATATCCGGACACTTGGCGATGACACTGAACAGCAGTGACGGGGGAATGGAAATCTTTCTGCCGCCGCGGGTACTGTCGTTTTTCATGGAGTCCTTACCTGAAATACAGGGGCAGAGGTAAGCCATGGTGTAATCTGCCAATGCCTGGTTGGCACGGACCAGCTGAGCCAGTTTGTATTCGCCGTCGGGAGTCTTTTCGCTCTGAACCGGGTCGGGCCAGCAGAAGTTATCCAGAACCGCAATCTTTTCCATATCTCCGCCGACGGAGATTGCACGGCGTACTGCCAGGTCAAGCGTGGAGGCGGTCATGTGATAGGTATCAATATCGCCGTAGTGCGGCAGAATGGCGGAACTCAACACCACACCTTCGGTACTCAGCGGTTCGATCATGGTGACAGTTGCATCCGCCGCAACGTCGCGGCATTTACCGCCGTAGGGCTTGACAACGCTGAGACCTTTGACTTCGTGGTCGTACTGTCTGGCTTTGTATTCGCAGGAGCAGAGGTTGAGCTGTCCGGCAAGCTGAGCAAGATCTTCACCGATGTTGCGGGTGGAGAAGTCCGGCTCGGGGAAGCTCGGCGCATTCCAGCGGGCTTTGAGCTGCATCTTGGGCAGTCCGGAGTGCATGAACTCAATATCCAGATAGGCAACAGTTTCGTCGCCGTACATGATGTGGAACTTGCCGTTATCGGTAAATTCACCCATGACGGTCACTTCAACGTCGCGTTTGGCGGCAAGAGCTTTGAACTCTTCAATCTTTTCCGGCGGAACGGCAAAACTCATGCGTTCCTGAGCTTCGGAAACCAGAATTTCCCAGGGCTGAAGTCCGGCATACTTGATCGGAGCTTTTTTGAGGTCCATCTTACAGCCGTTGCACAGTTCAGCCATTTCACCGACGCTGGAGGAAAGTCCGCCGGCACCGTTATCGGTGATGAAACGGTAGAGTCCGCGGTCGCGGGCTTCACGGATGAAGTCGGAAAGTTTCTTCTGGGTGATCGGGTCGCCGATCTGAACCGCCTGGGCGGGACTGTCTTTGTGCAGTTCTTCGCTGGAGAAAGTCGCGCCGTGGATACCGTCCTTACCGATTCTTCCGCCGCCCATGACGATCAGGTCGCCGGGATTGATGGTCTTGGAGGCTCCGGGAATACCGTTGACACTCTTGGGCAGCTTGCCGACGGTTCCGCAGTAAACCAGCGGTTTGCCGATGTAGCGGTCATCAAAGAACTCCCAGCCGTTGCCGTAGGGGATACCGCTCTGGTTGCCGCCGTCAATAACGCCCTTGTGGACACCGTCACGCAGACGGCGGGGGTGCAGCAGTCCTTCGGGAACCAGTTCAGGATCGGTGAAGGGGGAGCCGAAGCAGTAACCCCAGACGTTGATCAGAAGATCCGCACCCTGTCCGGTACCCATGGGGTCGCGGTTGACACCGACGATACCGGTCATGGCGCCGCCGTAGGGATCCAGTGCAGAGGGGCTGTTGTGCGTTTCAACCTTGTAAACCACATCGCACTTGTCGTTGAAGTCGATCACACCTGCGTTGTCGCTGAAAACGGAAACGAGGTAGTCAACTTTTTTCTGGATATCGCGGGTGGTCTTCTGGATGAAGGTCTTGTAGCAGGAGTTGATCTGCATTTTTTCGCCGGTTTCGCAGTTTTCGTAATCGATGTTGGCGCTGAAAATTTTGTGTTTGCAGTGTTCGCTCCAGGTCTGGGCGAGAACTTCAAGTTCCACGTCAGTCGGGCATTTTTTGAGGTTGAACTGTTCACGTCCTTCGGCGGTGCGGAAATAGTTCTGAATGGCTTTCATTTCTTCAAGCGTCAGGGCAAGCGTACCCTTTTTGCTCAGATCAACGAGGGCGTCATCAGAAATTTCAAGATCGTATTCGCGAACCTGAACTTTTCCTTCGCCGGAAACTTTGGGCAGGTTGAGGGGGATTCCCGCCTTGGCTTCTTCGGCGGAAAGCACGCGCACGCTCTGGATAAGTTCGTTGGCAAGCAGTTTTCTGCCGACAGTTTCCATCTGTTCACGGGTGAGTCCGTCACCGTAGATGAGATATTCGGCGCTGGAGGCGACAAATTCATCTTCTTTGAGTTTGCGTCCGAGGATATCGGCGGCGGCGGCGCTGAAAGTACGCGCAACGTTATCGGTCACGCCGGGACGGAAACCGACGACGATGATATAATCACAGGCGGGAAGTTCCACAAAGTTGGCAGACCTGGTATCACCGACCTGCCAGCCCTGAAGAACCGGATTATAAAGCAGATCCGCCAGTTTTTCAGCTTCGCAGGACGTGATGTCGGCGGAGACGGTGTAAACGTCACGGACGCGGACTTCGCGGACTTTGAAGGAGAAAAGTTGTTCGATCTGTCCGGCAACGCCGGTACCGCGGGCATCGCGCCACTTGGGAAGCGGGGAGATTTCAATCCGGTAATTTGTCATTTTTTTCAAACCCTTATGTTTAAAGAGAAAATTTTTTAACTTTATATTAAAAATCCTCCTGTCCGTACACCTCAAAGTAGCTCCGGTAAGAAACGGAATACTTGTCGGCGTAGACCCGACTGAAATTTTTCCGGGCATATTCCCTGTACCGGTTCAAACGGGGCAGGGTGCGGGCAAAGAAATCCCGCAGACGGTTCACCAGATTGATTTCAGTTCCACAGAGGACCTGTTCACTTTCAGCCAGCTGTTTGCCGGTCACTTCAACAGAAAGCTCCCTGAACACTTCGGAGCCTTCCAGCAGAATCACATTTTCAAGCACAGTTGATGCCTTGATGGTCACAATCATATCACGGAGCATCGAAAGAAAGGCGCGCAGCCGTTTTTCACGGGTGATCGTATCCTGACTGGAAAGACCGGAAATGATCGCATCACAATCGTTCATCGCCAGTTCAAGAAGTCTGCTTATACGGATATAGTGGGCGATCCGTTTTTCTTCGGGCAGAGAAAAAATATCTGCGCCGAAAGAGTCTGCCGCACGGTCAACGGCGGCATCTCTGCGCCCCATCAGCGGGGCGATATTCAGTTTAAGGACGGCAGCAATACGCCTGCCGTCCTGACGGACGTCAGCCGGAGAACGCAGTTGTCCCAGCGTTCTTCTGACCCGGCTGAAAAGCCCGCCCTGATTATTTTGACTCAATGTTCTGTCCTTTGCGGAAAAGCATTAAGCTTTGTTGACAACACAATCGGTGTTGCCCTGTTCGAAATAGGCAATCGTCTGCTCGGCGGATTTTCTGGCAGCGTTGAGGTTGGCTTCAACGGTGTTGGCGCCGAGGTGGGGCAGCATGAGGTCGGCAATGTCAGCCACGCTCTTGGGACCGGCGGCATCTTTTGCATAGACGTCGTTGCAGAAGACGATTTTCTTTTCGGCTTTGGCGGCACGGAGATCATCTTCATTGATGATACCGCTGCGGGCGCAGTTGATCAGCATGGCGCCGGGTTTCATCATATCAAACAGACGGCGGTTGAACATGCCGCGGGTCTTGTCATTTTCGGGAATGTGCAAGGTGATGAAATCTGCTTCAGCAAAAATTTCTTCAACGGTGGTCATTTTGACGCCGAGTTTTTCAGCAACTTCAGCGGGCAGATAGGGATCGAAACCGAGGGCTTTGATTTCAAATCCGGAAAGACGTTTGACGACCAGCTGTCCGATGTGTCCGAGACCGATGATACCGAGGGTTTTACCGGTCAGTTCGCGTCCCATGAACTTGCTCTTTTCCCATTCTCCGGCGCGGGTGGAGATATCGGCGGCGACGACGTGGCGGCAGGCGGCGAGGATCATGGCAATCACTTCTTCGGCAACGCCGTTGGAGTTGGCGCCGGGGGTGTTCATCACATCAACATTGCGTTCACGGGCATACTTGATATCAATGGTGTTGTATCCGGCTCCGGCACGGACGATCAGTTTGAGCTGGGGAAGAGCATCTATGATCTCAGAAGTGATCTTTTCACTGCGGACGATCAGAACTTCAGTATCGGCATTGGCTTTGACCAGATCTTCAAGCGGCGTGGCGGCATCGAGGATGACATTGTACCCACGTTCACTGAGCATGTCGGCGGCGAATTTATCCAACTTGGTCGGAATAAGAACTTTACGCATGGCGTTATCTCCATTCTTTTTTTGTTTCTGACAGCAATTATCTTCTGTCAAAAGTTACACTTCTGTTATCCCGATAATATACCACCGTTTTCCGTTTTTTTCAAATCCGATGAACGGGTATATCTGATATTTATGCTGTAAAAGTCTTTGGAGAAGCGTATCGCATACGGACAAATTCAGACAGCAAGCCTGAAATCAGTTGTCTGCACCTGATACTCTTGAAACAATCAATGTGAAATGGACGCAAAATACCGGAAACAACCCCATCTGTCCTGTCAGGAACGGCGGAAAATAAAGGCGGAGGCACCGTCGGCAGAAGCTGATGGCAGAAGAGTTTGACCGGTCAGGAGGGAAAATTCGGGGTGGCGGAAAAGGAAATCCTCTGCCATAAGGGAATTTTCTTCGGGTTCGAGGCTGCAGGTGCTGTAAACGAGTTGTCCGCCGGGAGCGGTGAGGCGTGCGGCGTGTTCAAGAATATCGCGCTGAAGTTTGACAACAGAAATCAAATCTTTCTCTGAAAATCTCCAGAGGGCATCGGGACGGTGGCGGAATACGCCGGTATTGGAGCAGGGAACGTCAGCCAGAACAAGATCAAAGCTGCCTGAAAGTTCTTCAAGATTTCCTGAAAGAACTTTGTGCGGCAGACCTCTTTTTTCAAAGTTTCTGCGGGTCAGAACCTGACGGGATTTTGAGCGGTCAAATGCCGTCAATTTTCCGTCATTTGGTAAATTTTCAGAAATCATCAGTGATTTTCCCCCGGGTGCAGCACAAAGATCGAGGGCATTTTTGACGGATGAGTAGTCAGGAAGTGACGGCGCATAACCGGTGGCGGGGTCCTGAATATAAATTTTTCCCTCAACAAGAGCGCGGGAATTGAGGACATCCGCAGGTTCGGCGGAATAAAATTTGAACAAAGCGTTTTCACTCAATAAGCGGCAGGGAAAATCAACTTCTGAAGTTCCCTTTTCCATCCTGAAAGAAAAGGGCGGTTCGGAGATGAACAATTCAGCAAGCGTTTGAAGTTCCTGCTGAGAATAACGCTTTTTCCAGCGGGAATAAACCGCCGGCGGCAAAATATCGCAGGCGGCAGTGGAAATGGGCTTTCTTTCAGCAATAAAACGGCGCAGAACGGCATTGACGAATTTGTCGGCACGGTATTTCTTTGCCGCATCCACAGCAACGGAAACGGCGGATTCCGGCGCAATGGCACTCTGAAAACGCACCTGGGTAAAAACCGCAAAGAGCAGATTCCGCACTTTATTTTCAGGAGGACGGGAAACCAATCTGTTCAATTCTCCGGCAAAAAATCCGCGATAGCGGTAAAAGCAGAGTAGCAGATGTTCAACAGTCCGCCGGAATTCAGCGGGCGCATGACGGTCAAGGTAATCGTCAAGGGTACACTCATTGCGGTCGATCATGCCGATCGCTCCGGCAGCGGCAGTTAAAATCGTTTCCGCAGCACTGCCGGTTCTTTTGCGGGAGATCATTCGTCACCGAGGTATTTACCCGGAATCAGATAGTTCGTGATATAATCATGAACGGCATCTTCCAGAGACATTGTTTCTTCTGTGTATCCCAGATTGCGGAGTTTTTCCATCTCGGCACAGGTATAATACTGATATCTGTCGCGCAGATGTTCGGGCATTTCAATATATTCAATGTTGACAGGCTTGTTCAGGGCGGTAAAAGCAGCTCCGGCAAGTTTGTTCCAGCTTTCAGCTTTACCGCTGCCGATGTTAAAGAGTCCCGCCGCCTGACTGTTGAAGAGGAACCAGATCATTTTGACCGCATCTTTGACATAGAGAAAATCGCGCAGCTGTTCGCCGTCGGCATATTCCGGACGGTAGGATTTGAAAAGCTGCATTTTGCCGCAGGCAGTAATTTGTTCAAAACATCTGAGAACGACACTGCGCATATCCGCTTTGTGGCGTTCGTTGGGACCGTAGACGTTTGAAAATTTGCAGCCGACCAACTGTTCCAGCCAGCCCCGGCGCTTGGCGTAAAGATCAAACATCTGTTTGCTGTATCCATACATATTCATCGGACGCAGTTTCTCAATGCCCCCTTCATCATCGGAGTATCCGCAGGAACCGTCTCCGTAGGTGGCACAGCTGGAGGCATAAATCATTTTGATATAGTTTTCAATACAGAATTCCGCCAGTTTTGCGGTGTAACGGAAATTGTTTTCAACCAGATAAGTGGCATCCCGTTCAGTCGTGGCACTGCAGGCGCCGAGGTGAAACACGCCGTCGATTTTCTGTCCGGAAAAATAATTGTGATCCAGTTTTTCAAGGAAATCATCTTTTTCCATATAATCATCGTAGCGCAGAGGAGCAAGATTTTTCCACTTGTCAGAAGTTCCCAGATGATCAACGATAAGAATATCATCAATGCCGTTGCGGTTGAGTTCCCAAACGACTGCACTTCCGATCAGACCGGAACCGCCGGTTACGATAAACATTTGAATTTCTCCGAATTTTATATTTTTAAGGTTTTAAAATTTCTGTTTCCGGTACAGCAAACCCGTCAGTACCATCTTTTGTTTGTGGTTTTGCTGTTGTAGGACTGAGCTGCATGAGATGCCGCTGCATTTTTCTTTCCCGCCAGAGGTGCTTCAAGCCCCATCAGACGAGCCTGAACTGAAAATGAGGTATCCCAGTCACGCTCTTCATCATCCACATCTCTTGAGAACGACAGCATACCCGCCAGTTCCCAGCAGTGGAAGGTCTTGATCAGCATGAAATCAATGGCGGTATAACTGCCGTCCTGAATATCATACGAACACTTGACGGCACCTTTGAGACGTCTGTCCGCTGAAAGGGGCAGCGTGATGCCGGCGGAAATGATTTCGTCATGATCGTCAAAGTATTTGTCAAAATATCCGCCCGCATCAAACTGGTGCAGCGTGGAACCCATGGAGTAGGCACTGCGGGAACTGTAAGGACGCTTGTAAACGTAAGAAAGATTGACTGTCACATCTTCCATAATTTCATAACTTAACGTGGCATCCCAGCGGTTCAGCCATTTGGCGTTGAGTCCCGGACGTCCCGCCTTATGCTCACGGCGTTCCGCTTCGGGGATCTCTCCGTTATTGTTGCCCAGATCAATGTTAAAAGATGTTGAAAAAGTCAAACCTTTAAGCGGTGAAGCGGTCAGTACTGTACAGAAATTTCCGAGACGGTTGAATTTTTCAACGTTGCCGTATCCGTCATGTGTATCAAAGTAAAAGTCAAAATAGTTTTCCATAGAAACGATATTGCGGAGACTCCGGTCACTGTCGCGGGTCTGCAGGCGGTTTTCCATACCGACACGGATAAAGTGCTGTTTCTCAATACGGTCCAGATCGTCAAAGTACAGAAGATGATTTCTGGATACAGAGGGGTTGTCCAGATAGGTATAATTCAAATAGGGACGCAGAATGTGTCTCAATCCGTCAACTTTCATTGCCGGGATACGGATATTGCTCCAGGTTCTGTGGATCTTGGTCGATGCCTCAACGCCGAGTTCTCCCACAGTACGCACTTTGGATTCGCCGTCGCTGTCGTAGTTATTGATACGCAAATTTGAAATGTTTTCAGGATCCGCCGCCATAAACATCTGCAGCAGATCATTGGAAGAAACGGCATTTTTTGAAGTGTCACTGTAAGCTGTTAACTTGAAACCGGCACGGGGAACGATGGTCAGCCAGTCCAGACGGATGGGGAAATACAGAAAATGTGTCGTATCAAAGCGGGAGGCACTGTAATTTTTGAGTTTGTTCTTTATCAGAGTTTCACGGAGATTGCCTTCGGCATCTTCCCGGAAAATTCTGTCATAATCAAATTTGATCCACTGCATGCTGTTATGAGATGCCTGCATGTCGCCCTGATAGTAGATATTGGTACCGAAAATCTCCTGCCGGGGAATATCAAGACGCACCTCGGGAAGTCTCTCTGAAACCGTATAGAAATCATTGGTGCGCGGACGGTAATACACCGATGCACTGAAGTGATCAAACTGCTGTTCAAGTGCCGCAAATGTCGCCGGATGCGGATTGGCATTGTAACGGATTGAGAAAAAGTCACGCACAAAATAAAGGTCGCTTGAATATTCAAATGCTCCGCGGAAGTCCAGACGGGGCGTGATGTGCGTGATATTGCTGATTCTGAAGTCATAGCGGCTGTGCGGCACACGCAGACGGTAATCATCATAGTCATCTGAATCATAAGGACGGATATCGTGAAGACCGTATGCAAAGAAATCCGTCCGGCTCTGATCGGATACGATTTTTCCTGAAAGACCGAAGCCGAAACCGCGGTTTGCATAATAATCTCCGTGAAGACGGACTTTCATCCCGGGATAATCCGACAGATGAAACGTCTTGGACATCAACGCATAAAATCCCCAGTCTCCGGATTTACCCACACGGAGACTGAACAAATTCAGCGAAAAGTCTTCAGGCTTATACAGCACCGGCAGCCAGAATACGGGAACTCCTGCAATTCTGACCGCTCCGTTGACCAGGGACACTTCATAATCCCCCGGGCGTTTCACGATGGAATCAGTCGTGTAAAATTCTGTTTCACGCGGCGTTAAAATGATTTTTGCAGCAGTGATGGAGTGGTGTGCGTTATTGTGTTCAAGAAAACTGCAGCTGCTGACTTCGGCATCTTTTGCCTCGATCACACCGTCCGGACGGCGTTCCGCAGATTTTGCCCGGCAGACGGTCATCCCTGAACGCAGAGAAAAATCATCCATGCGGAAATAACCCGAACCGAGATTGCCGCTGATTCTTGAAGCATAAATACTTTCGCCCGGAATCGTGACTTTCACCTGCAGCTTTCTGCTGCCGAAAATATCGCCTTTGACGGATTGGATCTCAGCAACGACATTGCCCGCTTTTCTGAGACGGGCAAGTTCCTCCGGAGTCATGACTTCATTTTTGCTGTGCCAGCGCAGCAGACGGACATTGCCGGAGGCTTCAATATCCTGATTTTCGGTATTGATCACAGCTTGGTCAGCAACAAGCTCCATATCATTGAAAGGCACGCGGATATTACCGCGCACCATAATATTTTTACCGACAACATTCCAACTTTCCGCTTTGATATCCTTGAATGCAGTATTCTTCAAGGACTTGGCGGAAAGCGAGATTCCCGATACCGTTGAGGAAATCAGAATAAGGATAAGTATTAAAAATCCGGCGGTATTTTTCAAAATAAACCCCTTTATTTATTCCATTCGTCAAATCGGGACTGGATAAAATCAATGATTGCCTTGTGCTGTTCCTGACCGTTGCCGGTAATTTCCATTGCAGGGGCAAATTCAAAATGCACAACTTTTTCAGGACGGACAGGTCCCAGGTCGCGGAAACGTTTGCCGATACCGAGAAAATCCGTTTTAAGTGCAAAAGGAACAACTTTGACGCCCGCAGATTTGGCAAGTTTAACACCGATGGTATTGAATTTTTCGGGGTCAAATGAGACCGCCCGGGTCGCCTGCGGAAAAACGATGATACAGCGGCCTTCTTCAAGCACCTTTTTGCCTTCAACCAGAACAGTTTTAAGGTCTTCGCGCGGATTGGTCCGGCCCACAGGAATGGCTTTCATAGCGATCATGATATGCCGGAAAAAGGGTATGCGCAGAAGTGACTCTTTGATAATGAATGAGAAATCAATGTATTCCCGGGCAATGGCGTGAAAAACCGCCGTTTCAAGCAGACTCATGTGGTTGCCGATAAGGACGACCGGCGTATCTTTCAACGCCCGCAGATGCTCAAGTCCGTCAATTTGGATCCTGCCGCCGCACTTTTCAATCAGAAGCAGATTCATATTGGAGTAATGGATCTGCATTTGTTTATCCAGTTTTCCCTTGGCGGCGCACAGACCGGACCGGATGAAAATGGCAAAATTGATAAAATAAAAATACCAGCGGCTGCGGAACAGCAACCTGAAAAGAAGTGAAGCTTTATTACTTTCAGGCGTACGATAACTGTCTTTACCTTCAAAAAGATATTTTGATTCCATAAGTAAAATCCCTCAAAAAAAACAATATACCGTCAATAATATATCATCATTTTTTCACTTTGGCAAACAATAAAAGAGCTTTTTTTAAAAATGTCAATCATTCTCCGCGGGACTTTTTTTCAATTGCCGCGTAATCCAGGACGTATTCCGGAGAGTCAGAACAGAATACACACCGATCCACGAGAGAAACGGCAGGTAGTAAAAGCCGTAAACCAGCGCCCAGTGTGCATGCCTGATACCATACCTGCTGGCGTAGATGAATGCCGGGACAGTTGACCACAAGACGTTTCCCGTCGCCAACAGCAGACAGGCTTCAAGCGGAACGCTGATGATTGCCATCAGAAGTGCCGGAATCGAAAACAGAGGCAGAATGATACTTACAGAAGCAAAAAGCACATTCAGCTGCAGTCCCAGCTGACGGAAACGGCAGTGACGCAGATTGAAAAATGCAAAATTCAGCATGATGAGATTTTCACGGATGTCACTCCGGCACCAGCGGGTCAGCATTTTGAATACGCCCGAATAAGTTACCGGCATCTGCGTATAAACAAACGCATCACTCTGAAATCCGGAATGCCATCCTGCACGGATGAGCATACTGGTTATGGCACGGTCTTCACCGATCGTTGCAGGACGTCCGAGAAAAGTCTGTTTTTTCCAGGTTTCGAGCAGGGGACGGACTGCCGCTGTCCGGTAAGCACTCAGTGCTCCGGGGGTACAAAGAACAGAATGGATTTTTGACTGCGCCGCACGCATGAACTCAAACCCGAAGGCAAATGCCGTATCAAGCATCTTGGGCAGACAACCCTCTTTCAAATTCATCACCCGCACATTTCCCGCAATGGCTCCCACTTCAGGATCGGCAAACGGAGAAACGATTTTCCGCAGAGCATCCGGCACGATTTCCGAATCGCTGTCAATGGTCACGACAACGTCTCCTCTTGCCCGTTCTATTCCGGTGCAGAGCGCATGTTTTTTACCACAGTTCTGCGTGTGATTGATGGCGACAACCCGATCAGGGTAACACGAAGAAACTTTTTCTATCCACTGCCAGGTGTCGTCTTCACTGCCGTCGTTGATGACAATAACTTCAAACTTTCCGGCGGGATAATCAGCCTTCATCACGCTTTCAACCGTCGAAGCAATCTGCATACCTTCGTTATAGGCGGGGATGATGACTGTTACAAAAGGCAGTTCATTTTCTGCAAGTTCGGGATAGGGACGGTAAAAGACCGCAAGAAACGCCTGTACCAGAAAATAAAAAAGTGTGAAGCCGGAAAACAATATGCTTCCGTAAAGCCACAAATCCATCTGATTCAACGGCGTATCCAGCAGCGGATCTATTTCAAGTTCACTGAAAAAAATGACACAGCCGACAACGACAGCCAGCCAGAGACTGACTGTCATCGGCGCAAAGACATGTTCTTTCAGGAACAATATGTACTTTCTCATAACCAAACTTCCGGCGGAAAATTTTCAAGGCATTTTCAAAACTGCCTCAGTTAAAAAGATATCTGATTAATATACCACCGGAACAGACTTTTTTCAACGAAAGATTGCTGAAAAGCAATGTTGCAGAAAATTCACCTTTCCGGAGTCAGCAGAACAAACGCCGGCAATCCCGGAATATCCCATTTTCTCAACAGCGCATCAATACGCGGATCTGAAAGATCCTCCGCATGGAAGCGGACAACTTTAAAGCGTTTTAATTTTTCTGCGACCTCCGGGTCTGACAGGATTTTTTCCATGGCATGGCAGTTTTTGCACCACGAGGCTTGAAAATCTATGATGACAGAACGCTTGTTCAATGCCGCCTCTGACAATGCGGTATCCAGATTGCGCATCTCCTTTTCTGCATTCCAGACTCCCGGACGCAGCTGCCAGGCGGTATAACCATACCACAATGCGGCGCAGAAGATTATTCCCGCAAAAATATATTTTATCTTCACCATGAATTTTCCGGGACGGGGCAATACCGCCAGCCCTGCTCCCGCGAGAGGCCAGGGCAGCGCCATTCCGACACCCAGCAGAAACGGCAGAAAAAGTGCCGCAGCTCCGTCGGTGTGGTAACGTGCAGAGGCAAAAAGCAGTACACTCACCACCACCGGTGCAATGCATGCACCCGCAAGAAGTGCAGAGACACTCCCCATCACAAAAGCCGTTATTTCCTTTCCTGCAAACAGTTGCGACGGACGGATTTTTGCCGTTGCGCCCGAAAAGTCCAGATTGAAAACGCCCAGCATCGCCAATCCCAGCAGAACAAAAATGACCGCGATCACCAGATTGAATATCATCGAACTTTGCAGTTCCCCGAAACGCGCCCCTGCAAGGATCACCGCAAGTCCCAGCAAGCCGTAAGAAAGAGCCATACCGGAACCGTACAGCAATCCACGCAGAAATCCCCGTTTCCCCGAAGCATTCCCTGCGCCGATGATCGCCAGCGTGATCGGCAGCATCGGCAGCACACACGGCGTAAGATTCAATCCCAATCCCCCCAGCAATGCCAGAAGTGCCAACGCCCAGAAGCCCATGCCTGCCGGAATGTTTTCCGTACTGTCAGATTTTTTTCCGTCAAGCCACGCAAGAAATGATGATTTATTGTGCAATCCCGTCAATTTCCGTTCAAATTTAAATCCGTCAAGTTTCAGCGGCAGCAGCGCAGTTTCTCCCTCCAAACGTGCCGCCGGAGAGGTTTCAGGCAGCAGATTGACGGTTTCAGGCATGTAGCACATTCCCGGATTTTCTGCGGAATTTTCACGGCACCCCTGAAAATTGACGGACGCTTTGACGATATATCCGTCACTTTCAAACACCCACGTCCATTTGCCGGCAGGATACACTTCAACTTGTCCGAACATGTCGTCAGCCACGACTTTTCCCTGCGGAATAACTGCCGGATATACCAGTTTTTTCTTACTGTCCTGCACGTCAAAAACAAGCGTACTCCGGTAAAAATAATGTCCCGGAGCAACCTCCGCCGTCACCGTCAGTTTGTTCTTTTCCGTCCGGCTCTTCCAGACAAAAGGAAGTCCCTCCCCGAACACAGCCGCACAGCACAGCACAAAAAGAAAACTGAATATTTTTTTCATTTCTCATTCCTCCGTATTGATAACAATGTTATTGTATCCTGCCGGGAGTGAAAAATCAAATCATTTTTTAAAAAAATCAGATAAATTCTGCCGCAGGAGGCGTAATGCAAACTTGCAAATTAAAAATCAATTCCAATCCCGTTCCACCCAATCCGGCTCCATTAACTTCCGTCTCCTCAGGCTCCATTGCAAGACTGATCCTGCTGATTGTGACAGCTTCTTTTTGAAGCGCGGAATTAACCGTCACCCACTTCAAAAGCGGCAGCGTTACCACCAGACAACTGCAGCTCTGCAAAACTTTTTCGCGGCTGCGATCTCTCATGAAAAAAGAAATTTTGCCCTCCCAGTAATCCCGATCCGTTCCCGGATCACCTGCCAGCAGGCGTACCGCACTTCCGTTCCGCACCTGCTCAGGAAGTCTTCCGTAAAAAATATCCCGTCCATACTCCAGTTCCAATATCTCCCCGCACAGGACCGTCAATGCTTTTTCCACATCGCAAACTTCAAATGCCTGACGCGCCCTTGCCCTCTCCGCCGCATTTTCCGGTCCCGGCCCCGTATACCCATATTCAAAAATCGGCGCAAGGTTTGAATTAAATATATTTTCAATTTTCAGCATGTCTTTCTCTCCTTTAAATAAACGTGATATCCAGTGCAAGAGTGAATGTATGGATTTTCCCGTCAAATTTATCGTCAAATGTGAACTTTAAGGGTATGTTTTCTGATAAATTGACGGATAAAAGTCCGTTTTTACCATAAACAGGCAGTTTTGACGTAATGGCAAATGCCTGACTTCTGCATATTTTCCGCGATGAAAAATGTCCTGCTATACAACAACTGAACGCATTGGAATCCGTCAGTGTCGCAGGCCTCCCCTCCGTTAAATCCACTGTAACTCCCTCCGTCACCCCGTCAGGCAGTTCCCCCGCAAAAATTCCCCGGTCAGGCTCCGAGTCCAGAATCTCCCCCAAAAATATTACCAGTTTTCTCTCTGCTTCCAAATAAGTCATCTTTTATATTCCTTTTGTTTTTTTGTTATTGCTCCTTGAAAAAACTACTCCCACCTCCCCCGCCCTTCGTCACCCGCTTTTTTTCGGATGAAAAAAAGCGGGTGACGAAGGGCGGAGAATTCCCCTGGGGTGTTTGCATAAAATTTTTGATACCCCAATTTGCCTGCCAAGACCGTGGGGGCGGCGCAGTTGATGCTGAGAATACCGGGAATACTGAGAGTACTGTAAAAAAGGTGCGCCGCAGAATAAAACCTTTATAAAAAATTGCTGACAAAACCGTCTTTTCTGCCATTGGCACAACAAACCCCGGCGGTTATTCAAAACTTTTGTGTAAAGAAAGACCGCCGGGGTTTACAAGATATAAGTTTTTTGTTGCTCAAACTGCGGGTTGGCGCATTTGTATTTAATTCAAGCTTACAGTTGTTCCCTTTTTCCAGCTTTCAAGAGCCGCGGTGAAAAGTTTGTGCGAAAGCGCCGTTTCTTCAGGAGTCACGCAGGGAACAAATTTTCCTGCGGGAAGTTCTCCGGCAAGTTCAGAGAGAAATGCCGCCCACATCTGTAAAATGGCATCGGTGAAACCGAATTCAAAAATGCCGCCGGTCAGGGTCGGGAAGGTGCTTTCGTAACCCATATCTATCTGCTGAAGTGCCTGCGTACCGCCGGGCGTATATTCCAATACTTCCAGACGGCGGGGATTTTTACTTGTCCATTTTGCACAGCCGCGCATACCTTTGATTTCAAAGTACCAGGTGTCGGTTTCTCCCGGTGCGATACGCTGGGTCTTGATCGTCAGCGGAAAAGCGTGTCCGAAACGCGGATCTTTTGCTTCGCAGAGAAGTGTGGCGTTATCCCAGGTTTCACAGGGAACTCTGTTGCCGCTTTTATCCGGACGGTCGGGAACAAGATTGGAAAGAATCGCACGGACGTTTTCAGGAATGAATCCCGCACGGAACGGGAAATGACAGGCATGCATGCCCAGATCTCCCATACAGCCGTATTCGCCGTTGAATTCAATCATGCGCTTCCAGTTGATGACCTTGTCGGGATTGAGATCGGAGGAATGGAGAAAGCCTGAATTGACTTCAATGATTTTTCCGAAAAAGTCCGTTTCCAGCAGTTTGCCGATTTTCTGCATGGGGGGATAATAGGGAAACTCCGAGCAACAGCGGACAAAGACTTCAGGATGTTCCGCAATGCATTTGCAGATATTTTCGTTGGCTTTTTTGTCAATACCGAAGGGTTTTTCTCCGAAAAGGTGCTTCCCGCTTCTGATGACGGCGCAGTAAAATTCTTCATGCAGGTTGTGGGGAACGGCACAGTAAACGGCATCCACATCGGGATTGGCGAGCAGTTCCCGGTAATCGGGCGTGAATTGTTTGATACCCGGGAAGTTGTCACGATACCAGGTGTAGCGCGAAGAATCCCTGCCGCAGATGGCGACGATTTCAGGACGCACATTAATTCCTGTCAGATGACACCAGCGGGCGCAGGCACTGGCAAATTCACGTCCCATCAGACCGGGACCGATGATTCCGAAACGGATGACTTTCATATTTCAACTCCTTGATTGTCAGGTTTATTTTATATCCAGCACCATCTCGTTTTCAACATCGGTAAAGCCGTTTTTCTGATAGAGAGGTTTACCCATATTTGAAGCGTTGAGATAGATTTTACAGCAATCTTTTTCTTTTGCTTTTTCAATGAGGAGAGAGAGGATTTTTCCTGCCGCGCCTTTACCTCTGAATTCCGGCAGGGTGTACATATTGAGCAGACAGGCGGTTCTGCCGTTGGGGACGCCGTAACTCGGCGGATGAATATGCAGACAGATGCCGCCGGTAGCGGCAACGGTATTTTCCTCAAAAGCGATGAATCCGATGTAACTTTCATCTGTCAGAGCGTTGCGGAAGTAATTGATATTTTCTTCAAGAAATCCCGCTTCATCGGCGGGCGGTGGAAGTATTTCACGTTCACGGCGCATATTGATTCTGAGTTGAGCCAAAAGTTCTGCATCCGATGGCTGTGCTTGACGGAATTTCATTTTCTCTCCGGATTTTGCTTTGTTCTTTCTGATGACGTTAATATATCTTGCGTTCAATTTTTTTCAAGTAAGGTAATTGCAAAAGTCATTCAAAACAGCGTTGAGCTGAGGGACGGTCGGGCACGCACCCGACCGCCATACAGTTTTTTGGGGTCCGCGCTTTTTTCTGCCGGAAAAAGCGGTCAGAGGAGGGAGGCGGCAAGCGCAGCGAGTTTGCCGCGTTCGCTGCGGGCAAGGGTAACGTGTCCGAAGACGGATTGACCTTTCATGCGTTCAACGGCGTAACTTAAACCGTTGCTTGAGGCATCAAGATAGGGATTGTCGATCTGATGGGGGTCTCCGGTCAAAATCATTTTTGTATCATCGCCGCAACGGCTGACGATTGTTTTGACTTCGTGGGGCGTAAGATTCTGGGCTTCATCAACGATCACATACTGACGGGGGATACTCCTGCCGCGGATATAGGTCAGGGCTTCAAGGTCGATTTTGTGGGAGTTCATCAGACCTTCAACGGAGTAACGCTGACTGCTTTTTTTTCTGTTTTCATTTTCGCTTCCGAGGAGGAAATCAAGATTATCAAAGATAGGCTGCATCCAGCCGGAAAGCTTTGCATCTTTGCTGCCGGGGAGGAAACCGATATCGTTGCCGAGAGGAACGATGGGACGTGAAACAAGGATCCGGTCATAAATGCCGCTGTTGAGAACACAATGCAGTCCGGCGGCAAGGGCGAGCAGGGTCTTTCCTGTTCCTGCGCCGCCGACGAGAGTTACAAGTTTTACTTCCGGATCAAGAAGAAGATCCAGAGCCATGCGCTGTTCTTTATTGCGGGGAGTCAGATTCCAGACATTTTCTCTGCGTTCAACGATCTGCATCTGCCCTGCGGAATTTTTTCTGAGAAGGACAGACTTTTTCTGATTATCCTCAGCCTGAAGCATAACAAAACCATTGCAGAAGATATCCCTCCCCCAATGGGAAAGATCAGCCTCTCCGCGGTAGATTTTATCAATATCTGAAACAGCAATATTCCGGGTGTCAAATCCCTTGTAAAGAGAGGAGGATTTGACTTTTCCGCGTTCAAAATCCATAACTCTGAGCCCGAGGGCATCGGCTTTGAGACGTAAATTGATGTCCTTGCTGATAAAAACAACAAATTTTCCCTCATCCTGAAGGGTGCAGGCGACACGGAGGATACGGTTATCGGGGGAACCCAGGTCAAGTTCGTTGCCGAAAACGCTGTCGGCGCGGCTGGTGCTGTTTCCGGGAACGGACGAAAGAATATAAATTTTTCCGGTGGCGGTGGAGGAAACGTCAGAAAGCGGGACACCTGAAAGCAGTCTGCCGGGTTTATCCGGTTCCAGTTCACGGAGACGGTCAAGTTTGCGGATAACGGCGCGGGCATTTCTGCCCAGTTCGTCGGTGTTCTTTTTGAATTTATCCAGCTCCTCAACGACTGCCATGGGAATCACGACGTCGTTGTCCTGAAAGGACTCAATGCTCAGCGCGCTGTGGAGCAGAACATTGGTATCCAGTACAAAAGTTTTAACTTTGTGTTCTTTCATATACGCCTCCAAATAGATGTAAAGACAGCGGTCATACCGTATCTTTCACTCAACAAATACGCCGCTTTTTTTGCCGAAACGTCGGCTTCGGTCTCACGCCGTCTTGCCCTGCGGGGAGACGGCGGACAAAGCAAACTCACCTCAACGGTAAATCATACCCTCAACAAAATACTCCGCTTTTTTTGCCGAAACGTCGGCTTCGGTCTCACGCCGTCTTGCCCTGCGGGGAGACGGCGGACAAATCAAACTCACCTCAACGGTAAATCATACCCTCAACAAAATACCCCGCTTTTTTTGAAAAGTGGAGGGGGGTTCGGGGGGAGGCGAAAAACTTTTTTTCCCGTGAAAAAAAGTTTTTCGCC
>SUVX01000092.1 GCA_015061725.1 Lentisphaerota bacterium
AAAGAAAAGGGGAGCGCGAGGGGAAAAGAAAACTTTTTTTCCCGTGAAAAAAAGTTGTCTTTTCCCCTCGCATCCAGCCCCTTTACTCTCATAGAACTGTTGGTTGTCATCGCAATCATCGCAATATTGGCTGCGATGCTTATGCCGGCACTGCAGCAGGCGAGAGAGCGTGCAAAGACCGGCAGCTGTCTCAACAATCTGAAACAGTGCGGATTAACTTTGCAGCAGTACTGCAATGACAACAATGACTATTATCCGGGTGCAAGAGCTGCACAGCTTATCGGCAGCAGCAGTCACGACTCCTGGGGAAGATTGCTTTACAAAACAGGTTATGCAAAAGGCGAGTACAAACTTGTCGGAGATGTGGAAAACTGGATCGAAAAAACTTTTTCCTGTCCCGGAATCAAACCGGATGGGAATCGGGTCATAACCTACAATAATATGGTCGGATGCAACTTCACCTACGGTATGGCAACGACCTATCTTGACAAATATGACGGCAATAAATTCATCTATCCTCCGGCCGCATTCAAAGCGACAAAAACCCCTTATTCCCGTCCTTCAAGTTATGCCTATCTGCTTGACAGCATTTCTAAAAACGGTCGGGAAAGAACCTATCTTTATCAGGCACATGACGGCGGAAGTCCCGTACCGGGACTGGTCCATAATCAGGCATGTAATGTCATGACTCTTGACGGTTCTGCCAAGACCAGAACGGCGGGAGCCCTTTTATCTGATTGCAATGTATTCAGTTATACCTACGGTTTTTAAAATGTTGAAAAAAAGTCTTTTACTCCTGTTTCTGCTTGCCGTATTTCCCTGGTGCGGCATGGCGGAAAACCTGCTCGAAAACGGTGATTTCAGTCAAAAAATCACACATTGGAAATTTTGGGACTACACCAGGCTTGCCATTGAGAAAAATTCTTCCCCCTCCGGAAAGAATGTTCTGAAAGTCTGGACCGAAAAAGAACATTATGGCAGCAACAAGTCCGTTACTGCTCAAAAACTCAAACCGGATACTTTTTACCGTGTTACAGGCTGGATGAAAACGGTTGGACAGGCACGCTTTTATCTGCATGTCAGCACCGGAAAAAATCAAAAAAACTCCCGGATCATTTATCAGACAACGCCGTGGACCTTGATCGATATCGTTATCAAAAGCGGTGCGGCTGCAAAGTCCGGTCAAGGTGCTGAAAACGGCATGAACATCGCCACCAGAATAATCGGCGCCGGAACCGCTTACTTTGCAGATCTTGAAGTTAAAGAAATTTCTTTGAAAAGCAAAAATGAAAATCTTTTTATCAACAGTGATTTCCGTCAGAAAACCGTCTATTGCGATCTGCCCGACGGCTGGATCCCTGGCATAAATACAGGAACGGCACAACCGGAAAATCACACGTTTAAAGTACAGGACGGTATTGTTCCTCCGGTCAAAGGCGCACAAGTTGTACTTGCAAAAAATGTTTCCGTCATCGGACAAACTTTTAAACCGGCGGTTCCGGGAAATGTCTATACACTCTCTTTTTATGCCAAAAATGCTGTAAAAGGCAAAAACACAAGACTCAGAATCACCTTTGCTTCAAAAAGAAACAGCGTTACTCTGACGGATAACTGGAAACGTTATTCATTTACGGGAACTGTCAATCGAAAAGAATTTTTGCATTATATGCGTTCTCCTGATTACAACAGTCAATTCTATTTCTCTGCCCCCGTTCTCAACATCGGAAATACGCCGATTCCCTGGCAGGTTCCTGAAAAACGTAATATTGATACGATTGCTCATTCCAATGAAAATATCGGTGTTGCCGTAAGTACGCCGATTACCGGTATTCCGAATGCAGAAGATTGGGCAAAAGCCCCTGCCTACCCGATCAATCAGGTTTCTGCCGGCAATCCCGGAGCGGTTCTTCCGTCAACAGCAAAAATTTTGCATAATAATAAATTTCTCTTTGTCTGCTTCGACGGTAAAAAAGCCCTTTCCGGCAAACCCGACAGTTTTGAATTATTCCTCTGCAATTCAGTCAATGACGGAACTTATTTTCACCACGTTTTTGAAAGCAGCGGAAAAACTTTTTCTGCCCGCAATACCGTCAGGGAAAATCTTGATATCACAACTAAAGTCACTCAAAATAAAGATACCATAAGTGCCGTTGTCAGTGTTCCGTTAAGTCTTTTGAACAGCGGACGGATCAAACGGATCAATTTTTCCAGAACCTATACGCATCCCCGGTACGGACAGACGGCTGTGGACTGGGCACAGCCTTTCAGCCGTCATGTGCCGGTCAAATTCGGTCTGCTCCGCGGATTGCCGCAGGAGAAACAAGAATTTTTCGGAATCATCCGCTTTTACAGTTCACAAGACAAAAAAAAGCTGTTTTGCGTATTCAATTCTCTGCCTGAAAAATCAAAAGAGCATTCCGTTAATGCGGCTTTACTTACCAACGGCAAAAAACACTGGAGCAAAAAACTTGTGTTAAAAAGTCCGGAACTTGTTATTGATCTGCCCGGAAATCTTGATTCTTTTGCACGCTCAGAAACAGAAATATCTCTGGAAATCAAAGATACAACCGGCAAAACAGCATACCGTTTTTCAAGAGTACTCCACCTGCTGTTTTCCTCTTTTGCCAAGTTTGACGGCGGCATGGAAGTTTATCCGAAATACAATATTTTTACAGAAAAGGATAAAAATATCGAACTGTTCGTCAATATGGATAAAAAACGCTTTGATTATCTGCAAATAAAGCTGCTGGATCATACCGGCAAAGCGATACATTCTTTCAATACAACAGAAAATATACAGATTCCGCTGAAAACTTTACCGGAAGGCGAATACAAGATATCTGTTGATGCTGTAAAGAACGCAAAAAACGTTTCATCACGCTGTCATGAAACTTTCCGTATTCTTCCGTGGCGCGCAGAAATGGTCCGTCTCAACCGCTTGAAAAGATGTCTGACGACTGAAAATGGTGCTGTTATTCCTCTGATGTACCACCCCGGCGGTTCTCCGGAGTTTGCCCTTGATCCCGGTGTTGTTATGAACAGAAGTGATATGCTTTCCGGTGCCCGTGATGCCGGTTTCAACGGTATCAAACGCGCAATCATACCGCCGTTTGATCCGGTACGGCTGAAGCGCTGGCTTAATCAGGCGGAAAAACTCGGACTCGTCTATTTCTTTGACCCGTCTTCGCTGTTTCCCCGTTCTTATTACACGGCAGGACAAACCCGTGAAGAGGGCTTGAAAAATGAAAAAATGACCTTGGAATGGTTGAGAAAAATACAGAATATCTGCAGCGGACACAAGAGCATACTCTCTTATCTGGTTTACCACGAACCGAATTATTTCCGCGGCAGTGAAGGTATCGTCGATCAGAACCGTATGGCAGATTTGCTCCCGGTACTGCGCGCAGGAGACCTGTGGCGTCCGGTTTCCGGTATCTGGACACCCAAACACGTTGACGATAACGGAGAACCCTTTGGCAGTATTGATGCCGTTGATTACTTCTTTGTTGACGTTTACACCCGGAATCTGCGTATTCATTGTGATGAACTCTTCCGTCTGGGATATGCGTCAAAAATCACCCGGCGTCCGATCGGTCAGATTTTCAATGTATCCAATCTGGGTTCCATGATACAATCCTGTCCGACACCGGCAGAATACCGTGCGCAGGTCTGTACGGCTCTGATTGCCGGATACCGGGTATTCTATCTCTTTCTCGGTGTGCCTCCGGCTAAGGAAACCTGGCAGGAAATGAAACTCTGCAATTTCAAACTGCGCGAAATCACCGGATTCATCTGCCATGACAACTGCATTGAAAAAGCCTCTGAAAACGATAGAGACATCTGTTTTGCCGTCTATCGTCTGGACAACAAAGTCATGTTGATATATTCAAGTAAACACAATGATAAAAATACATCCGCAGATATTGAACTTGAAAAAATTTCAGGCTTGAAACTTTCGGGCGGCAAATCGCTTTTCAACGGTAAAAAAGTGATTTTGCAGAACGGTTGTTTCCAAAAGGAACTTGCTCCGGCAGAAAGTGACATCCTGATCTTTGAATAATAAAAAAAACAGAAAGGTATAAAAATGAAGTACAAAGTTGCAGTTGCAGGCTTGCGCATGGGAGATGCCTGGGCGCGTTCAGCTGTGGAAAACCCCGATACAGAACTTGTCGCATGTTACGATAAATATTTTGACGAAAATCCCCGCCTCGATCAGAAATACTACCGCGGACTGGATACAAAAATCGTCAACAGCATGGAAGAACTCTGTGCAACGGATGCCGATATCATCATTGTCGCCACGCCGGATCATGTCCACGTGGAACAGTGTGTGATGGCACTTGAAGCGGGCAAACATGTCATATGCGAAAAACCGCTGGCTCCGACCGTTGCAGACTGCCGCAAAATCATTGATGCAGTCAACAAAAGCGGCAAGTTTTTCATGACGGGACAGGTCTGCCGTTACGCGCCCGGTTTCCGTGCTGCCAAAAAACTTTATGAATCAGGACGGATCGGCGATCTGGTTTATATCGAAAGTGAATACGCCCACGACTACGACAAAGCCCGGGGATTCAAGAACTGGAGAATGGATCCGGAAATCAAACGTGAAGGCTTCCTCGGCGGCGGCTGTCATGCGCTGGATCTTGTCCGCTGGATTGCCGGTGATCCGATCGAAGTGTTTTCTTACATGAATCACAAGATCCTCACCGACTGGCCGACTTGTGATACCGGTGTCGCCGTGGCAAAATTTCCCAACGACGTGATCGGCAGGATTTTTGTTTCAACGGGAATCAAACGTCCCTACACCATGCGGACTGTTCTTTACGGAACACGCGGCACGATTATCTGTGACAATACCAGTCCCTCTATCCAAATTGCGGAAAAAGAGTTGGAAGATGCGACGGGAAAACTGGATTTCAATACAATTCCCGTGAATATTGCAAGTCATAATGTTGCTTCGGAACTGAAAGACTTTGTTGACGCCCTCAAAGAAAACCGTCAGTGTCCGACGGATGTCTGGCAGGGCACCAGAACTGTCGCCTTTGCCGAAGCTGCCCTGCGTTCCGCCCGTTCCGGAAAACCGGAAAAAGTGGATGTTTTGTAAAATCTGAATCTGAAACAGGACTTTCAGCTGTATGACCGAACCTCTTTTTCTTTCTCTGGATGACGAATGGGACTTTTTCTACTCGCCGCAACTTTTTACTCCGGCAGAATCGCCTCTGCCGGAGAAAAACCTTTTTACCGGAAAAATGGTCACGCCCGGGTATTGGGACGATCATTATGAACTTTTTGATGAAGAAGACTTTTTCGGTCTTACAGCCCGTTTCAATCCGGATTACCGCAAGGTCCATTTCCCGATGGGGCGCTCTCTCACGCCGCACGCCTCCAGCAGTTTTTTGATCGGCACAGGTTTTTACCGCAAAACATTCGTTGCGGAAAAGGATTTCAAGTGCGCGGTATTGACAGTCGGCCCGGCCATGTGGGGATGCAGTGTCTACTGCAACGGCCGTTTTGCCGGAACTGTAACAAGTTACTCAACTTCAAACCGCTTTGAAATAGAGGATTTTATCACTCCCGGAAAAGAAAATGAACTGATACTCATTGTCGGCAATCTGCATGACGACGGCGGCGCCTATCACCGTTTGGATAAATCACACGACGGCATTGCTTTCGGCGCACGTCCCGGACAGCACAGAGGGCTTGCCGCCCAGGGCTACCAGTCCGAACGCGGCGGCATCGGCGGAGGCGTCAGTATCAAATATACCTCCGGCACAGAACTTGCGGATTATTTTATCTCTTTTGCCGGAAAATATCCTCTCTGGCACATTGAAACCCGGGGCGGCAAAGCTGTTCTTGAGTGGAAAATGTCATATAACGGCACCGTTATTGACTCAGGAAATCTTGAAATTGAGGAAACCGCAGAATTCACCTCAGCGGTCCCTCCTGTTCTATGGAGCGACAGGACTCCGCAGCTCTGCGATATTGAACTGGTTTTAAGAAACGGGGAAAAAGTCTCCGACCGCGCGGCTTTCCGCTGGGGAGCCAGAAAAACGGAACGTGACGGAATGCAGTTCAAACTCAACGGTACTCCCACTTTTTTCAGAGGACTGACTGAACACTGTTACTTTCCGGAAACAACCAATCCCCACTTTGATAAAGAAAAGTATCTGCGTGATTTGGGAAAACTGCGTGAAGCAGGATTCAATTTCATCCGCTGTCACACCTGGTGTCCGCCGGAACCGTTTTTTGATGCCTGCGATGAACTGGGATATCTGGTTCAGGTAGAATTGCCGTCCGTGTGGAATTTTGATGAAGCAGAATCCGTATTGCGTCTGCTCCGCCGCCACACATCTCCGGTGATTCTGTGCGAAGGCAATGAAAAAGTCATTGATGAAACAGCAATTCTGCGTCTTCAACAACTGGCGGATTTGATGCGGAATATGGCTCCCGGAATGTTATTCAATCCGCAGGAGGCCATGCGGGGAATAGAGTATGAATTTACGCCCGGCAGAAAAATCACAACTGAACCGTTTTCATACGATGCTGAACGTCTGGATCGGGTCAAAGCGTTTTCAGATTGTTTCGGAGCTCTTGCCGGAGAATTCAGTTATCAGCATGATACCTTCTGCGGCAGAGAACCGGTGGAAAAGCGTTTGGCTGTTTATGACCGTCCCTGCCTGCTGCACGAATCCGGAATCCTCGGCGGCTACCTTGACTTTTCTCTTGAAAAGCGTTATGAAGGCACTTTCATCGGGACAGACCTGTTCAAAGCCGCAAGAGAACACATGCAGAAACACGGTGTTTATGAAAACGCCCGTCTGTACTATGAAAAAAACACTTTGTTTATTTCCGCCTGCCGGAAACAGCTTGTGGAAAATATCCGCAGTCTCCGCAATGCCGCCGGATTTGATTATCTCGGCGGGATAGATACCCATTGGCATCTGATCGGCTATCCCTGTGGAATACTCAACGAGTTTTATGAAGAAAAATCCGGAGAAAGCATTGCCGATGTCCGCCGTTACTGTGGAGAGAGCATTTTAATCTGCAGTGCCTCAAACCGCCGCAACCGTCTTGCCGGAAGTCAATTCTGCGAGACTGTTGAATTTGTCTGTTATGAAGCTGAAGAAGTCGCAAATGCAGAATTTCTCTGGCGTTTTGAAGATGTTGACGGTCATACGGTTGTCTCCGGACGCAAGACCTGCGGTCAAATGTCTCCGGGCTGCATCATTCCGCTTGAGGAAATTTCTTTTGTTCTGCCGGAAAGTTCCGCAGGAACAGAATATACACTCAAAGCGCAACTTAACGCAAACGGAAAAGTCTGGAACAATTTCTGGAGTTTCTGGGTATTTCCTGAAAAAAAGACAATTTGTTCGCCGCAAGTTAAAACCGCTGCAGCCCTCACGCCGGAACTGGTTGAATTTATAACCCGGGGCGGCAGAGTATTGCTGACAGGAAACTTTCCCGGAGAGATGATGAGGGAAGTTTTCCGTTCCCACACCTCAGGACGCTCCATCGGACACAGCGGCGCATTGATGCCTCCGCATCCGTTATGGGAAAAATTTCCGCAAAACGGTTATTTGAACTGGCAATTTCTGCCGTTGATGGAAAACAGTTTTTCTCTTATTTACGACAGAAACATGCCGGAATTTTCACCGGTATTCAGTCTGATACCCTCTTTTAAAATGGTCAAACATAAGTCCATGTTGTCGGAGTTTTCTGTCGGGAAAGGTCACTTGATGATCTGCGGTTTCAACCTTGAAGCAGACGATCCCGCCTGCCGGTACATGAAATATGCTTTAACGGCATATCTTGACGGAGAAAATTTTGCCGCGTCACCAATCTGGGAGCCTGCTGATTTGCTGAAAAAAATCAACACCGCAACATTCAGCAGAACCGGAAAAAAAATAGATGAGGGCGGACGTCCCATTGATTGAATAACACGCGCATTTGGAATACTTGATGGCATCGGGGGCATGCAGGGCGCGGGGGCGTGACGCTTCAGTCTGACTTGTCGGACAGGTCGGACCTGTCTGACAAAATGGGGCGTCATGTAATACCCCGATGGTTTGCCTGCCGCTGTGCGGGATGACGCGGGTAAGAAAAGCGCAAATTCACTGCCATATCCCGGGGATTGTCAAGGGGTGTCCCCTTGACCGGTCGGGCAACGCACTCAACCGCCATATCCCGGGGATTGTCAAGGGGTATCCCCTTGACCGGTCGGGCAACGCACCCGACCGCCACGCCGCTTTTTTTGAAAAAGGGATGGGGGGTTCGGGGGGAAGGGAAAAAACTTTTTTTCCCGTGAAAAAAAGTTTTTTCCCTTCCCCCCGATTCCCACTTTCCTTTTACAGAGAAAGGAGCTGGGAGGCGACTTTGTCGGCGAGGGCCTGATCGGGGAGGACCAGGTCGGGCAGGCGGCAGAACGGGATCATTTCAACGGTAAAGGGACCTTTGTAGTTGATTTTATCCAGTTCGGCAAAGAGATCTTTGAAATCCACGACGCCGTTGAGGAGATCATCTCCGAAGCCGTGGAGACCGCCGGCGCAATCGGTTTCAGCAAAGTTCTTGAGGTGAACGGCTTTAATGCGGTCGCCCAGAATTTCAGGATAGTCCGAGGGACGGCAGTTGATTGCGCAGTTGGCAACGTCAAAATAAATACCGACAAACTTGGAATCAAACTGATCCAGAAAGAGTTTCCACTCCATGGGAGAAAGCAGAAAACGGTTCCAGACGTTTTCAAGAGCAATGGCAACGCCGAGTTTTTCTGCGACAGGCAGAAGTTCTCTGACAGACTGCGCAGCCTTTTCCCACACAGTCTTATAGCGGATAAGCGGACGGCTGTCATCCCAAGCGACACGGGTGGCGCCGGGGACAATCAAAATCGCTTCTGCGCCGATCCAGGCGGCAATCTGAAGATATTTGCGGCAGAAATCAAGCGCCTGCTGTCTTTCGTTTTCGTCATCGGTTCCCAGATAACAGCCCCAGCCTGCGCCGGAAGCAAGGGAACGCAGTCCGATACCTTTTTCAGCAGCGTAGGCAGCAATTTTTTTGCATTCAGCTTCAGTAATATCAATAGAAAGGCAGTCTCCGACGGTCAGTTCAACGCCGTCAAGACCTTTTTCCTTTGCCCAGTCAATAAATTCATAGGGAGTCTTTTCTCCGGCAAATCCGCCGAAAACCCAGTAGTTGAGAGCCTTATACATCACACACACCTCATCAGTATTTGATTTCAACACGTTTGCCGGTATCAACGGATTCCTGTTCCGCAACATTCATCTTGAAGCCGTCAAGGACAGATTCAAAGTCCTGATATTTGTCGGGGGTGATGCCGTTCTTGACACAGTCGATGAAGTAAGCCAGTTCCTTGTGCCATCCGGTGGTGGCTTCAACTTCGGGCGTTTCGATTCTGCCGTCATTCCAGAAGACCTTGAATCCGTCAGACATCCAGCGGACAGTCGCCTTTTCGCAGATGATCTGGAAACTCATCTCAAACGGCGTGGTCTTGGGCGCCATCCAGGAGCCTTCAGCCTCAACGATTGTGCCGTTGTCATAATGGAAGAACGTGATCACATGGTCAACAGCACCATTGCTGACAGCCCCGGTCACGCCGACTGAAGTGACAGCCTTGGGACGTCCGAAGAAATAACGCACCTGATCGGTGTCGTGCAGGTGCATATCCAGCAGCGCACCGCCGGAGCGTTTGCCGTCCATGAACCAGTCATCCCAGTTGTTTCCGGCAATGCTCGGAGAAAGACGGCGGAAAGTCGCTGAAAGCAGTTTGCCGTAAGCGCCTGATGTATACTGTTCATAAGCATAGCGGTATTCGGGCCAGGCGCGGACGCACATACCGAAGTTGAGATAAGTTTTGGCATTTTTATAAGCGGCTTTGATTTCTTCAGCCTGTTCCAGATTGCGGGCAAAGGGTTTTTCTGCCATAACGTGTTTTCCCGCATTGAGGGCGGCAATAATCAATCCGGCATGGTCAGGCGTCGGGACGCAGATATCAACAACATCCACATCCGGATCATTAATCAAATCGTAACCGCTTTCATAGGTTTTGATTCCGGTCATATCAAGCGGCTGAGAGTTGTCGGCATTGCCGATGTTGCCGATCACGCTGGAAACATCTCCGGCACGTTTGCGCGGATCGATATCCGCCAATGCAACGATCTGTGCATCTTCAAGTTCTTCGTAAATCCGGAAGTGGGTGCTGCCCATGAATCCCAGACCGATCAAACCAACGCGTACTTTGCTCATTTTTTTCTCCTTGAGTTAGGGGTTGAAAAACTTTCGCGCTGTTCCCGACAAGGGTAGATGGTTCTTGGGGAAGGGGAAAACTTCTTTTCACGAGAAAAGAGGCCGAAACGTCGGCTTCGATATTTTTTCTCCCCCCCTTGTCCGCCGTAGCCTTGTGCAAAGGCGGAAACCCTTTTCAAGAAAAGCGGGGTATTTTATAAAGCTGGAACAGTACCCTATTGGTAATTATCTGCCCGTATAGGGAACAAAACCAAATCTTTACAGCAATTACTATACCCCAACCCCGTACAAAAAAAATGGAATTTTCGGTTTTTTTGTGGATTTTTCTGCAAATTGTGCTAAATTATCAACAACGGCAAAAAAATTCTGCATCCGGAGGCAACAAAATGAGTGACCGTCTTTCACTGGATATTCTTTTAAGTAAAGAGGTCTGCCGTCTGCTTGACAGTTTTGCGGCGATCATCAAAACGCAGGTGATTTTCTATTCTGCGGGCGGAGAGATTTTAAAACGCGGACGCGATTGCAGTGTCAGCAGTTTCTGTGCTTTGATCCAGCAGAAATATTTTTCTCTTGAAACCTGTCAGTCCCTTGACCGTGAAATGCAGGAACACACCCGCAACACGGGCAAACTCTGCTCCTATCAGTGTCATGCGGGACTTACGGAAATCATCGCTCCCATCAGGGTATTGGATGAAATTGCAGGTTTTGTCGGTCTCGGACAATTCCGCACCTCAGATGATATTCCTGCATTCATCCGTGATGATGAAGAAATGAAACGCTATTATCTTGAACTGCCCTGTTTCACCCTTCAGGAAGTGGAAAGCCTCAAAGACATGCTCAACGCCCTGATCGAATACATCGTCAACAAGGAACTGATTTACTTTTCAGAAAATCTGCGTTACCGCCGGATCATTTACTATATCAACAATCATCTTGCTGAAAAACTTTCTCTTGATTCTGCGGCAAAGTATCTCAATATCAGTCAATCCGGACTGGAACACTTTCTGCATGACAAATACAATAGTTCTTTCAAACGCTTAGTCATTCAGCTGCGTCTGAAAAAAGCGGAGGAACTCTGGAAACAGAATCCTGATACGCCGGTCGGAGAAATCGCCTGCGCCGTCGGCATCAATGATCCGCACTACTTTTCAAGACTGTACCACAAAGAACGCGGCATTTCCCCCAAAGAATTCAAAAACCGCCTTTAGCTGTTTCTGATAAAGGCAGTGGGAATCGGGGGGAAGGGAAAAAACTTTTTTTCACGAGAAAAAAAGTTTTTTCCCTTCCCCCCGAACCCCCTATCCCTTTTTCAAAAAAAGCGGCGTATTTTGGTACAGGTATGATTTACCGTTGAGAATAGTTTGCTGTTCCGCCGTCACCCGCAGGCAGACGGCGTGAGACCGGAGTTGACGTTTCGGCAAAAAAAGCGGGCGTATTTTGAGGGGGGATGACCGTATCGGCGCTTATCTGCCATCACAAACTGAAAAGCTTTTCGTCCATTTTGTCCATATGGTCCACATGGTCCATAAAATGCCAGTTTGTTTCAAATAAAGCCTTGACACTCCCGCCACTTTTCATCAGCGTTTTTTCTTCATTTTTCTAAACTCATAAGGATTTATGGGGTTTGGGTCTGCCCACAAGCCTTTTTTATCTGCCCTTGCTTGTTTTTCAGCTTGAATGTATGCAGGGGTTTTATCGTAATAGCTGTAATGCCACGCATAGCCATTTTGAACCATTACAAGATTGATTTCTGCACCGTCACAGTAAATAATCCCTGAAACTCTGCCGTAACGGTCTATTTCTTTGAACCTTACAGAAACTTGTTTGCTGAAAATCAAAGAGGATAAATACTGTTTGGCTTTGTTGCCAAAGGCTTGTTTCTTTTCAGGTGCATCAATTTTATTAAGGCGTATGCGGAATTTGCCTTTATCAAGATTATCTGAAACGGTAATGGTATCACCGTCAGAAACGCCAACCACCTTACCAATGATTTCAGCGGAAAAGAGAGAAAGAGAGAGAAAAAGTAAAGAGAGTAAAAACAGTGGTTTCATGCTGTGGTTGTTTCCTTTGATTTTTTGGGAAACACCACAAAAAAAAGAGGTGCATCCCTGTTTGCACACCCCTACCACGCCTACCATGTATCTTATATCCCGGGCATTGATTAGCAGCTCCCCCTTTGCGAGAATGGGCATTAAACTCGTCGGAGCAAAGGGGTAAGGAGCTGCTTGGACTTGACAAAGAATAGAATTAACGC
>SUVX01000093.1 GCA_015061725.1 Lentisphaerota bacterium
CTTGAAGAATACATTTGCTATTTTAACAATGAAAGGATATCTTTGACATTAAACGGTATGAGTCCTGTAGAATACAGAACTCATTTTTCAGTCATTTAACCGTCCAAGTTTTTGGGGTCACATCACTCTGGTGGTCGGGCAACGCACCCGACCACTACTTGGCTTTTTTTGCCAAGCTTTTTTTCACCTGGAAAAAAAGCGTCGGAGGGTGGTGGCGCGGGGGCCTGCGGAGTCGTCGGTGAAGTATAACATTTCCCAGGAGATAAGTTTTTCGGCGACTTGGGAGGCGTTGTGGATCTGGTGGGCGATGCGGCGGGGATCGGCGGGGATGGCGGAGTTGACCTTGGAGCAGTCAACACACTGAAAGATTTCCACGTTGCTCCAGAAGCGGATATTTTTGGCATCGCAGACATCGCGCCAGACTTTGAAAGTATCCTGCTGATGATCGAGGGTGTTGCCGCAGCATCCGATAGAGTCCTGGGGCGCCATAATATCGAGTTTAACGCCATCGAGGATGGTGTTCCAGGAGTCGGTCATTTCGCCGAGTTTGCCTTCAAAATACTTGGTAGCGGGGGACATGAGGATTTCGCAATCCGGATGCAGACCTTTGAGACGGTCACAGAAATCGCGGTAAATGCAGTTGAGGGTCTTTTCGGTGTAAAGATCTCTTTCGCCGCGATAGGCGGTTTCGGGGGCGAAATAAATACCTTTGAACTGACCGCCGTAAAGTTCAAAGAGTTCATCCTGAACGGCAAAGTGGTTCAACTTCTCCTGTTCAACGTAGGCGGGATCCTTGCCCATGCACCAGCCGGAGACGGAGCCATAGGCGCCGAGATAGACATCAAGACCGACAGTTTTGGCGGCGGCGAGGACTTTGCCGATGGAGTCAAAGAGGCGGAAACCTGCGAATCGTTTGCTGGGATAATAGACAGTTTCAAGCTCATTCCAGACGGCGGCCTGATAGATGACAGTATCAATGCCGAAACTTTTGAGGAGGCGGAATTTTTCAGCCCATTGCTCTTCTGAGGCATGGAGCATGGGGTAACCGCGATAGTTGGGGGGCTGAGCGCAGATGAAGGTACCGGTAATACGCATGGAGGGATTGACATCCGGATGCGTTTCAAGATACTGCCGGTTGATTTCGGCGGCTTCAGCATATTTGGCATTGGCCTCTTCGATGATATCGTCAGAGGCCTTGAAGATGACAAAATCGTCAACGTTGATAATTTTCCAATTTTTCTTGGGAGCCATAGGGGAGAACCTTTACTTTTTAATAATCAGAACGGTAAAATCGTTGCGTTTGACATCAACTTCAACGGAATTGTTCTTGAGGGGAACAACTTTTCCGGATTCGGCGTTGATGACGGACTTGGTTCCGGCGGGCAGGGAAATTTTGATGGTTCTGCCTTTGCGGGAAAGGTTGCTGACGAGGGCGAGCTTTTCACCTTTTTTGTCATAATAACTGATGCAGCTGCCGGGGGTTTTGGAGGTAACCTCTTTGTTTTCCCAGTAGGGAATAAACTCAACAGCAGCATTGCCGATATCCCATTTGCGGCGGATTTCATCCATTTTGTAGATTTCTTTTTTGTTGCACCAGAGGGGCCAGAAGATGACATCGGCGTGCATGATGCGGCTCATGAGGTCGCGGGTGGGCGTGGGATGCTCCATGATATCGCGCTGATTTTTGAGACAGGGGAGCCAGGCAATGACGGCGCCCCACTGACGGTGATAGAACTCACCGCGGACGCGCTCCATGGGGAGACTGTAACTGTAATAATACATGCGGTCATGCTTGGGCGGGATGAGTTTGGGATCATCGGGGAAATAACCGCTGTAAAGGTGTTCCCCGGTGAGGAATACGGTGAAGGGAGAAAGAATATTCATCATATTCGTAGCGGAGTTGTGGGCGATACACCAGGGCTGCTGATTGCCGTTGCGTTTGGCGATGACATAGTGAATACGCTTGTAGAGATTGCGTTCAGCCTGCCAGGAGTAGGTGGGACGGCGAACACCGTCATAGTCGGTGTATCCGCCGCCGGAACGGGCGCTCATGTTGGGGTCGAGGATAAGTTCATCAATATAGGCGCCGTCAATGGTACCGAAAACTTCGTTCCATTGGTCAATGCACCAGACGAGATAATCCTGCCATCCGCTGGTACCGGAGCAGCGCATCCAGTCGAAACGTCCTGCGCGGGACCGTTGGGGATCGGGACTCCAGTCTTTGTAAATGGCTTCGGCATCGGGATTGACTTTGTTTTTCTGAGAAATGGGCAGATGGCGGCGGTCCCAGTAGGGGATGACTTTTCTGCCGGAGGCTCTGTCCATTTTGACTTTGGCGGCGGTGCGTCCTTTGTTGAGACCGCGATGAGGTTCGGGGTCAAGGCTGATCTGCGCCCATTCATCGGGCCAGTAGACCAGAAGATCGCCGCGGGTTTTGCCGCGGAAAGAGTCATACTGGGCGCTCATGGTTTTGGCGCGCCATCCTTCGGGCAGGGGTTTGACGGGGGTGGCGATGAAGCCGAAATCAAGGGTGAACTCTTTGGGCGCATTGACAGGGAGCGGCTGAACGACCATTTTGACAACAAAGTCAGCGCTGCCGTCGGCGTTGCGGACAATTTCAAAAAGATCGGTTCTCTTGCGGGGATAGTAATACTGTTCGCTGCCGGTGAAGAACTGCAGACCGCTGCGGGTGGAGCCGAGCCAGGTGCAGGTACCGAAACGCTTGGTCCAGATGACACCGGGTTTCATGGATAATTTAAAGGTGTTGCTGCCTTTGGGGCTGCTGGGACCGTAATCGCCGCCGATTCTGTCGGTGGCGCCGACAAAGTGCAGCAGTTCAGAGGCACGTTGCGTCATGGGCATACGCAGAGAGAGTTCCTGAACACGGTCGGAGGGCTTCAGGGTCAAGCGGAAGTGGACCATGCCGTCATATTCAAAAGTACCCTGCAAATCGGCATTGGCGGCTTTTTTGGAGAAGGCAACACGTCCTTTCTGCGTTTTTCCGACCTGATAATTGCCGAATTTGATTTCTTTGCCGTTGAGGGTGACGTTCACGCTTTTGCGGAGGAGTTTTTCGTTTTTGACGGTGACCTGATCCAGCAGACCGCTGCCGCTGAAATCGTAGCTGCGCTGCCAGACGTTGAGATTTTTTCCTTTGACTTCAACGGGCTGGAAGGGATAGGGAACGTAATTGCCGTCCAAGGCTTCAAGACCGAGTTTGACGGGATTTTTGAACCAGGGACTCGGCTGCATGATGGTTTCTTTGACGACTTGAAGTCCTTTTTTCTTGAGTTCGGGGATAAGTTCACCGGCGACGACGATGATTTCTTTGTCAGTGAGGGCGCGGTTGTAAATGCGCAGATGTCCGATAGCGGACTGTCCGCCGGCACCGAAGCGTCCGGTGGAACCGACGTTAAAATATCTGACGGGAGTTTCGGGCAGAACGATAAAACCTTTGGCGACCATAAGTCCGTCAAAGTAAAGCACAGAGTTTCCCGCGCCGTCCCAGGTGTAGGCAAGATGATGGATACTGTTGCTTTTCCAGTCTTTGGGCATCCGGCGCAGGAACAGGGATTTTTTGGTTTTGTTGTTGCGGGTGTAGACACCGAGTCCGTCGTTGCTGTGCTTGTAGACATACATCGTAAGATCCGGGGAGACGGTACTTAAAAACATGAGGACTTTTCTGGAGCGATACTCCCAGTCGCAGTTTTTGATGGTCATTTCAATGGTGCCGCCGCGCAGGGGGAAACTGCCGATACCGTCGTAACGGACTCCGGCTCTGTTGGCACCGACCTGCAAACCGTAGTTGGTGGTTGACAGGGGATCAAAGTCAAAACGCATTGCCCGGTCGGCGGGAATCAACTTGCCGTCAGGACGTCCGAGGGCAAACTGAGCCTTGACAGTTTCCTGACTTAAAGTGTAATTCATGGCGAATGTACGCGCAGAGGTGATGTCTTCCATTTTCGGCGCTCCGGAAAGAACAGCTGCCGCCGTCACAAACAGCAGCGTTGTCAAAGTTTTAAATTTCATTTTTTATCCTTACTTTCTATCTCTTTTACGATAAATTTTCAACTTGTTGACCAGCGGAATGTGGTCGGAGGCATATTTTTCATCAATGGCAATGCGTTCAACAACTTCAACGCGTCTGTCTTTGGTCTGACGGTAGAAGTGGTCAATCTCCGACTTGGGACTTCCGGAGGGATAACTCGGAAGCGGCTTTTCAAGTGTCCATCCCAGTTCCTCAAGTTTTTTGACAGGATCGCTGCCGGGATAGCAGTTGAAGTCCCCGGTCAGAACGACCGGAAGTTTGCCGGGATTGTTCTTTTCAATGAGTTCAGCAATTTTCTGAACCGCCTGAAGACGCGCGGCATTTGCCTCGGGGGTCGTTCTGTGGTTCAAATGGGTCAGCGCAACCAGAAAGGGGTTGGGCGCATAGATTTTAACAAGAGTCATACCTCTTGTTTCTTCAATCAATGCCGGAATCAGCCAGGAACCGACAAGTTCCATGCGGTAACGGGATAAGATGGCGTTGCCGTACAATCCGTCAGGCGGCAGAATACGGCAGCCTGCGAACTGAGAAAAACACATGCCGGTCAAAGTGGCAAGGGTCTGCGTCATATCCACAAATCCTGTGCGGGCGCAGTTTTTGTCAACTTCGTTGAGAACGACCACATCGGGGTTGTGTTTAAGAATGACATCCGCCTGAGTTTTGAGATTGTAGCGGAAAGTCATATCAATTCCGATACGCAGATTCCACTGCATGACACTGACTTCAGAGTAACGGGGCGCGGCATTGGCATCGGATGCCGCCATTGCAACAGCGGCAGTTGCCGCCATCAAACATTTTTTAACCATATTTTTTATCTTCCCTGAAAAATTTATCAAATTCCGCCGCTGCGGTTACTTGTTCTATCCCAATAATTGCCCTTGCCCCAGGCCATACGTCCGTTCAGATTGCCGAGTACTTCGTAACAACCGAAAGGACCACTGACTTTCAGGGATTTGGCAGAACCGTCACACCAGGCGACATTTGTCGTATTGCTGTGCGGCGCATAGGCGACGATACCGCTGGTTTTGAGCTGACATTCGCAGCTGCTGCCGCCGATTTTCGGATCGGTATAATTGTAAACATCGATCATAAGGATCGTTTTTCCGGGAGCCATCAGCTGATTCATCTTTGCCGGACGTCTTGCCCAGCCGGAAGCCCCTGCAGTTGTATTGGTGCCGCCGACATAGTAACTGCCTGTCACTTCAAAGTAATTGAGACCGTAAGTATTGGTGTATGCCGTCCCCATCGCCGTTTTGGGATTGATATTAAAACGCGGACAGTTGTAGACGCCCTTGCTGTGGACATAATTTTCATTGGTGTAATATGCCCATGTCACGCCTTTGCCGTTAGGATCTTCGTCTTTGGAAACAAGCCAGACAGGAAAGAAATAATCATTGCTGTCGCCGACATACATCATGGTTGCCGCACTCAGCTGTTTCTGATTTGAAAGACACTGCGTGGCACGACTTCTCTCCCTTGCCTGCTGCAATGCAGGCAGCAGCATCGCCGCAAGAATGGCAATAATGGCAATAACAACCAGCAATTCTATGAGAGTAAAGGGGCTGGATGCGAGGGGAAAAGACAACTTTTTTTCACGAGAAAAAAAGTTTTCTTTTCCCCTCGCGCTCCCCTTTTCTTTCAAAAAAAGCGGGGTATTTTGTTGTTGGGCGAAACCAGCCGTGTTCTGCGGCGCCTGACTCCGTACCCTTCCGTACTTATCCGTACTCATCCGTACAAACGCGCCGCCCTTTGATAACAGCATGCCGCAGCGGTTATACAAAACACCTGTTTGACAAGCAGCACTCACCAGCAGTTCTATGAGGGTGAAATTGAGTTTTTTTGATTTCATCATCGCACCTTGTTTTATCTGAAGATTAAAATATGAAATACTACTTTATTAATTTAATACACAATCCCCTTTTTTTCAAGCATTCCCGCCCCGTCTGCACCGGTTTACGGACCATCGGAAGAACCGTATTTCCAACTTTTGAAAAAATGTTGTTTGCAAAAAGAGGCGTCAGTGTGTATATTATCAGGTTGAAAGAATAACCGTTAAATCAACATAAGGAGAATATACCTATGACAGCAGCAGAACTGCGCCGCAAATACATTGAGTTTTTCAAGAGCAAGGGACACCAGGAGATCAAAAGTGCCTCTCTGATTCCCGACAATGACCCGACCTGTCTTTTCACCACGGCGGGAATGCATCCGCTTGTGCCTTATCTTCAGGGCGCGAAACACCCCTCCGGCACCCGTCTGACCGACTGCCAGAAGTGTATCCGCACCGGCGATATCGACGAAGTGGGCGATCCCGTACACCTGACTTTCTTTGAAATGCTGGGCAACTGGTCCCTGGGCGACTATTTCAAGAAAGAAGCCATCGACTTCAGTTTTGAATTCTTAACCGGCAAAGACAATCTCAATATTCCGATTGATATGCTTGCCGTCACCGTCTTTGCCGGTGACGAAAATGCTCCCTTTGATGCCGAAGCCTTTGAAATCTGGAAAGGTCACGGCATCCCGGAATGCCGCATCGCCAAACTGGGCAAAAAAGACAACTGGTGGGGTCCCGCCGGAACGACCGGTCCCTGCGGTCCGGATACCGAAATGTTCTACTGGACAGGTCCCAAGCCCGCTCCCGAAACCTTTGATCCCTCAAACAAACTCTGGGTCGAAATCTGGAACGACGTCTTCATGCAGTACAACAAGACCGCTGACGGCACCTTTGAACCGCTTTCACAGCGCAACGTCGATACCGGAATGGGTCTGGAACGTATCACCGCTGTTCTCCAGGGCAAAGCCAGCTGCTATGAAACTGAAATTTTCGCCTCCATCTTCGCAGCACTGGATGAAGTCCGCGGCATTGAAACGCCGGAAGAACGCACCGCCTCTGAACGCATCATCGCCGATCACCTGCGCGCTGCGACTTTTATCATCGCCGACGGTATCACCCCGGGACGCGTGGACCAGCCTTATGTGCTGCGCCGCCTGATCCGCCGCGCCATCCGCGAAGGACGCAAACTCGGTATCACCGGAAAACTTTTCACCAGCACCATCGCTCAGGTCGTCATCGGACAGTTCGGCGAATTCTATCCGGAACTTGTTGAACGCAAAGATGTCATCATCTCCGAACTTGACCGCGAAGAAAAGCAGTTCGGCGTCACCCTCGAAAACGGTATCAAAGAGTTCCAGAAACTCATTGACCGTGTTCCTGCTTTCGTTGAACGCAAAGTCATTTCCGGCAAGAACGCTTTTAATCTCTACGAAACCTATGGTTTCCCGATTGAACTTACCTGCGAAATGGCGGCTGAACAGAACTTCACCGTTGATATGGCAGGCTACGAAGAAGCCTACAAGAAACATCAGGAAATGTCACGAGCCGGTGCTGAACAGAAGTTCAAAGGCGGTCTTGCCGATCACTCCGAAGCAACTGCCCGTCTGCATACGGCGACCCACCTGCTTCAGGCGGCTCTCCGCAAGATTCTCGGCGAACACGTTGAACAGAAAGGCTCCAACATCACCGCTGAACGTCTGCGTTTTGACTTCTCCCATCCCGAAAAGATGACTCCGGAGCAGATCGCAGAAGCAGAAAAACTCGTCAACGAAGCCATCGCCCGCGACCTGGAAATCGTCTGCGAAGAAATGGACGTTGACAGCGCCCGTGCCCGCGGTGCAATGGGTCTTTTCGGCAGCAAATACGGCGAAGTGGTCAAGGTCTATACCATGGGCGATGTCAGTTGCGAAATCTGCGGCGGTCCCCATGCCGCACGCACCGGCGAACTCAAGAGCTTCAAGATTCTCAAAGAAGAAAGCTCCAGCCGCGGCGTCCGCCGTATCAAAGCCGTTATCGGCGCTCCGTTGAACTGACGGTTGAGAAAATCCGGGGGGAAGAGAAAATTTCTTTTCCCCCTGAAAAAACAAAGTTCTTATTGAGCTTGAATGTTTTGAGAATAAAAGGAAAGGAGAGCATGCAAAGATGAACGATTCTGATCTTGAAATTTCCAGCAAAGCCGGAAAGTATCATGTCATCGTCAGAGGCAGGGCAAATTTTGAATATGCCGTTCCTCTGCGGAATATAGCCAAGTCAACCGGTATTATCGAAGGTGTTGCCTTTGATCTTGAAAACTGCACGGCTATGGACAGTTCTTTCATGGGTGTTCTTTCCATGCTTGCCCTGAGAATGATCCGTGAGAAAAAAGGCGCAGTTGAACTTTACAATGCCAAAGAAAACTTGCAGAAACTTCTTCAGGAACTGGGTATTCTCAAACTTTTTGCCCTTAAAGAGGGAACACTAGAGAGCGGGGAATTCTCCGGCAGTACCAACGGCGAGAACACGCTTCTTGATACTGCACGCACAGTTTCAGAGGCCCACAAAGCTCTTGTGGAAGCTGATTCCGCCAATGATAAAAAATTCGGAGCGGTCATAGAATACGCCGATGCCGATGTTGAACGCCTGTCAAAAAAAGACCAAAATTAAGATCGGAAGAATAAAATGCAAGGAAGATTGAAACTTGAGCGTCCGCTTGCCATTTTTGATATTGAAAGTACCGGTGTCGTACCGCAGAGAGACCGTATCGTTGAAATTGCCGTCATCAAAATCTATCCCGACGGTCGCAAACAGGAAACGGTCCGCCGTCTGAACCCGGGAATTCCGATTCCGCCGGGATCTACCGCCATTCACGGCATAACCGATGCCGATGTTGCGGATGCCCCCTCGTTTGCGGATATCGCTGAAAAACTCTTCAATTATCTTTCTGACTGCGATCTTGCCGGATACAACATCACCGGTTTTGATGTGCCGATTCTTGAAGAGGAATTCAAGCGTGCCGGATACACGTTCAATGTTTCAGATCACAAAATCGTTGATGCCTACAACATTTTCTGCAAACTTTATCCGCGGACACTGACGGCTGCGTATAAGTTCTTCTGCGGCAAAAATCTTGAAGATGCTCACAGTGCCGGTGCCGACACCGCCGCAACGCTTGAAGTTCTGCTGGGAGAAATGGAATGTCATCCGGAACTTCCTGATGATGTTGCAGGTCTTGCAACTTTCAGCGACCTTACCGGTCCCGATGCCATTGACAAAACCCGCCGTTTCAAGTGGAGCGATAATGAAGCAGTCGTCAACTTCGGTAAAAATGCCGGAAGAACGCTCAAAGATCTTGCGGAAAATGATCCGGGATTCCTGCGTTGGATCCTGCGCGGAGATTTTCCGGATGATGTCAAAGAAATTGCCTCCAATGCCCTGATCGGTAAATTCCCGACACGGAACAATGGCTGAAAAGAAATTCAATTTAAGATGCCTGCTCTCTCTTCTGGATGATCCGGATGAAAGAGCAATCCAGCCGGTGATGACAGAGCTGCTGGCGCACGAAGATGAACTTGATCCGGATATCATTGCCGAATATCTGGAGCAGGGCAATCCTCTTATGGAAAAGCGGATCGACCAGCTGATATCCACCATCAACCGGCGGCAGGACCGCCGGGATTTTCTGCTCAGGACAGAGGATCCCGAAGTGGATTTTTTTGAATTGCTGATTGATCTTCACATGCTGTGGTTTGATACGGATTTACGCGAAGATGTGCAGCAGACTGTTGATAAATTTCTTGAAAGTGCCCGGGCAAACACCTTTTCCTCCCTTGAAGACATTGCCGACTGGATGACGGCTTCAGGGTTATCCGCAGAACAGGATACCACGTTGACTCCGGAGCTTTACTGTATTGGCAACGTACTCAATTCCGGTCGGGGAGCTGCTTCTCTGCTGACAGCCATCGCCTGTTTGCTTTTTCCGGAAAATTCCGGTATGCAGATGGGAAAGGTTCTCAATGATTTTGCCATTTGCGATTTGAACGGAGACATATTGATTCCCGCCCGCACCTGGCAGATATTTCCGGCGGAAGAACTCCCGGTATTCACGCCGTGGAACGCAAGAAAAATTGCGCATCTGGCATCTGCCAATCTCTTTTCCGCAGCGGTCAACAGCGACAGCCTGCGCTATGTTTTCACCCTTGCACAGGCTGTTACAGGGTTGGATGACGACAGTATTCTGCAAGCACTTCCTTATCCCTATAACGGCGCAGAACCGGAATCCCGGGCAGCACAAAAATAAATTTGACCGGAATACATACCGTATTTAAAAATAAAATTTCTGATTCGTCATGAAAACAACTTGACGAAAGCCATCCTGAGATGTATATTTTTCCGGATTATGAAAAAGGGAGTTCCTTCATATGCTTTGTGATAATTGTCAGAAAAATGAGGCAACCATACATATAAAGCGGGTTGTTGAAGGCAAAGTACGTGCCATACACCTCTGCGCCGAATGTGCAAAAGAGCAGGAAGAACAGGGAGCCGTTGGAGCATTGGGCTTCAATCTCGCTGAAGTTCTTTTCAATATTGCAGGTTTGAGAGATATTGTGCCGCCTGAACCGGAAACTGAGGAAGAAACAGTTGAAGACTCCGGCAGCGACACCACTTTCTGCTGTCCTGATTGCGGTTGGACGATGGAAAAACTCCGCCAGTCCAACGGCAAACTGGGCTGTTCCGAATGTTACCGCAGTTTTGCAGTTGTCATCCACGACGCATTCTCCCGTATGCAGCGGGGAAAAATCCACATGGGTAAAAAACCCGGCGATGCCCGTCCTTTCCAAACCAGAGCAGCACTGCAGCTTGAGATTGCCCGGTGTAAAAAAGAACTGTCTGAACTTGTCCGCAGAGAGGAATACGAACGCGCGGCAGTATGCAGAGACAAACTCAACGAACTTACTTTTCAGCTTTTAGATATAGAAAGTCAGGAGGACGATAATGAGCAATGAGAATCTGCAGCAATTGCTGAATACGCCTGCAGCATTTCTTGCCGAACCGGAAAAAGACGGCAATGTTGCCGTTTTCACCCGTATCCGCCTGGCAAGAAATATCAGTACTTTTCCGTTCCCCTGCGCCGCACATCCCGAACAACTTACGGAAATTTGCGAACTGGTAACAGCCGCCGCAGGGAACTGCGAAAAAATGAATAAAGACGGTTGTTTGAGTTTTGATATTGCCGAAATGACTCCCGCAGACAGAGAGATTCTCAAAGAGCGTTTTCTTGCTGGAAAAGAAATTCTCTCAGGTCCGGAAAACTGCCGGCTGCTCACAGGAAAAGACTCCTCCTGTTCCATTCTGATCAACGATGAGGATCACCTCAGAATACAAATCCTTGCGCCCGGCTTTCAGCTGGATCAGGCGTGGGTCGATACCGATGCTCTTGACAATGCGCTGTCTGCGCATCTGGATTACGCTTTTGACGATCAGCTGGGCTTTCTTACTTCAAGTCCCGCCAATACCGGTACAGGACTTAAAGCATCGGTGCTGCTCCACCTGCCGGGATTGGTCATGACCGGCAAACTCGGTCCCACGATCCAGGGTGTCAATAAACTTAATCTGGCATTCCGGGGGCTTTACGGAGAACCCAATGAAAACCCCGGCAATCTGTTTTTAATTTCAAATCAGGTAACTCTCGGCGACTCCGAAACAGGGATCATCGGCAAACTTTCGCAAGTTGTCCGCCAACTGATTCTGCACGAAAATGCCGCCAGACAACTGGTTATTCAAAAAGATCAGGCGGCACTTCTGGACCACGTCGGCAGATCTTACGGCATTCTGCGCCACGGATTCAAACTCAGTGTGAAAGAAGCTCTCAACTGCCTGTCCGGGCTCCGTTTGGGCGTGGATATGAAACTCTTCAGCCACGTTGATATGAATTGTGTCAATGAAATGTTCCTGACTGTGCAGCCGGTGCATTTGCAGAAATACGCAGAAAAAAACCTCTCTGCCGCTGAAAGAGATGTGTTCAGAGCAGAATATTGCCGGGAAAAACTGAAAAAATAATAAAGTTTTCAAAATTATTAAAATATCCTAACTAATTTTTCCGTTAACAGGGGTGTAAGTTCACGAGAGTGTTCGACACATCGTAATTATCACCCAAAGAAAAAAAGGAGAACAGAACATGAAAAAGTTGATCGTCTTCGGAATCGCCCTCCTCTGCGGAGCAACGCTCTGCGCCCGTCCGCACCACGGAGGTCATCATCATGGCAGCAAGGGAGTGCGACTTGCTACGGATATTGTCAATCTGGTGGGAGCCAGTGTCAATACCGTTGCCGCAGTTGTTGCCCCCCGTCCGGCAGTTGTTGTAGC
>SUVX01000094.1 GCA_015061725.1 Lentisphaerota bacterium
GGGGAAGAGGAAAAACCTTTTTTCACGAGAAAAAAAGTTTTTCCTCTTCCCCCCGAACCCCCTATCTCCTTTTCAAAAAAAGCGGGGTATTTGTTGAGAGAGAATACTGTTCATATTTTCCCAGAGAAGTACCATCTTTCTCCGGGAATTTTTTGTAATATTTCAGTTGAATAAAGGCGTCAGCTCCTGAAGCAGAGCCGCTTTACCGATGGCTGAATTGATCCGTTTGATCTCTGTGCCGTCTTTAAAGATCACCATGCGGGGAATGGAAGTCACACTGTATGCGGCGGCACACTCGATACAGTTTTCGATATTGCACTTGGCAATGAGCAGCTGTTCCGGCGTCTCGTCAATAATCTGGTCGATGATGCGTCCCATTGTTTTGCAGGCGCCGCACCAATCCGCTTTAAAATAAAGCAGGACAACACCTTTCTGCTGAGTAACACTTTCGCAAAGTTCCGGGGTCAATTCTATTACCTTTGCCATAAAAAACTCCTTTCTGTCCGGGATTGTTGTACCGTTTCTCCAAAGAGCAATATAAAGCTTTTAAAAATTATTTCAAGTCACTACTGTCCGGTAAAAATTACCGGAGTTAATTGAAATTGTCGGGACTTGTTATATATTAAAAACGACCAAATCCTTAATATTTAACAAGAAAGCCCGAACAATGTATTACAATAGCATCTATTCTCAACTTTTCAACTTCATCCCCCGATATCGTTTTGAAAAAAAATCGTAAAAAAGTCAGGCGGAGACCGATATTGCAAGCATTTTACAGCTTGGAAACAATTTCTGACCTTGCTCTTTGCTCAAATTTCCGGTAAGGATTCTTTGCGTAAAATTGAACACGCTCTGCTTGCCAACCACAAACGGCTTTATCAACTCGGCATGGAAGCCGTAGCAAAATCCACGCTTTCTGAAGGAAAAACTTATCAGTTTATTACCAACAATTTCCGCATTGCCGCATCTTCAATTAAAAACGGTGCCATTCTATGGAACAGTATATAAATCAATCCTTTGTGATTTAATTATTCCGTTCCCCGCCTGTGAATCGGGGGCGGAACGGAAAAAAAGACGTGCGGTTGTTTTTGCGTCCGGGAAGACCGAAAAAAAGCGAATAGTTTAATTATAAATTCTTTATGGATAGTTTTTTATGTTGAATGGCACCAATTATTTTTTACAAAAAAATCCCAAACAGCTCTTGACAAAATAATATTTCTATGATACAGTACGCATAGACCGTATGATAACAAAATATCAGGAGTCTTATTATGAAAAAGTGGTTCTTACTTTGTTCCGCCTTGCTTTCCTTCTCGTTGTTCGCTGATTCCGTGAACTTTATTTCCAAACCGATGAGCGCCGGCAAAGCCTCGCTTGCAGAAAATGCTTATTCTGTTTCCCGGTTATTGGATACGGCGAATTTTTCTCCGGAATTGAAACTTCCGGTGGCAATATGATTTTGCAAGCTAAAAACAATACAGAACACAAAATAACTGTTTCTGAATCAGATTGTAAAGAGATTTGGATCGGAAATCGTTGGCCGCATTGCGAACCTGGAACGTTTGATACGTCATCATCAACGGTTTATATAGGTCTTTATGAATATCAACAAGGAAATAAAATATGGAATCCTGTTGATGGGTTGATTCATGAATTATTACATGGAGCTGATATTATGTCCAATGGATACGCCAAGCTCAACGACCAGCAAATAAATGAACTTCTTGCGGATGTAAGAAAAAACACACAAATAAATGAAAAATTAAATGATATTTTGAAAACGTATCCGCCTAAAGGACGCTATAACAAAGATTCTGGATTGTTGACTATATATGAGTAAGGTGCGTATAAAAATGAAGCTTTTGTCGTTGATGTGCTATATTGTAAGCATTCTATTTATTCTTTTCAGTAAACATTCTGAAACCCTGTTTCTTGGAGAAAGCCAATACTGTTATAATTACGGATTTCCTTTTCGGGTTTTTATTACAGATTTCAATAATAATTTACTTCACATCTTTGGAATAAATATTATATTTAACCTTATAGCATTATTACCGCTGATTTCCCCAATGTTATTGTGCACGTTAAATCAAAAATTCAAAAAATTTAACAATATACTAATTTTTATATTTTGTCTGTATGTTGCAGTTGTAACTTCTTTGCCATGGAGCCATAAAAAATATATTTATTCTTTTACTTTGATTATGTATGGGGGATGGTCTGCCTGGTTCATTTTCTTGTGTTTTTATCATATTAGAAAATATAAGAAATAATGCTTTATACTAAGGTTTACGAAAATGAGCTCTTCACACCTTCACATCTTCATTCAATCAGCGTTCACGCTGATTGAACTGCTGGTGATACCTTGATGCAAAATCAATCTCTGCTGGAAGTCTTGTCGCTTGACCGAAAAATCCTTAAAAAGCCGCCAAACTGGAATTTGCCAGTCCCAGAGAAACTTTTCAGCCCTTTACTGCTCTGAAATTTTTACCGGACAGCAGTGATTTCAAGTAAAAAAAACACCTGCCGTTTTGATTTTATAGAACAACAGGTGCTGAAAATAACGGACTTCTGCCGGAGAATATCTCAAAGCAAACTAAAATTTGAAGATAGAGCCAATCTTTTTGCCGAGCATGATGGAAGCGGCGGCAAGAGTTGCCGCGAGGAACAACATCGCCCAGACGCCGAATGCACAGGCAATCCCCGGACCGGAACCCAAAATCTGCGACAGTTCAAACAATGCCCTTGTAATGGGAAAGAATTGGGATTTTTGTGCAAGAATCAAAGAATCCGACACTTCAAGCATTGAGAAACTGAAAGCAAAAAGTCCGCCGACAAGGATGTTTGCCGCCACAAGGGGAAGCGTGATTTTTGTCAACACACGCAAAGGACCCGCACCGAAGTTGCGGGCGGCATTTTCCAACTCTTCAGGTGTCTGCTCCAATCCGGAGGAAACCGCGCGGACAACGTAAGGTATACGCCGCACCGCATAAGCCGTCGCCAACAGCCAGAGGGGATTTTCAATCGGGTTGAAAATCGCGTGCGCCCAGGAGTATTTGACGGACATACTCAAAAATCCGAACGCAATCACCACGCCGGGAACCGCCATCGGCAGCATGGCAAGCAAGTCAGCAGCACGCGAACCCTTGAGTTTCCAGCGGCAGGAGGCAAGCGCAATTAAAATACCGACGGCAATCGCTATGAGCATGGCAAGAATAGAGTAACGCAAACTGTTCATAATAGAGGGCAGCACCAGAGAGTTTGAAAGCGCACTGTCAAAATACTCCAGCGTGAACCCGGTGGGCAGCAGACTGTTGTAATAACGCTTGAAAAACGCACACAATATAAGAATGATGTGCGGCAAGGCGGCAATCAGAGTTACCAGCAGAAACGCGCCCAGAGCCAGATATCCGCGCACAGGAGAAAGTTTTTTAGCGGAACTCCCGAGTGTTCCCTTGCTGCCTGCCTGCGTGCTGCCTCCGAAAAGCAGACGGCTGGCAATGTACATTACCGCTGAAACAGTCAGCATGATCAAAACAAGAGCATAAGGCAGAGGATTGGTTTCAAGTTCGGTCAATCCGTTGAGGATCTGAACAGGCGTCACACGGTTGTAACCGAACATAAGCGGTGTACCCAGTTCCGTGAAACTCCAGACAAGAACCAGACTGCCGCCGGCAAGGATACCCGGACGCATCATCGGCAGCTGGATTTTGAAGAATCGCCGCCATTTGCCCGCCCCGAGATTGGCGGCGGATTCGTTCAATGCCGGGTCGATATTGCCCAGAGCCGTCACCAGATTCAAGTAAAAAATCGGATACAAATGCAGCATTTCAATCAGACACACCGACCAGAATTTGCCGCTTCCGCCGAGAAAATCAATACGGGCAAAGCCCATGGTATCCAACAACGTATTGATAATGCCGTAATAGCCCAGAAGCTGTTGAAATCCCAATGCGCCGACAAAGGGCGGCAGGATCATGGGAACGAGCATGAGAGCGTTGCACATATCCTTGCCGGGAAAATCAAATTTGTCATAAATAAGCGCAAGAGAAAGAGAAACAACAAAGACACCGAAAGTTGTCACCACAGCAACTTGAAAACTGTTGATCAAGCCGTCCACATAGATTTTATTGCGGAAAATTTCAGCGATCAATCCGGCATGACACCCGGTTTCAACCACAGTCCAGACCGGCAGAAGCAGAAAAACCGCCAGAAAAGCGACAACGACCGAAAAGAAGAAGTATTGACACAAACGACGCATGATATCACCTGCCCTGTGCGGCAAGTTCAGCCGCTTTCAAATAATTTTTGCGGGCAAAATCGCTCCAGGTGCGCAGCATGGCGGCAATATCTGAAGCAGAGTTTCCGGGATAGACCCGCAGTTTTCCATTGACTTTTCCCGCCTCTTCATAAGTAAAGGGCAATGCATTAAAAGCCGCCATCGCTTCGGGAACTTTCTCAGGTCCGCCAGCCGCAATGATGGCACGCCAGGCGCGCTGCAATTCCTCTGAGGGATCAAGTATCACATTTTTGATCGTGCGGCTGATAAGTCCGTAATATTTGCCCGTCCAAGCAGAACGGTAGACGAAATCCGAACCGGAACGGTAAGGGTCATAATCCTTTTCAAAGCGCATATCGTCATACTTTGAATCATAAAGTTCACGGCGGACTGCCGGACGGTTGAGGGAATAAACCTCAGGTCCCCCGGGCGTTCCGGTTTTGAAACAATGCAGTTTCTGTCCCTCAAGAGAGAGCAGAAAATCAATAAAGCGCATGGCGACAAGTTTATTCGGCGCACCGCGCAGAAGCTGGATGGGATCGGCAGACACCGCTGTTCCCCCGCGCGGCGTGATATAGCGGACACTTGCCTTTTTTGACATTCTTCTTACCCACGCCGCCTGACTCAACGCATAGGAGTCGATCGCCATACCGCAGGCGGCATCGCCCATAGTGACATCACGGACAACCTGACTTGCAGACTCCGTCACACTGCGGGCATTGCCGAAAATACGTTTGATGAGATTCAAACCGTTTTCCCAGCCGCGCGCAGGATCACCGGTTTCAGCCATACACTGCTGGATGAGGATTTCAAAACACTTGTTGGCAGAACCTGATTTGGAGGGGTCCGCAACAGAGAGCAGATTGAAAAAACGCGGATCAGCCAGATCGCGCCAGGTTTCAGGCATGGCATTGTTTTTCATTTCTTCAATTCTGTCAGTGTTGCAGCAGATGCCGAAAGTGGAAAGCACCACGCCGTACCACAAACCATTGGCATCATAGAGCCTGTCTCCGCCGAAAACCGCAGGAATGGAACTGGATTTGAAGTATTCCGGATGACGTTCCTGTACCTTGGCATCCACGGCAAAACCTTTGGATGCCTGACGGATCATTTCAAAAGTTCCACCGCCAGCCATCAGGTCAATGCCGATACCGACTTCGGAGTTGAGAAACATTTTGCGCGCATTTTTTTCTTCCGGACTTGCTTTCGGGTCCTTATCCACCCTGGGATTGGAAAAAGCAGCGGCAATTGCGGGCGTCCACCTGCCGGATTTACTCTCGTAAAAATGCCGGAATTCCGCCTCGTAGCGGTCGGCAATATAACGGACGATATCCCGTGTTCCGCCGGGAGAACGGAAGTCAAGCTCGACCTCTTTGCCGAATTTTTCACGGTAATACTTTTTGAACGCCCGGTCATACTCATCACGGATACCCTTGTTATGGGCAGAGATAATCACCAGACGGTCGGCTTCAGCAGACACTGCCGCCTTTTTCTCCTCCTTCGGGCGCAGAAGAAAAGGCAGAACCAGCAGACTGCCCAACAGCAGTACACAGATAAATAACCTTTTAAACATCAGTCAAGTTCCGCAGAGTTTACAGCCAACAGAAATTCCGGTTCAAAATACAGGCGGTAAGTGCCGCCGGTATTCCGCTTTGCCGGTGCGCTCTCACGGACCGCAAGACGTTCACCGTTGGCGTTGAAGATCCAGTCGCAGCTTTCGCCTGAAAAGGTGCGTTCCTCTAATATCGCCTCAAACGAGCCGGGAAGATCCTGCTCAACGATTTTGATGCGTTCAGGACGGATTCCTGCGGCACAGACGGGATAATTTTTGCCGTTGAGTTTAAATTCACCGAAAGCAGTCGAGATTTTTCCGTCTGAAATTTTGCCGTTAAGAAAATTCATATCTCCGAGAAACTCCGCGCAGAAGCGTGTTTCCGGAAAGTTGTAAAGATTTTCAGGCGCGTCAATTTCACGGATCAAACCGTGGTGCATGACACCGATTCTGTCCGCCATACTCAACGCCTCCTGACGGTCGTGCGTCACATAGAGGGCTGTCAGATTCCGCAGAGAGCAGATACGGCGGATCTCGCTGCGCATGGCATCGCGCAGACGGGCATCCAGGTTTGAAAGCGGTTCATCAAGAAGCAGAAGTGCCGGATCAACCGCCAGAGCCCGCGCCAGAGCAATACGCTGCTGCTGCCCGCCCGAAAGACTCGGAACAGAACGTTTGGCAAAATCGGCAAGCTGCACAAGTTCAAGAACTTCCATAACTTTATCTTCAAGTTCCCTTCCTTTGACACCCGCCGTTCTCAGACCGAATGCGACGTTTTCAAAAACATCCATATTGGGCCAGAGCGCATAGTTCTGAAACACCATCGCCGCCCGGCGTTTTTCAGGCGGCAGAGAGAGAATATCCACGCCGTCAAATGAAATACTGCCCGTATCGGGTTTCACCAATCCGGCAAGGATCCGGAGCAAGGTTGATTTTCCACAGCCCGAGGGACCGAGCAGAAAGAACAGTTCCCCAGCATGGATATCAAGATCAACGCCTTTAAGCACCGGCACACCGGAACTGTATGCCTTGCTGATTCCACGGATTTTTACTTCTGCCATAACTTTTTTTAAATCCTTTAATCTGATATATTGCAGCCATCCGCCCCGTCAAGATATTTCAACTTGTCAGGCGATCTTAAATTACTGATTATTTTAACTTCAAGCTGTCTGACTCTCTCACGGGTCAGATTAAAACGCTTGCTGATTTCAATCAAAGGCAGACTCGGCTGTCCGAAAAGTCCGAAACGCAAGATTATGATCTGCTGTTCGCGTTCGGGCAGAGTCCGCAGCATTTCATAGAGTTTATCGTATAGAATTTTTTTCGCAATCTGTTCAGAGGGAGCCTGTGTACTGCTGTCGGCAACCAGATCTTCAAGGATACCGCTGTCGTCATCACTGCTTAAAGTCGCCTGCAAAGATATCGTCTGACATGCCATTTTGCGGATGGAATTGACCTTTGCCGGAGACATATCCAGCAATTCAGCCAACTCTTCCACTTCAGGCTCTCTGCCGTGAAGATGAATAAAACGCTGTTCAGCCCAGGTGATATTGTTGATGGCGTTGATCATGTGAATCGGCAGACGGATCACCCGCGCCTGTTCAGCAATGGCGCGCCGGATATTATGCTTGATCCACCAGCCGGCATAGGTACTGAATTTGTGTCCGAGTTTAAAGTCAAAACGCTTCAAAGCCCGCAAAAGTCCGAGATTTCCCTCCTGAATGAGGTCATTGAAAAGCACGCCCCGGTTCCTGAATTTCTGGGCAAGACTCACGACCAGACGCAGATTTGTTTCAACCATGCGGTTGCGTAATTTGTTCAAGTCTTCCCGCAAAGAAGCGATCTTCTCTGCTTCGGAACAGAATTCCTCTGAAGTCATAAAAAAACGTCCGCTGAGCAGTTCCTCAGTCTGTTTGTTATCTTTTAACAGAGAAACGTAATCGCGGACAACATCGGCCTGTTCTTCGAGCAGACAGGCATTGATACTGTAACGGGACATGACCTGCGCCATTTTTTCCCGTGCCTGTGTGCAGTCTTTTCCTGAGGAAAAATGCTCCGAAAGAACAGAATAGGCGGCATAGATCTCCTGCCGCCATTTGAGCAGTTCATCACTGCTGATTTTACAGTCCCCGGCAGATTCGCCGGAAACGTACCCGAGAGAAGAGGGCAGAAAACAATCCGCAAGTTTCATTTTACCGATGGAACACTCTTCAAGGATACGGGTATATTCACGGGCAACAAAACCGAAACGTCTCATTTTGCAGCGCAATTTCTCGGTCACATCTTCAATTGCGTCCCCGAGTGCAGTCTGTTCCTCCGGCGAAAGCAGAGGCAACTGACCGATCTGCTGCAGATACGTCGTCAGCGAAGGAGCAAAATCCCCGCTTCCGGAAACACCGGAAACAGTCTTTTCCCTGTCGTCAGCAGACATAATGATTTTTCCTGTTTTATTGCCCGTAAAAGACGGATAACGGAGAGGACTTTTTCTCCGTTATCCCGCGTATTTTTTCAGTAACGTTTCTGACGGCTGCGGGCGAGAACACGCAGACGCAGAGCGTTCAGACGGATGAATCCGGCAGCATCCTTGTGATCGTAACTGTCGTTATCCTCAAAGCTGGCGATGGCATCATCGTAGAGGCTGTATTCACTGCGGCGGCCGGTCACATGGCAGGCGCCTTTGTAAAGTTTGACACGGACGTCACCGGTGACAAACTTCTGACTTTCAGTGATGAGAGCCTGGATCATTTCACGTTCGGGAGCAAACCAGAAACCGTTGTAAATCATATCGGCATACTTGGGAATCAGGCTGTCGCGCAGGTGCATGACTTCGCGGTCGAGGGTGATTTCTTCAAGTCCGCGGTGGGCGGCCTGAAGAATGGTTCCGGCGGGGGTCTCATAGACGCCGCGGGACTTCATGCCGACAAAGCGGTTTTCAACGATGTCGATACGTCCGACAGCGTGTTTTTTGCCCATGGCATTGAGTTCGCGCATGATGTTGGCGGGAGAATACTCTTTGCCGTTGATCTTTTTGGGAATACCCTGCTCAAAGGAGATGATGACATCTTCTGCTTCATCAGCGGCCTTTGAAAGCGGCTCTGTCATGACAGCGATATCTTCGGGGAACTCCTGCCAGGGATCTTCCAGAACACCGCCCTCAAAGCTGATGTGCAGCAGATTACGGTCCATGCTGTAAGGTTTCTTGGCGGAAACGTTGACAGGAATGTTGTTTTCCTGAGCGTATTTGATCATATCCTGACGGCCTTTGAAATGCCAGTTGGGATCTCTCCAGGCGGCGATGATCTTGATTTCGGGAGCGATGGCGTTGGCATTGAGTTCAAAACGGACCTGGTCATTGCCTTTGCCGGTGGCTCCGTGGCAGATGGCGTCGGCACCTTCGGCGCGGGCGACTTCAACCAGACGCTTGGCGATGAGGGGACGCGCGATGGAGGTTCCGAGGAGATAGTTATTTTCGTAGATGGCTTCGCCCTGGAGCATCGGGAAGATGAAATCACGGGCAAATTCTTCATTGAGGTCATCAATGATGCATTTGCTGGCACCGGTGGCGATGGCTTTGGCTTCGAGACCGTCGAGTTCCTCCTGCTGACCGACGTCGGCACAGTAGCAGATAACTTCGGCATTGTAAGTCTCTTTGACCCACTTGACGATGACGGAGGTATCAAGACCTCCCGAATAAGCGACGACTACTTTCATTTTCCGTCTTTCTCCGTTTTTTTATGTTAAAGATTACGGTTTGATACTTCTATCCGGAATTATGTCATTGCAAGACACAAAAAACCGGGCTATATTAAATATAACGCCAAAAGTGATGATAAACAAGTTTTTACTATGCCAAACAACGAATTTTTTGAACAGTTGATATCTGCGGTCGCAAAAACCGGCTCTTCCGGACGGTGTATGCCCGACTCAAAAGCCTGGCAGGAGTTCCTGAAAGACACTCCTCAAAAGGCTGAAATCCCCATTCCTGTGACTCCGGCTTCAGTTCCGGTTTCCACGCCTGTAATTTCCCTGCCGGCGGAAACTCCGCAAGTTCCCGCCGCGTCAAACGCAATTCTGCCGGATTCTCTTGCGGCATTATCCGCACAGGCTCTTGCGTGCAGAAGTTGTCCGCTTTGCGAAAGAAGAAATAATGTGGTTTTCGGTGAAGGCAATCCTCAAGCTGATTTGATGTTTATCGGCGAAGGACCCGGTTTTGACGAAGACCGTCTCGGCAGACCCTTTGTCGGAAAAGCCGGTCAACTGCTGGATAAAATGATTCTTGCCATGCAGTTTTCAAGAGAAGAAGTCTATATCTGCAACATCGTCAAGTGCCGTCCGCCTGACAACCGTGTTCCCATGCCCGAAGAGGCGGCCGCATGTCTGCCGTATCTTGTGAAACAAATCGAACTTGTCTCCCCCAAAATCATTGTCCTGCTGGGTGCGACTGCCGCCCACTATCTGCTGGGCAAACAGGAGGGCATCACCCGTCTGCGCGGCAGATGGCTGGATTATCAGGGCATTCCCGTCATGCCGACCTACCACCCGGCTTTTCTGCTCAGAAAGCCTGAGGCAAAACGCGAAGCATGGATCGACTTGCAGCAGGTCATGGCAAAATTCAACAAGTATCACCAACCGGCGAGGCAACAATAAATGATTTTCGGCATATTGGCAGGTTTAACTGCCGCATTTTTAAATTCAATCGGATATCTTTTCAGTGCATTCTTTCTTAAAAAGAGCAATTCGCCCTTTAAACTTCTGGTCTTTGCCCAGACATGGATGCTTATTTTCAGCGTTCCTTTCATCTGGTTTCTGCTTCCTGAAAACGGCATTGCCGATCCCGGAAAATTTTTCAAGGCTCTGGCTTACTGGGTGGTTGTGTTCTGTACCGGACAGGCTTCGTTCTTTCTGGCACTGCGCCACTTTGAGGCGAGCAGGCTCTCTTCTCTGCTCGGACTGAAAATCATCGTTCTCACCGTAATTTACATGTTCGTCAACAGAAGTATTCCCAACGCAGGACAATGGCTGGCAGTCTTTATGGCGGCAGCAGCGGCAATGCTCATCAATTATTCTGCGGGCAATTCATGGAAATCCAAAGGCTGGCTTTATGTTTTCGTCACTTTGATCTGTTATTCCCTTTCGGATATCAACGAAACAACTCTTGTTCTCTGTCTGGTTGACAGCGGACTATCCCCGCTCCGCAGTGCCTTTGCCGCAACCATGACCAATTATGTGGCTCTGGGTATCCTGACCCTGCCGGGACTCTTTTTCTTCAAACCGGATAAAACATTTCACTTAAGCGCACCCTATGCAGCGTTCTGGCTGCTCTCTCAGGTATCGCTGATGACCTGTTTTGCGCTGGTTGCGCCCGTTTTCGGAAACGTCATCCTTGCAAGCAGAGGCATTTTCTCTGTTCTTCTGGGCGCTCTTCTTGCCGTGATCGGCATCAAAGGTGTCGATGCAAATATCAGTAAAAAGCAGTGGATACGCCGGGGTATCGCCGCATTGCTCATGGTTCTTGCCATAGGCATTTACTCTTTTTCAACGGCAAAATAACAGGATGTATCCCCAATGCAGAATGTTCTGAAAAAATATTTTCCGCACCTTTTGCTCGGAGTATATCTGGTTGAGTTTCTCTTTCTTGCCATATCTCCTTATGACAGGACAACCTGGCTTGCGGAAAATCTGACCGCGTTCATTCCGGCTGCGGTATTGTGTCTGCTTTATTGGAAAAATATCCGTTTTTCCAATACCGCTTATTTTCTCATGGCAATATTTCTCTGCTGTCACACCATCGGCGGACACTTCACCTTTGAACGTGTCCCCTTTGATTTTGTCACAGAACTTTTCGGCTTTCAACGGAATCACTTTGACCGGATGTGTCACTTCATGGTCGGCTTTTTCGCTTATCCTGTTCTGGAGTTCATTGAAGAACGCCGGTTGATCAAAGGACGTTTTTTCGCTGCGTTCATGGTCATCATGGGTATATTCGGCTTTGCCGCCATCTTTGAATTGATCGAATGGCTCTACGCTGAATTCAGCTCTCCCGCCTCAGGTAACGCCTTTCTCGGCTCACAGGGCGATATCTGGGATGCTCAGAAAGATATGCTCTGCGACGGACTCGGCGCCGTCACGACGGCTATTTTTTACTCTCTTGTAAAAAGAAAGTGACTCCCCTGTCTCTTTTCCGGAAAAGCAAAATATCTTATTGCGGGCGTCAAACCGCAGCTGAACTTTTACCTCTTCGACGGTTTGTGACAAAAACTCATATCTCTTTTGTGCTTGAAATTTCCGGCAACTATATAGATTTTTACTGGTGACATTTGCAAAACAGATGCCGCAATTGATTTCACAAAACGGACAATGACGGACAGAAACGGACGATAACGGACAC
>SUVX01000011.1 GCA_015061725.1 Lentisphaerota bacterium
TGCATGAGGAAAATGATGACTATTTTAAGAGCTATGATAGCGGCTGATCGGAAATACAGTCCGGAATTATTTTCAGGAAAAGTTCAAAAAACGGCTTGACTTTTAAGACACTATCACAGCGCACCAACGGAAATACAAAGCAGAAATGCACCGTGTATGCTAAATGCAACACGGCACAAAACAACTTTCCATTGGTTAAAGGCTTTATTTACAAGGTGTGGTAGTTTTGTAGAGGTAGCCTCTTTATGCAGTATGTAATTTTCAGTTCAAATGGTTTTCAGTTCTGTTTTTTCGCCTTTCCTGTTGGTTAAAATAAACACCCCACAATATAGCACTGCAAAGGCAAAATTTCAACTTGAAATTGCAGATTTTCCGTAATGGGAACTACCAAAAATTCTTACTGCATAGTAACAAGTGTATGCTTTCCATGTGGTAAAACCGTCTGCAAGTAAAAACTGCAAAAATATCTAATCAGCTTGTTTTCTGCTCAATATGGCAGTGGAGTATAACCAATCATGGATTATTGCCGCTCTAATGGTTCTACCGTCTATACATGGTGCAATCAACCCCCAAAACATTTGGGGAATACTGGCACCATCAGAAACAAACCCTTTGGGTACTGTGAATGTTTGCCCCTAAAAAACAAGTGAAAAAAGATAACGTCACCAAAGCACTGCTGGATAACGCTTATCCTGAAAACACCGGTATTGAAAAACTGGAACGCAAGATCATCCTCCACCGTCAAAACGGCAATGTGGAAATTTGCGATACGGTTCAGCTTCAGGGAAAGAAAAAAATAGAAATCACGCTGTTTACAGCGGTCAAACCTGAAAGCTTTTCTGCAAATGATATAACATGGCGTCAGGGAAAAATGACGGTCAGTCATTTGAAAATTGTTTCAGTAACAGAAGAAGACCAACTGGATTCCTCCATAAAAAAGAGATGGGGCAAACTGTGGCGCATTGAACTTGCCGGAGAAATCAAAGAATCCGGCAACTGGAAATTGAATTTTGATTTCGGCAGAAAATAATACTCCGGAGGCGTGAAGAAAAATAAAAAGACGTTTTTTGCATTGTTCCGGAAAAATCGTTCAATGCGTCTTTTATCAACTTCCGCCTCACATGCTTCAACAAAGAACCATAAAAACATTGTTCTTCCGGGGGGAAGCGAAGTGTATCTTTATGACTCTATTGCGGGTCGCTGGTGATGGCAAGCATCGCTTCTTCAACGCGTTTGCGGTATGTTTCAATGCCCTCTGCATCAAGATCAGGCGGCACTTCAACAGGGTCTCCGACAACAATACTCAATCTGGAAAAAGGCTTGGGAATCTGAAAACCATCCCAGCTTTTAAGCTGCCAGCAGGAAGAAGCGTTGATCAACACAGGAACGATTTTTTTGCCCATCTTTGAAGCAAGCTGAATCGGTCCGCGCTTGATTTCATATTTGGGTCCTCTGGGACCGTCGGGCGTAAAAACCACATTCTTTTTTTCCCGGCACGCCTGAACTGCGCCCAACTGCGCCGCCGCACCGCCCTTTGAGGAACTGCCGCGCACAGACTGCACGCCGAACTGCGCCGCAAAGTCGGCAATATACTGTCCGTCACGCGAAGCACTGATGACTGCCACAGTCCGTTTGCGCACTTTTTTGGAAAATGCCGCCGGAAAGAAGTAAAGACGGTTATGCCAGGTCAAAACGATCGTGTCGCTGAACTTGTCGTAAAAACCGTTGGGATCAACAATCTTTTTTCTGAAACAGATATTAAAATACAGCCAGTGGATTTTTGCAGGAAGCCAATAGATCCAGCCAGGAAATTTTTTGATGGAACGGAAAAAACTCTTCAACTTTCCCATAATTTATTTCACTCCGCATTTGGGACAAATTTCATTAAGCACGCAATCACCGCATGCGGCTTTTCCGGCATGACAGACCTTTCTGCCGTGCTGAATAAGCAAATGAGAAAAGTTTGTCCACACTTCAGGTTCAATCAAATCATTGACTGTCTTTTCAATTTTTTCAGGGTCGGTCGTTTTCACAACGCCCAGACGGTTAAGCAAGCGTTTCACATGTGTATCCACCGGAAAACCGGGGATACCGAAAACATTTCCCAAAATGACATTGGCACTCTTTCTGCCGATACCCGGCAGTTGTGTCAAAAGTTCCATCGTCTGCGGCACAACTCCACCGAAAGACTCCGTCAGCATGATCGCCGTCGCCTTGAGATTATGACCTTTTGCCTTATGCAGACCGCAGGGCTGAATGATTTTGGAAATTTCCTCTTCAGGCAACTCCGCCATCGTGCGGGCATCGGGAGCAACGGCAAAAAGAACTTCAGTCACCTGATTCACACGGTCATCACGGCACTGCGCAGAAAGCATGACCGCCGCCAGAAGCTGAAACGCGCCGTCATGCACAAGAGGACACACACAGTCTCCGTATACCTGATACAACAGATCATGTATCTGCCGGAGATGTTTCTTTTTTTCTGCAAGACTTTTTGCCATAATGTCCTCTTAAAAATAAAGAGCCGGATTCTCAACGAACCCGGCTCATTGCTTTACTCAACAAAAATTATTTTGCCATGGAGTTGAGCAGTTTGTCAGCCTGGGACTTTTTGTTGGCAGCGCGGTTGGGATGAATGGTACCGGCTTTGGCAACTTTGTCCAGCTTGCTGGCGAATTTTTTGGCATACTCGGCAGCGGCAGCAGCGTCACCGGCAGCAACAGCGGCACGCAGGTGCTTTTCGATGGTTTTGAGTTCGCTGATACGGGCACGGTTGCGGAGATTAGCCGCCTGGCTGGTACGGATGCGCTTGATAGCGGATTTGATGTGAGCCATGGTTTCTTTTCCTTAAACTTTTTATGACTATATCACTTTTATAAAATTTACTACGCTTTTTTCCAAACAAAGACTGCCTCAAAATTTTTCCGGAAACATAGAGGATGAGATGTTCCGTCAAAGACTTTGAAACAAGCTTATTCATTAATGTATCATCATTTCAAGAAAAATGCAAGTCCTTCAAGCACTTATTTAAGGCATAAAAAAACATTTTTCCTCAATTTGCCTGTTTACGGCAGTAAAATGCACCGCGCCCCTCACCGTCAAGTGTGACCCACAAAACGTTCTTTTTGAGATTATGGATGTAAATATCGCCCGTTCCGCCGGTAAGCGGAGCAGCCTCTTTGCCCGCAGGACGCCACCCGGCATTGAACAAACGGGCATCCAACTCTCTGAATGCCCCCTGAGCATCGGGACTGCCTTTTTCAAAAGCACCGTAAACACTTTTGCGCCGGGGCAGTTCGATGACTTGAAGCGCGCGTGTTCCCGGCGGAAGTTCCGGCAGTTCACGGGGCCAGACGGAAACAGGGGGAAGTCCCGCACTTCCGGCAATGCGGAAAACCGTGACCGGACCGCGCCCGGGAGATTTGACAACGAGCAGTCTTTCAAGAGAATCCCCCGACAGTTTTGCCGTACAGCGGAGCGTATCCTTTGATTCCGCAAAATGAAATCCGCGCGACACAAGAAACTGTTTCATATCCTCATAGCGGGCTGAGGAACGGTAAATTTCAAGTGTGAATCTTTTTCCGTTGACCGATACCGGTTCCGCCAGAAGCGGAGAAGCGTTTTCCAGTCCCGGCAGAATCCGGCACAGCGGGAACGCAGAAACATTCCCTTTTCCCGAAAGCGGACGGAGCAGAAAAACTTCTCCCTGAAGCGGCAGAAAACTCAATGCATAAACAGTAAAGATCAACAGAAATTTTTTCATCAGGGCAGTCTCATTTTCCAGGTGTGATCAGCGACAAATCCGAGCAGAAGCAAAAGCGCAACAGCAACGGCAAGATTCGGGGAAAACTCCCGGTACTCCATGTAGCGGGGCTGTTCAACGGTGGTCTTTTCCATTCTGTCGATTTCTTCCATGACTTTACGCAGCGCGGGAGCATCGTCGGCATGAAAGTAACTGCCGCTTGTGGTATCGGCAATCGTTTTCAAAAGTTTCTCATCAAAGTTATCCCCCGCAGGAATAAAGCGGCTGCCGAAAGTATTATCCAATACATAAGCATTATTGCTGCCGATACCAACGGTGTGGATGATGATGTTGAACTCTTTGGCAAGACGTGCCGCCTGCTCCGGCGTCAAACGGTTGACAGCGGTATTGGTTCCATCCGTAAAGAGAACCAGCACCCGGCGGGGAACGGCGGAGTTTTTCAGACGGCTGACCGCTGAACCGATGGGGGAGGCGATTCCCGTAGCGTCTCCGATCATCCCCGGCTGAAGCCGGTCAAGCTGAAGAAGCAGCCAGCTGTGATCCAGTGTCGGCGGTGCAAAACTGTATGCCAGATCCGCAAAACCCAGCAGTCCGATACGGTCGTTGGGACGCTTTTCAATAAAACGGCGGATCTCCGCTTTTGCCGCATCCAGACGGTTGTTGATTTCCTTTTTATTGATTTTTTCCAGAAGCTTGCGCGGATCGGTGAGATTTTTCGGCACATCATACGCCCGCATACTGCCGGACATATCCAGAGCAAGAACAATATCTATGCCCTGCGAGCGGATAACCACCTTTTCATCTCCGGCACGGGGACGCGCCAGAGCAACGATCAGCACGGCAACCGCCAGCAGACGGCACCATTCGGGAAAAGTGGGATTCCAACGCTTGCGGTACGCCGAAGCAAAGGGAATTGCCTGCGAAACCACGACCGAAGGACGTTTGCGCCAGAAACGCTCAAGCATGTAAAAAAACGGCAGAAGAAGCAGTCCGGCAAGCACCCAGGGATAAGCAAACTCAAACATCTTTCACCTCGCTTTCAGGACGTGTGTGTTCCACAAACTGTTCGGCACTTGCCGCAGAACGCTCAACCAGCGCATTTTCCGGGACGACCCGGGCAAATTTGACCAGATCCGCTTCATTGAGGAACTCCCTTAAAAAAGGACGTGATTCAGCGGGGAAGGTACTGCCGTATTTATCCATAATTCCGATAAACTCCTGGGCGGTACTGCGGGTGACGGGCAGTCCGAACCGCTGTTCCAGATAACGGCGCATGAATTCCGTTAAAGTAACAAAAGCCTGTTCCGGCGGCAGTTTGCGCGACGATATCTTTTCACGCAATCCGGCAAGTTCCTGAACCGCCTTTTCCCACTCGGTCAACTCACGCATTTTCTGCGGACGGCGCAGGTAACGAGCGAGAATTATTCCCGCAGGAATCAGCAGAAGCAGCAGCCAGTACCAGTGAGAAATACGCACCTTTTTCAATTCCGCCTCAGGCGCAAGTTCCAACTTTTGAGCAGGCGTTCCCGGCAGGATTTCCACCGCAGGAATTTCCACAGAAAACTCTTTCGGGCTTTCGCCGCGTTTTTTCACCAGCACGCGCAGTTTTCCCGGAGTATTCTTTCCTTTTTTCAAAGGAACAAGATCAAGAGAAATTTTCCAGTTGCGGCGCGAAAAACGCAGTTTGTGCCAGGTGATGAGTTTTTCTCCGGCAATGACCGTTCCATCCGGCGGAATAACATCAATGATTTCCGCATGACGGCACAGAGGCAGGGGAAAATCCACCACAGCGGAAACTTTTCCGCCCAACGGCGCATTTTTTTCACTCAGCACGGCTTGAGACGGCAGGGGATCGACATGCGCTCTTACGCTTGCAAAATATCCCGAAGCGAACCATCCGGCGGCACAAATCAGAAGAAGAGCAAACAGGGAAGTAAAATATTTCACAAGTTTCATATTCACCTTCCTCCCGGAACTGTCATGCGGTTCCGGCGGCGCGCAAAGAAGTCAATGACGGGCTTGAGCACATCTCCGCCGCTTGGGATTTCAACCAGATCCACACGGGCATCGCGGCAGACGGACTTCTTCTGCTGACGGATACTTTCCAATTCCGCATTGAGTGTTTCAAGAAAACGTCTGCCGCCGAAACGGACAAGTTCTCCTGATTCAGCATCCTCGACCATCACAGGCAGATTTACCGGCCAGCGGTGTTCCACCGGGTCAAAAACTTCAAGCGCAACGACATCGTGTTTGCGGTTGAGCAGTTTGAGACTGCGGGCAAAAGAATTCGGGGCATTAAGATCGCTCAACAGAAAAATCACACTCTTTTTTGACAGCAGCTGCAAGGACTCCCTGAGCGCAAGATCAATATCCGTCCCCTTGCTCTGAGGCGTAAAATACAACATTTCACGGATCAGCCGCAGGGTGTGTCTTCTTCCTGAACGGGGCGGCACATAGAGTTCAATTTTATCGCTGAACATGAGAAGTCCGACCTTATCGCCGCTGTTTCCGGCACTGAAAGCCAGAAGTGCGGCAAGTTCTGCGGCAGTCCGCCGTTTGGTCTTTTCAGCGGAACCGAAAGCACCTGAAGCGGAAACATCCACAAGAAGCAGAACCGTCAATTCCCGTTCTTCAACAAACTTTTTAATGTACGGCTCCCCCATGCGGGCGGAAACATTCCAGTCGATCATGCGGACATCATCATCAACGGTGTACTCGCGCACCTCGTCAAATTCAATGCCGCGCCCTTTGAAAGCACTCCGGTAGGCGCCGCCTGTGATTTCATCCACAATCCGGTTGGTGCGGATTTCCAACAGCCGGATCTGTTTTGCCAGTTCGGCAGGCAACATGATAGCACCTCCTGCCAATCAGGGCGTACGCAGCTGGTCAAGCAGACGGGAAATGACCGCATCGGTATCAATGCCTTCGGCCTCCGCCTCATAAGAGAGGATGATCCTGTGCCGCAGGACATCCGGTGCCAGAGCCTTGACATCCTGCGGAAGGACGTATGCCCTGCCCTGCAGAAAAGCGTAACCTCTTGCCGCCAGTGCCAGCGCAATAGAGGCGCGCGGACTTGCACCGAAACTGAGCAATCCTGAAATTTCATCCAAATTTGCACCGCTCTGACGTGAGGACAACTCGTTGCGCCGTCCCGGACGGGTGGCAATGACCAGATCAAGGATGTATTCAATCACCTTTTCATCAATATAAACTTTATCCACCAGCTGACGGGCATTTTCAATATCCTTCAAAGAAGCAACGGCAATGGCGGCAACTTCCTGAGCCGGATGCGCCATGCGTTCAATGACCGTTCTTTCTTCACTGCGGACGGGGTAGTCCACTTTGAGTTTGAACATAAAGCGGTCCAGCTGTGCTTCGGGCAGCGGATAAGTGCCCTCCTGTTCAATCGGGTTCTGCGTTGCCATGACAAGGAAAGGCTGCGGCAGCAGGAAACGTTCCCCGCCGATGGTAACCTGTTTTTCCTGCATGGCTTCAAGCAATGCACTCTGAACTTTTGCGGGCGCACGGTTGATTTCATCCGCCAGAACGATATTGGCAAAAACCGGTCCTGTTTTGGTTGAAAACTCACCGCTGGCGGCATTGTAAATTCTGGTGCCGATCAAATCTGCCGGGAGCAGATCGGGCGTGAACTGCAGACGCGAAAATGAGCCGTCAAGAGTTTGAGCAAGGGTCTTGACTGCCAGAGTTTTGGCAAGTCCCGGGACACCTTCAAGCAGAATGTGTCCATCGGTGACCAGAGCCAGAAGCATCCGGTCAATGAGTTCACTCTGACCTGAGATGATTCTGCCCATTTCGGCTTTGACCAGCTGCAGAGGGGACACCCCCTCGCGAATCTGTTCCTGTAACTGCTGAATATCTTTTGTTTCCATTGTCACACCTCCTCTTTGAATGATAATGGATGAATGGTTTTACTTAACAACGGGAATACCGACGGAGTGCGTCAGAAAAATCTCAACATTTGCCGGCAGTTTCAGACCGTCACGGAGAACTTTGCCCTTATTACCTTTTTTAATACGGGCAAAACTGCCGATGGCACAGGTTCCCAGTCCCTCGGAGGCGCAATGCAGATAGATGTTCTGACTGACATATCCGGTATCCATGACGGCGTAATGCTTTGATGCGGCTTTATCCAGATCAGCGGCGATAACGATATAGCAGGGCGCCTTGAAAACGCCGGCATAGGAGCGCAGATCTTTTTTGGTGATCTGCTTTGCCTGATGAGTTTTGGGACAATAGGCAAAAGCACCGTCCGCAGTCAGAAGAAAGAGCCTGATTTCCTGCCTGTTGGCGGCGGTGGGTGCGGTGAATTTTCCATTGGCACGATTGACGCCGAAAGCCGCCCAGAGCAGATTGCCCATACAGGAAACAGAAAGAGCCTTTTCCTGATACTGACGGATGGTCTGCCGCTTGCTCAGAGCTTCATTCAGCGGCATACCGCCTTTTTGGGCAGGTGCGGGAAACTTGATGTCCGCAGCGGAAACACTCAAAACAAAAACACTCAATACAGCAGCAATCATAACACTTTTTTTCATTTTCAAATATTTCCTTTCGGGGTTGTGACAATTTCGATCAATTTCTTTGCAACGATTTGCTTTGAAGCTGGACCTATGATATTTTTTCCGCCGTCTCTGCCTAACAGAATCACCGTATCGGTATCGGTTCCGAATCCGTCGGCAACGCTGTTGGCGGCGATGAAGTCAAGATTTTTACGTTCAAGTTTACCCCGGGCATTTTCCAGAAGATTCTCAGTTTCGGCGGCAAAACCGACGAGGAGCTGTCCCGGGCGTTTCATTTTGCCAAGTCCTGCAAGGATATCGGTGGTGCGTTCAAGACGCAGGAAAAATTCGCCGTCCTGTTTTTTGATTTTCTGTTCTTCGACCTGAGATGGACGGTAATCCGCCACAGCCGCCGCCATAATGATCATATCCTGATCGGCGGCTTTTGAAAACACGGCTTCCGCCATATCTGCGGCGGATTCCACAGGAACAAAGCAGACATTTCCCGGAACGGCAAGAGCAACAGGACCTGAAACAAGCGTCACATCGTGTCCGGCATCTCTTGCGGCGCAGGCGATGGCATAGCCCATTTTTCCTGTGGAACGGTTTGAAAGAAAGCGCACCGGGTCAAGTTTTTCCCGTGTGGGACCGGCAGTAACCAATATTTTCATAATATCATCGACTTTATTATTTACGGTTTCCGAGCAGACGCAGCAGATAGAGGAAGAGATTGACAAAATCAAGGTAGAGAGTCAATGCGCCGAAAATGGCATATTTTTTACCGGTTTCGGCATCGACTTCGCCCTCACCGACCGCCAGAGCCAGCTGTTTGATTTTCTGGGTGTCGTAAGCGACAAGTCCGACAAAAATCAACACACCGACGATGGAAATAACCAATCCGACCCGGGAGTTGGGCCAGATCATGTTAAGCAGAGAAACAATAATAAGACCGATCAATCCCATGAAACAGATACTGCCGATTGCGGTCAGATCCTTTTTGGTAATATATCCGAAAAGTCCCATTGCGCCGAAAGTGGCACTGGTGGCAAAAAAAGTTTTGGCAATGGATGCCGAATCATAAGCAAGAAAGATCCAAGAAAGCGTCACGCCGTTGAGAGCGGCAAAAAAGAGGAATCCGAGCAATGCGACAAACGCGCTGATTTTGTTGATTGCAAAAGAAAGTCCCATAACCACGACCAGTTCCAGCAGAACCAGAACGATATAAAGTCCGTGATTTTTTGCAATCTGCATGGCGTAATTGGCGGACAGATAATAAGCGATAAATCCTGTCAGGGCAAGACCGGCAGTCATCCATCCGAAGACGCGGTTGACAAAAGCATTCTGTAAGGCGACAGCACCGGGACTGTACGGTGCCGGAGCAGACTGATTGAACATATCCATAATATCAAGACTCCTTATATATAATAATTGTTGTCTGTGTAATAAAATAATACAATCTTTGAAAATTCCAAATCAATTAACGGATTCCGCGCAAAAAAATTGTATAAAAGCTCGTCAACTGCATTTAAAAAAACGCGCAACAAGAGTCTTGAACAGCTCCGACAGACGAATTTTTCTGAAGAAATGTTTATTGTCCGTCAGGTCCATCAGGTCCACACGGTCCATAAAAAAGCAAGTTTGTCTCAAATAAATTTCAACTGCAACAGCACAAATTCACGAAAGGAAATTTTTATTTTTGCAGATGTAACACTTGACAAAGCATACATTATAAGATATATTAACACATATTATAACTTTAAAAAAAGGGGATCTCATGCCCAAAGCCCGTTACAAAGAAATCATTGACAGTATACTGCGGCAGATATCTGAGGGAAAACTCTCTCCGGGCAGCCGCATTGAATCCATCCGTGAAATCTGCGATCATTACGGTGTCAGCTCCATTGTTGCCCTGCGGGTATTCAAAGAACTTTCAGAAGCCGGCGTCATTGAACGGCGCAACGGTTCCGGATATTTCGTCAGTTCCCCCCGGACAACCGGAAAAGGTGATAAACTGGTCTGTCTCTTCCGTCCGCTGCGGGATTACAACTCAAAAGACAACTTCGGCAACCGGATTATTTTCGGAATGATGGAAGAAGCTTTCCTCAACGGTTTAACTCTGGTCTTCCCGCCTGCCGCCCGCTTTCTGCGGGGAAAAACGCCCTCAGAAAAAGAAACAGCAGAAATGGCGGAAGAACTTTCCCGTATCCCGGACGCGGCCGGAATCCTGGTTGATATGCGTATTGATGACGATATGCTGCAAAAATATATTCTCCCGGCCGCCGGCGGAATCCCTGTGGCAGTCGTCGGACGGCAGAGCAAACTGCCCCATGTCATGTCAAGTATCATCCCTCATGCTGCTGCAGGACGGGACGCTGCCTGCCTTGCCCTTGCCGGCAAAGCGGAATACATCTGCCACCTGACCGATCTGACACTGCCGGACTCCGGCAGAACAACAGAAGCATTTCTCGCACATCTGACAGAACACGATTTTCCCCGGGAACGTATCCTGCTGCGCAAGGGTTGTGATACCGCTGCAAGGGAGGAATGTATCAGCATTTTTAATGAAATACTTGCACTGATTAAAATCTCCCCCGGAAAAGTCTTTATCTTTTCAGCAGTAGACAATTCCGCAGAATATTTCAAACGGTACATTTCGGACAATGCGCAGGATCTGCGCCCGGGCAGAGATTATTCTCTGCTGGGGTTCGGAGGATATGCTGCTCAAACGGAGTCGCGTTACCGTCTGGCGACATTTACAATTGATACACCGGAGTTGGGCAGAAAAGCGGTCAAACTGCTGCTGCAGTCAAAGCGCATATCCTCAGACCTGACCGGAACAGTAAATTATAAACTTGATTTTAACGATACGGTATAAAACAAACAAGGAGGAACCGAAAATGCAAGCTTCCACAGAAATCAACCAATCGTCTGACAGATGCTTTTGCACACAAGCCGCAGAAACCGGCAACAAACCGGAGTTATCGGAGACAACGGCTCCGGACACCTTGCACTGTCCCGGTTCACGCTTTTCCGGAAAATACGCCCGGACAAGAGAACTTCATACGCCTGAAACACATGTTTTTTCAGCATTCACGCTGATTGAACTTCTGGTTGTAATCGCAATCATTGCGATACTGGCGGCGATGTTAATGCCGGCACTGCAGCAGGCGCGTGAGCGGGGCAAGGAGATCAGCTGTATCAACAATCTGCGCCAGCTGGGAACCCGTTATCAGCAATATCTTGATGACAATGAAGGCTTTCTGATCTGGCACAAGGTCGCAAACAAGAAATCCCGCTGGACTGAAGCTTTTTACCCCTATCTTTTCGGTTCAAAGTATCCGGCTGCGGACAAGCTGAAAAAATCGATCATGCAGTGTCCGGGTGACAAGCACGAATGTAAATACACCAACCTGACCCACACATCCTACGGCTACAACCTCTATTTAAACAAAGACCTTTCCTCCGGCTGGTTTGCACAGGGAACCCACTATCACTTTCCCTACAAAATAACCTCCTTCAAAAATCCGTCAAGACATCTGATCATCAGCGACTACTATGTTGATGATGCCACCTGCGAGTCAAACGGACACAACGAAGTGGAACCTGCCAATATCAGTGCCCGCCATGCCAATGCGATCATCTCACCGCTGATGCTGGCAGGAAATATCCTGAAAGTTCCTCTTGAGTGTGCGAAGAAAGCTTCTGAAGTGCCGTGGAACTATGAACTGAAACCCGATCCGGTCCAGAGTTTCAAATAAGACAGGAGTATTTCCAGATGAAAAATATCCTCTTCGGCGTGCTTGCCGGATTGTTTTTCTGTACTGTTTCAACGGCGGCAGAGTTTGTATTGAACAGTAAATACGCCATTGTCATTCCTCAAAATGCTTCTGATTCAGAAAAATTTGCAGCCCGGCAGCTGCAGAAATATTTGAATCAGACAGCCGGAACAAAACTTGAGATCAGCACCTCCGGTTCTCCGGCAATTTTTGTCCGTCAGGATAAAAAACTTGCAGCGGAAAGGTGGAAAATCTTTGCCGATTCCCGGGGTGATCTTCACATAACCGGCGGTTATCCGACGGGCGTCCTCTACGCCGTGTACGAGTTTCTGGAAACTCAGGCAGGAATCCGTTTTCTTGCGCCGGATGCGGAATACATCCCCAAAAATAAAAAAATCTCCTTTTCTTCTGAATTGAAGATTGAAAACGAACCCTTTTTCAGAAGACGCGAGGTCTATCTGATTTCAGCTGTCATGCGCCGCCACGGGGAATATCTGGGAAAAATGCGCTTTTCCGGCACATGGATTGCCGGGAAACACGTGGATCCATACCGCTTCGGTTCTACGGGAACAACACACAGTTACCATATTCTTGCCAGGGATTTCCCCAAGGACAAAATGGAATATTTCTCTTTGAACCAATCCGGCAAGCGGGTCCGTTTCCGCAACGGTTTGGGACCGGGACAACTTTGCCTGACCCATCCTGAAGTCCGCAAACTGGTCGCTGAAAAAATGATCAAACTCATCGAAGCCGACCGTAAGAGATGGGATATTCCGCCCCTGTTTTACGCTCTCTGCAAAAACGACAACAGCGAAGACTGCGTCTGTCCGAATTGCCTTGCAGCAGTCAAAAAGTACGGTGGCAACCACGCCGGACTCAATCTGGAGTTTGTCAGCGATATCGCCCGGAAAGTGGGCAAAGTCTATCCGGATGTTCTAATCCGCACCTCGGCTTATACCACCGACGAAATACCGGTCAAAAATTTCAAATTGCCTCCGAATGTTCTGTTGGGCATTGCCCAGCTGGGCAGTGAATTCAAAACCGCCGTCCGGCGTGATTCCCTGCGGAAACTCTCTCATCCCAACAACGAAAAAGCGCTGATGATGTTGAAAGAATGGCGCAAATCCTGTTCACACATGATGTCTTGGGACTACTGGGTACTTTTCCGCCAGCAGTTCAGCGCGCCGATGACCAACGTTTCTGCCATCGCCCACAATTTGAAAACCTACGCTTCCATGAATTTGAGACAGATTTTTGCGGAATCGGAAACTGCGCCCGCAAATCTGATATCCTTCCTTGATCTGCGGCATTATACAGCCTCCAAACTGCTGATTGATCCCCGGCAGGATACCCGGAAGATTATTGCGGAGTTCATGCGCCTTTATTACGGTCCGGCAGCAGCAGAAATGACTGCCTTTCTGAACTATCTTGAACGACGCATGGCTGAGGAAACCAACCGTTTGGGCTCCACACCTCCCAATGCCTGGAAATATCTGGACAAAAAGTTTTTTGACGATGTTGAAAAAATGCTTTCCACCGCCGAAAAAGCCGCTGCCGGAAACAAACTCTATCTTGACCGTATCGGACAGGAAAGAATTCTGGTGGATAATGCTCTGCTCTGTTTCGGCGAACGCAAAGGCATCCGGATTGATAAAAAACAGGTCATCTGCCGTCTGCAGAAAAACATGGACCGCCACATTGAAAGGTTCGGGGATGCCAAACTTCAGAAAAAATGGAAAAAAGAAACGGCAGAACTGATTTCTTATTACGCTTTCCAGCCCCCCTTACCGAAGCAGTTTGACAACAAAAAGATCTTTGACTTTCACGGTCCAAAACTTCAGGTATTCAATACGGTGATCCGCAAAATCGCGGACAAAGACTCCGTAACCGGCAGTGCAATTTGCCTGTCTGACCTGAGTGCGATCAAAAAGTCGAATCCCAAGTTCCATCAGCAGCCGGTAAGATTTTCTCTGTTTGACCGGGTCACTCAGAAGACCTTGATCTCCCACCGGGTCAAAAACATTCCTCAAGATGAAAAGTATCACTGGTACCGCATCGGTACAAGCGTGCTTTCAAGGGATAACAGAATTATTCTTCACGGAAGCTGGTGGCTGACTCAAAGTGTCGGCTCAACCGTCTTTGATCCCCTTGAACCCAATGCAAAATATGAGATCTGGGTTTCCGTCAAACTGACCGGAAAAGATTACGTCAAAACCTCGAAAACCCAGAGTGCCATCTGGCTTGACCGGATTGTTTTCGTTGAAACTATTCAGCGTTGATCTCAATAAGTCCGGGCAGTTCCCGTGTAAAAGGGAACTGCCTCTTTCCGGCCGACAAAATATTTTTATCAATCTGCACAAGTCGGGAAAAAGTCTTTTTTAATCAGACCGGTTATTTCCCGGCACTGCGTGCCATGAAGCGCACCTGATAAACACAGCAGATGATTTTTCTGAAACAACGTTTATTGTCCATCAGGTCCATCAGGTCCACATGGTCCATAAAAATGCAGGGTTGTTTCAATCATTTCCGGGGAGAGATTATGAAGCACGGCTGAAGCCGTATGAAGCGGCACTATGTGCCATGAAGCGCACCTGACGGTGCATGAAGCGAAACCTGACGGTTTCATGTTTTTGCCCATTCGGGCAAAAAAATGGCAGTCCCGTAAGGATTCGACACCGAAGGTGTGCCGGAGCAAAGCGGAGGCAACCTCCCACAAAGAATCATTACGGCACGATAAGTGCCGGGAAAAAGAAAAAACCTTTGAAACAGCGGTGGAAATTTTATTTCCGCAAGCTGTTGCAAAGGCTTTTTCTGAATGATTCTGGAGCCTGTTTTTTTCACATCTCCGCAATTCGGGCAAAAAAATGGCAGTCCCGTAAGGATTCGACACCGAAGGTGTGCCGGAGCGAAGCGGAGGCAACCTCCCACAAAGAATCATTACGGCACGACAAGTGCCGGGAAAAGAAAAAACCTTTGAAACAGCGGTGGAAATTTTATTTCCGCAAGCTGTTGCAAAGGCTTTTTCTGAATGATTCTGGAGCCTGTTTTTTCACATCTCCGTAATTCGGGCAAAAAAATGGCAGTCCCGTAAGGATTCGAACCTCAACAAAATGAACCAGAATCACTTGTGCTACCGTTACACCACGGGACTGCGAACAGTGTATAATATACGCCTTCCCGATGAAAATGCAAGCAGAAAATCAAAAAAATTCGCTTTTTTTTGCTGATTCTTCAAAAAAACTGCTTTTACCGATTGTAAAAACAGACTTTTGCGCTATATTTTAGAATGTAGAAAAACAGTTTTTAAACAAAATATACAGAGGTTGAATATGGCAAAGACTCCGAAATTCACGGTTTTACACGAGCAGCACCGGGGAAAGACCTTTGAACTTGAAAAAGATGTTATTTCCATCGGCCGCCGTGACGGTATGGATATTTGTATCAAAGATCCGAGCATGAGCGGTCACCATGCCGATCTGATCAAAACCGAACGCGAAGACGGCAAGACTGTTTATGTTCTGCGCGACAACAACAGCAGTAACGGAACCCGCGTCAATAATATTCCGATCGAAGAACAGGAACTGGTTTCATCCGACTTGATTCTTTTCGGCATGGTTGAAGTTCTTTACGACGGTGAGGATGACGGCAGTTCCAACACATTTGCGCCGTCCACACACACAATTGACCTTTCAAGCATAGACAGCAATATGTCAACAGTCCCCAATGTGGGCAGTTTGAATCCCTTTGCCGAAGCTGAAGCAAAGAGACACACGCTGATTACCCGTCTGCTGATTGCAGCAGGTATCATCATGGCTCTGGCGGTGATTGCAGTCATCGTCATGGCTCTGAAAGAGGTCGCTTCCGCATCATAAAAAACACAGAGCGTATTCTACATAATATATTATAAAGAAACTTTTCCGGCGGCAGGAGTTGCTCAAGGCACCACTGCCGCCGTAACATAACAGGAGAAATTGATGGAAAACGAAAAACAGCCGGAAAACAAATCCCCCGAACCGCAGAACAAAAAAACCGCAAAACAGCGCCGCGCCCCCAAAGCGGCAATCATCTGGCTGGTTATTCTTCTGACATTGGGCGGACTTCTGCTTTTCCGTGACTCAGGGTCATCACGAAAGACCGATCTCAACCAGACAGAATTTGAACAAAGCCTCGCTGCCGGAAAAATCGTCAGTGCCGTTCTTGTCAACGAAAATGACAATGTTTTCACGGTTGAAGGACGCATCAAACTCACCGGAATTGACAGCAAAAACAGCAAGGATGGTACCGGATTTTACCGTTCAAGAGTCATCTACTCAGAGAAGCTCAACACTCTTCTGAGCAAAACCAGCGTCAAAGTCGGCAGTAATAACAACGGCTTGTGGAACTTTCTCCTGATGGGTATTCTGCCTGTCCTGCTGATTGTCGGCGTGATTTACTTTATCTCAATGCGCCAGATGCGCAACGGGCAGGGTGCGATGGATTTCGGCAAGAGCAAAGCCCGCATGATTCCGCCGGATGAACTCAACGTCAAATTCGACGACATTGCCGGTGCCGATGAAGCTAAAGAAGAAATACAGGAAATCGTGGAGTATCTCCGCGACCCCATCCGTTTTCAGCTTATCGGCGGCAAGATTCCCAAAGGCTGCCTTCTGGTGGGCAATCCGGGAACGGGTAAAACCCTGATGGCAAAAGCTGTTGCCTGCGAAGCGGGAGTGCCGTTCTTTTCAATCAGCGGTTCAGACTTTGTTGAAATGTTTGTCGGCGTGGGCGCAAGCAGAGTCCGCGATATGTTCAACCAGGCGCGCAAACACACGCCCTGTCTGATTTTCATTGACGAAATTGATGCCGTCGGACGCAGCCGTTTTTCAGGCTGGGGCGGCGGACATGATGAACGCGAACAGACCCTCAACGCCATGCTCGTTGAGATGGACGGTCTTGAAAGCCGCAACGGCGTAATCGTTCTGGCGGCGACCAACCGTCCGGATGTGCTTGACCCTGCACTGCTCCGCCCCGGACGTTTTGACCGTCAGGTGGTTATGGATCTGCCGGATATCGCCGGACGTAAACAAATCCTTGAAGTTCACATCAAGCGCATCAAGGTTACGGACGACATTGATCTGGATGTTCTCGCCCGCACCACTCCCGGATTCAGCGGTGCCGATCTTGCCAACGTCTGCAACGAAGCGGCATTGCTTGCCGCACGCAGAAACAAAGAAGCTGTTTCTCAGGCTGAACTTGAAGAAGCGCGCGACAAAGTCAATTACGGCACGGAACGCCGCAGCCGCAAAATTACGGAACGTGAACGGGTACTCACTGCTTATCACGAAGCGGGACACGCTCTTGTGGCACTGCATGACGAACATTGTACGCCTGTCCACAAAGTGACGATCATTCCGCGCGGACAGGCATACCTGGGCGCAACGTTCACCATGCCCAAAGAGGACGTCTATACCAGAAGCAAACTGGAACTTGAAGCTGAGATGGCAATGTGCATGGGCGGAAGAGCCGCCGAAGAATTGACCATGGGCGATATCACAACGGGCGCCTCCGCCGATATCCAGCACCTGACGGCGATTGCCCGCAAGATGGTGTGCATGTTCGGCATGACCGATGTGATCGGACCGACCCAGATGGGCGATTTTGCCGTTCACCCGCACCTGCGTATCGACGGACCGACACCCGATCAGCTGGCTCCTGAAACCGCCCGGGAAATCGACCTTGAAATCCGCCGTCTGGTGAATACGGCTCTTGAAAAGGCAAGAACCTGCCTGACCGAACACCGGGACGAACTGGAAAAACTCGCACAGGCACTTCTTGAAAGAGAAACCATTTCCATTGATGAAATTGATGTTCTCCTTGGAAGAAAACCTGCTCCTGAAGCAGAATCTCCCGAAACTGAAACTGAAATTGCGGAGAATGCAGATGACAGTGACGGAACTTCTGCCGCTGCTGAAACAGACCTCTGACGGCAAAGTCATTCTCCCGCTGCACGTCCAGCCGGGCGCAAAACGTGATGCCATTGCCGGCATGTACGGGGAACAGGCGTTGAAACTTGCAACTTCAGCGCCTCCGGTGGACGGAAAAGCCAATGCAGCATTGCGGAAACTTCTCTCGAAGTGGCTGGGGATTCCGCAGGCACAAATTGAACTTAAAAGCGGATTGACCGGGCGTGACAAACAGTTTGTCATTTCCGGACTTCCGCAGACAGAAATAGCAAATAAATTAGTTGAAAACTCAAAATGAAAAAAAAGGCTATCATCTTTTTGGCTGACGGCATGGCAGATGATCCGTTGGAAGAACTGGGCGGTAAGACCCCGCTCGAATACGCTCACACCCCCGGAATGGACAGCATTGCGGCAAGAGGCTGCTCCGGAACATTCCGCACATTACCCGACGGACTGCCGACTTCAAGCGACGTTGCAAATATGTCCGTCATGGGTTATTATCCCGAAGAGAACTACCCCGGCCGCGGTCCTATTGAGGCAACCGCACAGGGAATCGAACTGGGACCGGACGATATCGCCTGGCGCTGCAATCTGGTTTACGCTTCAGATGACGGTGTTCTGCGCGATTACTCCGCCGGACATATTTCTGAAAAAGATGCCGCTGAGTTGATGAAAGCACTTCAGGACGAATTCGGCAGTGACGAAGTCACTTTTTATTCCGGCGTAAGTTACCGCAACCTGCTGGTTCTTCACGGCAAACGTTTTTCTGATAAAGTCAACTACTTCAAACCGGACTCCTCTCAGGATCTGCCTCTTGACGAACTTTATCTTTCTCCCGCCGATGATTCTCAGGAAGCGGCGGATACCGTGGCTTTTCTGCGCGATCTGGAAGAAAAGGCGGCAAAATTTCTCGCTTCTCATCCGGTCAATGCGGGCAAAGCCGCACCCGGCAACAGAATCTGGCCGTGGAGTCCCGGACGCCGTCCCAAACTTCCCCGTTTCAATATCCAGTACAAGGGGAAAATCGGTGCGATCATCAGTGCGGTGGACGTCATCAAAGGTATCGGCAGATGTTCCGGCATGACCGTTCTGCACGTTCCCGGCGCAACGGGTTTTGTGGATACCAACTACAAAGGCAAGGCCGAAGCGGCTCTGGCGGCTCTGGAAACACATGATTTTGTCTATCTGCATGTTGAAGCCATTGATGAGTGCTCGCACATGGGCGACCTCAAATTGAAACTTCAGGCGATTGAAGAATTTGACAAATATATCGTAACTCCCGTTCTTAAAGCCCTTGAAAACAGAGATGACGTCAACGTTGCTGTTCTGCCGGATCACCCGGTTCCCATCAAATTGAGACAGCACACGACAACGCCCGTTCCTGTTGCGGCGGCAGGTCCTGATTTCACACCGGATGAGATAACTTCTTACAACGAGAAGCTCGCCCCGGGCGGTACGCTCGGCAACCTTGACGGAGATAAACTTGTCCGTCGTCTGCTGGGGATGTAATATATGGCAACTCCCCGGTGCTCAGCTCTGGAAAAAGCCATGCGGATTCTCAGTGTTTCCGCAAAAACCGGGCATGAACTTAAAGAAAAACTGCTGCAAAGCGGTTACGGTCCGACAGAAGCAGAGAGTGCAGTTGAAGAGTGTATCAAACGCGGATACATCAACGATGCACTCTTTGCGGCGGATTTCACAGAAGCCAATTTAAGCAGAGGTTCAGGCTGCCGGAAAATCCGTCAGAAACTTCTGCGGCGGGGCATTGACCGCGAACTGGTCGCACAGACCCTTGAGGAATGCAGCAGTTCAGAACCCGAAAGCGCCCGGCAGGCACTGATTTTCAAGTGGAAAAGCCTGAGCCGCGAAAAAGATCCTTATAAAAAGCGTGCCAAAGCATTCCGTTTTCTTGCAGGAAGAGGATATCCCCCTGCATTGATAAGTGAATTGATAGAAGAAATAAGCCGTTCCGGAGAGGATTTTCCGGAAAATGAAACGGAGATTTGATGATGAAACGTCTGCTTTTCTGTTTTTTTCTGCTTTTTTATGTCTGCACCCTCTCAGCCCTGCGCTGCGGTGATGATGTTGTGGAGTTATCCGGAATCAAATGGCTGCGGGGCACACCGCAGACGTTGACATTAAAACACAACAAAGAGGGCAGACGCGAATACCGGATTGCCGTCTTCATGCTGACCAATACTGCAAATTCAGTTCAAACTTTAAGAGTTCTCAATCAGTTGGCTCAACGCTATGCCGACATGGTCCAAATCAGTGTTATCACGCCCGACTCAGAGCAGGATGCAAACAATCTGCTGGGACGTATACACACACCGTATCTTTCTTTCGGTGTTGACAGCAAACGTCATCTGACATTCCGTTACATGGGCGGCAGTATGCTTTTTCCCATGGCTTTTGTCGCCGGACAGATGCGGACAATCGAATGGTGCGGTGAAGCCATTGATCTGCCCGAACTTCTGGAAGAGACAGCAAAAAATCCGATTGATACAGACAAATATGAAAAAATCTCCCCGCTGCTGGATGAACTTCAAATGCTCCTGCAAAGCCGCGACAACCGCAAAATGCGCCTGACTGCTTCGCGGATATTCAGAGTTGATCCCGGCAATGCAGCGGCTCTGCGTATGCGGCTTTTTTATCTGGAAAATACTTCAAGAAGTAAAGAGGCATGGGAAACGCTGAATGAACAACTTTCCGCCGTTCCCGCCAAAGCACGGCTTTATCACACGGCAGTTGACATGATTGCACGTTATCCGCAGCTTGCCGGAGAACTTACCGCCGTAACAGATAAATTTCTCCGCAACATCAAAGATCCGGATTCCTGCGATTACATGACATGGCTGCTGATTGACCGCTTCAGATTCAATTCAGATGCGCTGAAAGCCGCCGTGAAGATTTATGAAAAAAGCAGAGTTGAAAGCAAAAAACAAAAGCGTTCCCCCGGTTCCTGCGCCGGACACTTCTCAACCGGCGCACTTCTGGCGGCGAAATTGGGAAACTTCACTAAAGCCATTGAATTGCAACAAAAAGCCGCCGGTATCTGGAAAAAGGAAAATAACAGAAAAGCGGCGGAAGAAGCCGCAAATAATGCAGAATATTTTGATCTTTGCCGTAAAACCCGTGTAAAATGGTGAGGAAAAATTTGATATTTGCACAAAACAGGTGTATTATATAGTTTGGTACATAAAAAATTTTTTTAAATTTTAATAAATATTAAACAAAAGGAGCTAATGGTGACAAACGAAAATGAGATCCGTACAGCGATTGACAATGCCCGTCTGACCACCCGTCTTGCAGTGATCGGCTGGATTTTTTCATTGGCAATGCTGATCATAACTGCGGTGCTGAATGCTTATCGCGGCGGCAATGTGTTCGGACTGGCGGTCATACCTTTCGGTCTGGCAACGCTTTTCGGTCTGGCGGCAATGATTTACGGTATGCTGGCAACTGCCGCGGCGCAGGAAAGTGAAGAAAAAATCCTGCTTGCCCGCCGCCGTGCCAATACCAATGCACTGGATGTTGAAGAAGATGTCCGTTTCACATCGGGCAGATCCTTTGAAAATTACAGCAGGTTTGCCCCTTATGTTCTGGCAGTTACAGGCGCAATCATTACAGCGCTGGTACTGCTTTTCTCATGGCGCAGCTGGGGCAGCACAAATGCGGGCATCACCGGCAGTGCCATCCACTCTGCCCTGATTGCCGCAGTCATGATGCTTTTGAGTGTTTTTGCCGGAGCGTTCTATATCGGACAATCCCGCACGCCGGCCTTCCGCTGGTTGAGAAGTGTCGGAGCAAATCTGATTGCGGCGTTTGCCGTTCTTGCTGCTGCGACAATTACTTCTATTTGTTTCCACAGCAATCTCACCTCAGTTGACGGAACGGTTGCAAAGATTTTCTTCTGGATCTTCGCAGTTCTGGGTGCTGAATTCATCACCAACTTCATCATTGAATTTTACCGTCCGCGCACCATGAAAGAGACACGTCCGGTTTTTGAGAGCCGTTTGCTTGCACTCTTTACCGAACCCGGCGGTGTCATGCGCAACATTGCTTCCGCACTGGACTATCAGTTCGGCTTCAAAGTTTCCGGAACCTGGCTTTACAGTTTTGCGGAACGTTCTTTCTTCCCCGTCATCATCGGTGCGGGAGCCATCTTCTGGGCATTTACCATGATCCACGAAGTCGGTCCCGATCAGGTCGGTGTTCATGAGCGTTTCGGCAAAGTCGTTAAACGTGAACTTTTAAAGCCCGGAATTTACTTTACACTTCCCCGTCCTTTCGGCAATATCCGCACCTTCAGCTGTACCGAACTGCACCGTGTGGTGATCGGCGAAGTCAGCGATGACGGCACCGATACTTCCAGAGTGCGCGGCAAGGGCGAAACCAGCCGTGTCGTTCTCTGGACTGAAGAACACGGCAAATCCGACGACAACTTCATTGTTGCCGTTGCACCTGAAGGCAAACGTTCTCCTGAAACAGAAGCGGCATCCATTTCCTTTGTCCGCATGACCATTCCGATCCGTTACCGCATCCGTCCTGAGGGCGTGTTCAGTTACGCCTATGACAATGTGGACGTTCCCAGAACGCTGATGTTCATCGGCGAACAGGCTGCAACCGAATATCTGGCAAGTTCGGATATGATGGCAGTCATGTCCACCGCCCGCAATAAAGCTGAAGAAGCCATGAAAAAACGTGTTCAGGCTCTTGCGGATGCCCGCAATCTGGGTATTGAAGTTGTTTCTCTTACCATTCTCGGCGCCCATCCCCCGGCGGGAGAAGTCGCCCCCGCCTATCAGAACGTGATCGGCGCCATGGAAGAAAAAGAAACCAAGATTCTTGAAGCTCAGGCTTATGCCGCCAAGACACTTCCGCAATCCGAAGCTCAGGCGCGGCAGTTCATCGCCGATGCCCGTGCCTATGATTACAAGGTCCGCACAGTTGCCGCCGCAGAAAGTGAACGTTTCACCACGCTGTTGCGCACCTACCGGATCATGCCGTCCATGTTCATCTTGAGAAGTTATCTGGAATTTCTGGAACAGGACTGCAAAAATATGCGTAAATTCGTCGTTTCAGCCGGTCTCGGCAATGAGGTGTTCCAGTTCAACTTTGAGGAAAAAGAACGTCTCGACCTCATCGACACCGACATAACCCAGCTTACAAACAAGAAATAATCAACAAATAAAATATATATTGGAGGTTTTGACAACATGGCAAACGGAAACATTTTCAAACATTGGCCCACAATGCTTCTGGGTCTTGCAGTTTCAGCGATACTGCTGATTGCAGTGTTCTCATTCCAGCTGAACGAAACAGAAAGCGCAGTTGTGACGACTTTCGGACGTCCCGCACAGATTACGGAGCCCGGACTTCATTTCCGCTGGCCTTTCCCCTTCCAGAAGATTTACCGCTTCGATCACCGCGTGCGCTGCTACGAAGGCAGCTCCGGCAAACTTGAAGAAACCATGACCGGCGACGGACACAATCTGCTTGTCGGAATCTATGTCAACTTCAAAATCAAAGACGTGGTCAAATTTTTCGTGACCTTTGAAGACGTCACCCGCGCTGAAGATCAGCTCAACTCCCTGATGCGCGGCGCAAAGAACACCGCCTTCGGTCTCTACCGTGTCAATCAGATTGTCAACACCAATCCCAAAGAAATGCGTCTGGTCGAAATTCAGGACAGAATCAAAAACGATCTGATCCGGCAGACCAAAGATTACGGTATTGAAATTCTTTCTGTCGGTATCAACACCATCAATGTTCCCAAGACTGTCAGCGAAAAAGTCTTCGCCCGCATGATTGCCGAACGCAAACGTGTCGCCGATAAATACATTGCCGAAGGTGAAAGCGAAGCCAGCAAGATCCGTATCAACGCCGACAGCGCAAAGGTCATCAAACTTGCCGATGCCGAAGCAAAGGCAAAAGAGATCCGCGCCAAAGGTGATGCTGAAGCGGCAAAATACTATGCCGTGTTTAAAAAGAATCCGGAACTGGCAAAGTTCCTGCGTAAACTCGATGCTCTGCGCGCCATCATGGCAGGACGCACCACCATCGTTGTTGACACCAACACAGCTCCCTTTGATCTCTTGAAGCAGGGTGCTGAAACTCTGAAGAAAACAGCCAAGTAATACGGAGATCAGAGATGGATTCAAATCGGGAAATAAATGAAACAGCATTTGACCGTTCCGGCCGCTATGAAGCGGGTCTGAAATCTCTGGTCAAGTGTCTGCGCTGGGCATTTGCCCTGCTGCTTGTCGGCATCATCGGAACGCTGGTCTACTTTGTCAGCTGGGGCGGCTATTTCAGCGTTGAACCCCAGCAGGCTGTTCTGGTGCTGCGTTTCGGCAAAATCATTCAGACTTTCACCACGGGCGGACACTGGTTCCTTCCCTATCCGGTCAACAAATTTGTCCGTATCCAGACCAATCAGCAGCTGCTCAATGTGGATTTCGTTGCGCCGACTCTGACAGAAAACGAGGCGCCCAATGCTCTGACGCCGGGCAAGGACAGTTATCTTATTACCGGAGATGCCAACATCGTCCATACCTCCTGGACCGTCAGTTACCGCATCAGCAATCCGGCAAAGTACTACACCACGCTCGGAACGCCTGTTGATCCGGTCGTCAACGGACGTATCTCAGGTGATCCTGAATTCAAGGATGCCGATGGTTTTGTCGGCACCCGCGGTCCTGTGACCTTTCTGCGGAACACTTTCCAACAGGCGGTCATTGAGGCTACTGCCGAATTCAAAGTCGATGATCTGCTCGCCGCAGGACAGGGACGTTATGCGGAACAGGTCCAGCGTCTTTTCACCCGTCTGCTGACTGCCGCCGACTGCGGTATCACGGTGGATACGGTCACACTCAACCGGGTCTATCCCCCCGCTTTCACCAAAGCGGCATTCGATCAGGTGACCGCCGCCAGCACCACGCAGTCCACATTGCGGAACGAGGCTGAGACCTACCGGGTCAACACCGAAAATGAAACGCTTGCAAAGCAGGCTGAAATCATTGCCGCCGCCGAAACCTACCGCAAACAGACTGTGGCAGTCATTAAGGCTGAAACGACTTATTTTGAAAGCATCTACAAAGAATATCTTGCCAATTCCGATACAGTGTTGATGGCACTTTACACTTCAACGCTGACAGAGGCATTCCAGTCTCCGGTTGAGGATAAATTCATCCTGGGTACCGACGGCAAGGGAACCCGCAAAGTCTGGTTCCAGCTGAACCGCGAGAACAAGGTGAAAGCACCGCAAGCTGAGGAGAAAAAATAATGAGCGATATTGATAAAAAACACGAACACAGCTGCTCCTGCGGTCACGATCACAAACACGATCACAGCTGCTCCTGCGGTCACGATCATAAGCACGATCACAACTGTTCCTGCGGTCACGATCACGACCACATGGACGGAACCTGTATCTGCGGACACAATCACAAAGAAGAAGGCGGTGTCGGACATGACCGCGCCATGGGCAAGATTTTCTTCGTCCTGTTCGGCGGTATCCTCACCCTCAACTCCTTTATTCTCAACTGGACCATGCCCGATCTGGAGTTCGCCGCAGAGTTGAGCGCACTTCTGGGTGCATTTATTCTCGCGCTGCCCATCATCATCACGGCAGTCAAGGATTTGATCAACGGTAAAGTTTACATGAATGAACTGGTGGCTCTCGCCATCCTTGCGGCTCTTGCCAGCGCGGATTTCCAGACTGCCGGTATCATCGCATTCTTCCTGCTGGTGACGATTATCATTGAAACCCGTACCGCCAGCGGCGCTCAGCGTTCCATTGAGGAACTCATCAAATTGACACCCAACACCGCCCGCCGTCTGGAGGGTGACAAAGAAGTTGAAGTTCAGGCAACAGCCCTCAAAGTCGGTGACCGTATCCGTGTGCGTCCCGGTGAAAACTTCCCGGTTGACGCCAAAATCATTTCCGGAGAAAGTACCGTCAATCAGGCATCCATCACCGGTGAATCCATTCCGGTTGAAAAGACTGTCGGCAGCGACGTCTTCGCCGGTACCCAGAACCTGACCGGTCTGGTCGATCTTGAAGTCACCAAAGTCGGTGAAGATACCACGCTCGGAAAAGTCAAGGATATGATTCTTCAGGCTGAATCCAGCCGTACTCCGGTTGTCCGCATCATTGACCGCTACGCCGGTTACTATACGCCGACGGTTCTGATGCTTGCATGGATCACCTGGTGGTTCACTGAAGACATCAATTCCGTTATCGCATTTCTCGTTATTGCCTGTCCCTGTGCGGTGGTTCTTGCCACGCCGACGGCTGTCGTTGCCGCCGTTGCCGCCGCAGCCCGTCTGGGTATTTTCATCAAGAACGTAAGTCACCTGGAGCTTGCCAGCAAAATCACCAGTTTCGTGTTTGACAAAACCGGAACTCTGACTGACGGATTGCTCTCTGTGGTCAAACTGCAGCCTGCCGGCGGCGTTTCTCCTGCGGAACTTCTTAAAACCGCCGGAGCCGTTGAACGTTACAGCAACCACCCGACTGCCGTTGCCATTCAGAAACTTGCCGCAGAGGCCGGACTTACCTTTGACGAAGCCACGGACTTCTCTGAAACCCACGGACGCGGTGTTTCCGCAACCGTCAACGGCGAAAAAGTCCTGGTCGGACGCGCCAACTGGATGCGTGAACAGAATCTTGAAGTCTTTGATGCCGACACCGCTGAATCCGACGGCATGAGCGTTGTTTACGTTGCCTGCGGCGGAAAGGTCCTCGGCTGGATCGGTTTCAAGGATAAAATCCGTAAAGAGGCTCCGGAGATGCTTTCTGAACTGCGCCGTCAGGGTGTCCGTTACTGTGCAATGGTTACCGGTGACCGCAAATCCGTGGCGGAATCCGTTGCCAAACAGCTGGCGATTGACGAATTCCAGAGCGAATGTCTGCCGGACGGAAAAGTTCTTTTCGTTGAAAACGTCAAACGCAACAGCCGTGTTGCCGTCGTCGGTGACGGTGTCAACGACGCCCCCGCCCTTGCTGCGGGCGATCTGGGTATCGCCATGGGCGCCATCGGCAGTGACATTGCCATCAACAGTGCAAGTATCGCGCTTATGACCAATGACTTGCGCCGTATTGCGATGCTGGTTTTCCTTTCCCGTAAATCACAGATGATCATCAATCAGAATCTTCTTTTCGGTATGCTGTTCGTTTTCGGCGGTATGATCCTCTCAATGGTCGGTGTAATGACGCCGATCTGGGCGGCAGTCCTCCATGCGGGAAGCACTCTGATCATCATTTTCAACAGTGCGCGTCTGGTCCGTACCGGAGAGGAACTCACCCTTGAGGAGAGCGCCGCCGCACAGAATCAGGAAAACAACTAACACTTTTCAGGAGTTTGAAAATACATCATGGCTGAAATCGAACCTGTTGTCAGGGCAGTAGGACTGACCAAAGTGTTCCGGGATTTCTGGGGTCGTCCCAAAGCCCGGGCAGTCAATGACATTGATTTTGAAATCCGTCCCGGAGAAGTGGTCGGATTGCTGGGTCCCAACGGTTCCGGCAAATCCACCACCGTCAAAATGCTGCTGGGTCTGCTTTATCCCACCGGCGGAAAACTTTCCGTTTTCGGACGCAGTCCCCGTGCGGTTGAAACCAAGCGTGAGATCGGATATCTTCCTGAAGAATCCTATCTTTACAAGTATCTGACGGCAGAAGAAACGCTTGATTTCTTCGGTTCGCTCTTTGATCTTTCTGCCGCCGACCGCAAAAAGCGCATTGATCAGCTGCTTGAAATGGTCGGTATGGCGCACGCACGCCGCAGACGTGTCGGAGAATTTTCAAAAGGTATGGCGCGCCGTATCGGTCTGGCTCAGGCGATGATCAACGATCCGTCGTTCCTCATCCTTGACGAACCCACAAGCGGTCTGGACCCCCTCGGCTGCCGTGAAGTCAAAGATTTGATCCTTGCGCTCAAAAAACGCGGCAAGACGGTTCTTGTCACCAGCCATCTTTTGAGCGACGTCGAAGATATCTGCGACCGTGTCATCATTCTCTACGGCGGAAAGATCCGCGCGCAGGGAGAACTCTCTGAACTTCTGACTGTTTCGGACTCCAACCGCATCGTCACCCCGTCTCTTCCGCAGGAAGCGATGGAGCAGATTCAGGAAATCATCCGCAAAAATCTCCCTGCCGGAGATTTCACCGTGGATCATCCCAGACGTTCTCTTGAAGACTTCTTTCTCAACGTCATCAACACCGCCAAACGCGACAGCGTTGAAACTGCCGGTGTGGTCAGCGGCGGAAAAATCGCAGATTATCTGGAAAAAGGCGATGAAACCAGCGCCGTTCTTGCCAGTTTGATCGAAGAACCCAAAGCGGCTGAACCTGAAAAACCCGCTGCCGTTGAAGAAAAAGTCAAAAATGATGATTTGTCAGGAAAACTTGAAAACCTGACTGCCGAAGCCGTTCAGGAAAAACCTGCTCCGGAAGAAACCAAACCGGCAGAAGATCTTTCTGAAGTTGACGCCAAACTTGATGACTTATTGGGGAACAGGAAATGAGGCCCTTTTTCGCCATTGTAAAATTAACCTTCCGCCATGCGCTGCGCTCGCACATCTTTCAGCTGCTGCTGGGTGTGCTGGTCTTTGCGGTACTGTTCATTCCCGGTACCGTCGGCGCAGGCACTGCAAGCGATTTTATCAAGGTGTCACTGCTTTACAGCCTGTGGGCGGTAAGCATCATCCTTGCCCTCTCCTCCATCTGGCTGGGCTGTTTTGTGATGACAAGCGATGTTGACAGCTATCAGCTGCACATGATTGTCTCAAAGCCCATATCCAAAGTCACGATCTGGCTGGGCAAATGGACCGGTGTCAACCTGATCAATCTGCTGCTGCTTGTGGTATCAAGCATCTTCATCTACGGTATCATCATGTACCGTTACAACAACAGTGATTTCCCGAAAGAGGAACGTGAAAAAATCCGCAACGAAGTCATGGTCGGCCGCCGGGTCTATCCGGCAATGAAACCCGATTATGATATGCTTTCACGCGAAGGACTCAAAAGACGTATTCTCCGGCTTCAGAGCCAGGGGGCAAATGTGGATTTGAGTCCCGCCTCTCAGGAAAAAATGCTCAAAGATGTCCGCAGAGAAGTTGTTTCTACTGACGCTGAAGTCAAGGCCGGACAACGCAAGATGTGGCAGTTTGCCGGACTTCCCGAAGGATTGGATACGCCGATCTATCTGCGTTACCGTCCCTATATCGGCAAAGTTGCAAGCGAAGATCAGCGCATGACACGCTTACTGCTTTATGTGGGTGTTCCGCAGAAAAAAGAGCAGAAAAACAATGCCAACGTTTTCGCTCAGAATGCGGATAAGTCCAACTATGACGTCTATATGATCGCACTTTCCCAACAGCCGGAACAGGTGATGTCCGGAGAATTCCATGAAAAGATGCTCCGTCCGGAGTGGAAGGTCGTCACACCTGACAACACCGTTGTCGTCAGTGTTCAGAACGCCGACCCCTACGGTGCAACTCAGTTCTACCAGCCTGCGGATGGTCCCAAACTGCTCATCAAAGCAACGGGATTCTTTGCCAACTACATGCGCGCGATTCTGATTATCGCCCTGGAATTGATTATTCTTTCGGGATTCGCCTGCTCTTTCGGCGGCTGTATGTCCATGCCGGTTGCGGTGTTTGTCGAAGTGGGTTATCTGCTTTTCGGCAGTTTCTCCGTTTACATGACCGGTTTGAGTTACATTTCAGGTGCCGCCGACAAGTTCGGTGTATTCGTTGCCAAAATGCTTCTGGTGGTGGTTATCCCGCTTCAGGCATTTGATGTGACAGGAGCCGTTGCCAACGGAGAATTGATCGAATGGTCTTTCCTCTGGCAGCTTGCCTTCTATTTTCTGGTGTGCAGGGCTCTGCCGCTGTATCTTCTGTGTATCTGGATCTATCGTAAACGTGAATTGGGGTTGATTGTCCGCAAATGAGTAAATTCCGCACATTGGTTATGTTCACGGTTCTGGCGGCGGTCACACTGGTACTGCTGCTGGGAGTCAACCGTTTTGAGAAGCGCCTGGATGCTCAGGTGGCTGAACACAAACTCCGTTTTACCGGAGAAATCCGCAATGCTCCTCCGATGGTGATTTTCACCACCGTCGCTCTGGGCAGTTTCCGCGGCATCGTCGCTGATTTGCTCTGGCTGCGTGCCGGTGCGCTTCAGGAAAAAGGCAATTACTTTGAAATGGTCCAGCTTGCCCGCTGGATCACCGATCTGCAGCCGACTTTTTCGGGAGCTACTGCTTATCTTGCCTGGAACATGGCATACAATATCTCTGTCACCTGTTCCAGTTTCGCCGACCGCTGGCGCTGGGTCAACGAAGGTATCCGGCTCATCCGCGATCAGGCAATGTACTACAATCCTGAAGATCCGATTATCTACAAGGAACTGGCGTGGATTTTCTCTCACAAGTTGGGCAACATTCTTGACGATGCCAACTTGTATTACAAGAATCAGCTGGCAATCCAGATGGCGGGTATCGTCGGTTCCGGCGGCAATCCGGACTGGGAAAAACTGGCAGCTGCCCCCGCAAGTGAACGGGATTTCCTGAAAAAGTATCCTGAAACGCATGGCATCTGGAAAGCCGCCGCCTCTGCCGGATATCAGGATTATGCCGCACTCTTCAAGGCTTTTGAAGGCTCCGCCCCCGAACTGCCTCAGAATTTTGCCGCACAACTGGGTAATGATCAGAAACTCAAAGATGCCCTGCGCGATTATTTCCGTGCAGAGTTGCTGCGTCAGAAACTTAAACTTGATCCGGTGCGTATCGTCAAAATCAACAAAAAGTATGGTCTGCTTGACTGGCGGGTGCCGGAATCCCAGGCTATTTACTGGGCGACAATGGGTGCAGAAAAAGCTCCCGGCGGACACGATCTTTCCTGTGACCGTATCGTCACTCAGGCATTGTATGAGTCTTTCAGGGCGGGTCGTCTCATGATGGTTGACGAAAAGAACTTCGGCAGTATCATCGTCGTTCCCAACCTGGCACTGGTTGACAGTGTGTTTGATACGTTTGTTGAAACTCAGAAAGTCCATGACGGAGAAAAGAATTTCTACTCCACTTTCCGCAGTGCGCGTATCAACTTCATGAAAGAAGCCGTCACCATTTTGTACAACTACGGCAAGTTCAAAAAAGCCGCAGAATACTACAAAAAACTTGAAGACGAAGACGGCAAACAAAAAGAAGGCAGTCTTGAAAAATTCATCATGGCACAGTGGGCTGAAGATGTCCGCGATGCCGGTGTCAAGAAAGCAAGTGAAATCATCAGCGGTCTGATTTTCCGCAGTATCAGTTATCTGGTCTACAACGATCACGATGCGGCTGTTGCCAACGAAAGAATCGCCCGCTATATTTACAAGAGTTATATGTCTGATATGGGAAACAGCGAACGGACAAAGCTGCCGCCATTCAACGAAATGAAGAAAAATGTCCTGGAAAACTGCATCCGGGTATTTCCGCCTGCCATGGTTGAAGTACTCAAGGCAAAAATAGCCGCTGAACAGGCGGAGTCCGCTATTGATGAAAAGTTTTCGGACCAACGAAAGCGAGTAAAATAAATTGCACGAGTGGATTGTATTTATTTCAAGTATAACCATTGCCATCGTAACGTCTCACATCTGTTCTCTTCTGGAAGCGGCGATTTTAAGTTTGTCTCCGAGTCAGCTTGCGACACTCCGTCAGCATAATCCCCGGAACGGTCGGATCGTTGCCGCCCTGAAACGGGATATAAACAAACCGGTCGCTGTCATTCTGATTTTGAACACCGCCGCCAACACCATCGGTGCGACGATTGCCGGTGCAAATTTGAACCAGATCTTTCATGGAAAGTATATGGGGATATTTTCCATTCTTTTCACGCTGGTCATCGTTCAGTACTCCGAGATTCTGCCCAAAACGCTCGGTTACCGGTTCAACATCACCATCATGAATACTGCGGCGATCCCGCTGCATATCATGACAATTATTTTAAGTCCTCTGATCAAATTGTCTTATCTCCTGAACCGTCCGTTTGAACGCAAACAGGTCAAGCACACCAGTACGACTGAAGAGATTTCAGCTCTGGCGGCGATGGCGCGCAGTTCAGAAGCGATTTCAAGCCGTCAGGAGCGCATTATCAGCATGGTACCCAAACTTTCTGAAAGAACGGCGTTGAAAGTCATGATTGAAGCAGAATACATCTCGTTTTTTGATTCGGACACAACGGTTCAGGAGGCGATCAACTCCTCCGGCAAAGACTACCACACCCGTTACCCTGTCTGTGCAGATAATGACATCAACAAAGTGTTGGGTTATGTCAACTTCAAAGAACTGGTGGTGACAGACTTGAATCATCCCGGGTCCATGAAAATCACCGAAGTTATGCGTCCCATCGACTTTGTTGATCCGGATGACACGGCGGCGGAACTGATGGACAGTTTCGCAAGTCAGCACAGTCACATGATGATCGTCCGCGATCCCGCAACCGGCCAAACCCTCGGTCTGGTCACGCTTGAAGATATTATTGAAGAACTTTTAGGTGATCTGGATGACGAATTTGATGCGCTGCCCCGTACATTTTATTCTCCCAGCGAATCTCTCTGGGTCGTCGGCGGTGGTGTTTCCATGATTCAGATTGTCCGCGACACCCATCTGGATATTCCCGGCAGGGCGGAGCCTGTCGGTTTCTGGCTGGCCCGCGAGCTGGATGAACAGTTGAACAGAGGTCCGAAGTCCGGAGATATGATCCGGGTCAAAAATGCAGAGTTCTACGTTCGAAAAGTCCGCAGAAACCAGGTTTGGGAACTCAACTTGAAACGCGCTAAACAGGATTGAAAATGAAAGATTTTTCTCTTTTCACCCGCCTTGCGGCAGGATTCTTATTCTTGCTGTTTCTCTGCGGCTGTGTCAACTTTGAATACACCGGCAGAGAATTTGCACCTTTGAAACGGGGTATCGTTCCCGCCTGGTATCAGAGCAAAAAACAGCTGCCTGCCGGAAAATACACCATCATCGGCAAAGCCGTCATTGAAAGCGGTCTCAAAGCGGATATGGAAGATCTTCAGGAACGTCTGCTCGAAGAAGCCGCCTCCCGCGGTGCCGATGCCGTCTGTCTGGTTTCAGCTGAAACGGTTTACAAAGGCTTGTACGCCAACGACGCCTATTATACCGGTCCGTCCTCAAATTGGACCATGCCTTTCAACCTGACACCGGATGGTGCGCCCATTCAGACAAATCTTTCCGGTGAACGCATTACACAAAACGCTGACCGCACAGATTTTGCCGGAGAGCGCGGTGCCGCCAAAAGGCTCATCGTCAAAGTTCTCTTCCTCAAGGATAAGGCAGCTTTGGAAAAGTTCCTCTCCGAACGCAAAGAGCATCTGGATAAACTGATTCAAGCCGCCGAACCTGCGCCCGCCCCGGAATCTGCTGCGGAAAAGAAATAATTTTATTGAGTTATTCCGCTTTCGGTGCTATATTATGGCGGTGTATTGAAAATTTTAAACCTGAGGTACAGCCTTGAAACTTGAACATATCAGAAATTTTTGCATTATTGCCCATATCGACCACGGCAAGTCCACCCTTGCCGACCGCATGCTTGAAATTACCGAAACCGTCGCCAAACGTGATCTTCAGGAACAGCTGCTGGACGGTATGGACCTGGAGCGTGAACGCGGTATTACCATCAAATCCCATCCCGTGCGTATGCAGTACGATCCGGGCGACGGGATCACCTATGAACTCAACCTTATCGACACTCCCGGACACGTTGACTTCACCTATGAAGTCAGCCGCAGTCTCTGTGCCTGCGAAGGTGCGATTCTTTTGATTGATGCCACTCAGGGCGTTCAGGCGCAGACCGTTGCCAACATCAATCTGGCCATCGCCCAGAATTTGAAAATCATCCCCGTCATCAACAAAATCGACCTGCCCGCCGCCAATCTGGAACTCTGTTATGAACAGATGGAGGAAATTCTTGCCATTCCGCGCGAAGAGGCTCTTTCCGTCAGCGGCAAAACAGGTGCGGGTGTCGCTGAACTTCTCAAAGAAGTCATCAAGCGCATTCCTCCGCCGGAAGAAACTTCTGAAGAGGGAACAGCGGCTCTGATTTTTGACTCCCAGTATGATACTTTCCGCGGTGTTGTCAACTTTGTCCGTGTCCGTCGCGGCACTTTCAAACGCGGAACGAAAATCAAACTTTTCAGCAACGGTATTTCCAGCGAAATCAAAGAAGTCGGCGTATTCAGTCCCCAGATGCAGCCCTGCGCAGAACTTAAAGCCGGCAGTGTCGGCTATCTGATTCCCAACTTAAAGAGTCCCGCCGACACCCGTATCGGCGATACCATCACCGACTGCGACAAACCCGCCAAAGACCCCCTCCCCGGTTTCAGAGAAGTCCGTCCCATGGTGTTCAGCGGCATTTATCCCATTGATACGGATGAATACGATCAGCTCAAAGCCAGCATGGGCAAACTTCAGCTCAACGATGCCGCCTTTGTCTATCAGGCAGAAAGTTCCGCCGCCCTCGGATTCGGTTTCCGCTGCGGTTTCCTCGGTCTGCTCCACATGGAAATCATTCAGGAGCGTCTCCGCCGTGAATACAACATGGATATTCTGGCAACTTATCCCTCCGTGATTTATCACGTCTATCTCAAATCCGGTGAATTACAATACGTTGACAACCCGGTTTATCTGCCCGATCCCTCCATCATTGAGAGAATCGAAGAACCCTTTATCCGCTGTCACGTCATGACCCCGACAACCTACATCGGCGATGTGATGAATCTCATCATGTCCAAGCGCGGCATCTGCACCGAAACCGCCAGCGCCGACGCCGGACACGTCATCATTACCGCAGAATTGCCCATGCATGAAATTCTGATTGATTTCCATGACAAGCTCAAGTCCATGACCCGGGGCTACGGCAGTATGGACTACGAACCCGCCGGATACCGCGCAGGTAAAATGGTTAAACTCGATATCCTCGTCAACGGCGAACCCGTGGACGCTTTCAGCTCCATCGTTCACATTGATTTTGCCTACGAACGCGGCCGACAGATCGCTGAACGTCTCAAAGAGGCCATTCCGCCTCAGATGTTCCAAATCGCCATTCAAGCCGCCGTCGGCGGAAAAGTCATCGCCCGCGAAACCATCCGGCAGCTCCGCAAAAACGTTCTTGCCAAATGTTACGGCGGTGATATCACCCGTAAACGCAAGCTCCTTGAAAAGCAGAAAGAAGGCAAAAAACGCATGAAGTTAATCGGTCAGGTCAACATCCCCCAGGAAGCCTTCGTCGCCGTCCTCAAAGCCCAGGAATTCAACTGATCCCGCTTTTTTTTCGGTAGAAAAAAAAGCTTGGCAAAAAAAAGCGGGTAGCGATTGCGACGTTGCTGCAATCGTTTAAGGGGCGCTGCCCCTTAAAAATCCCCGATTGCCGGGGACTGGCTCTAACGAGCACAGCCGCCATTTCCGCAGCATACCCCTGCGGCACATCTTCGCCCGAGCCATTCCACACTGCGGCAAGCAAACCCACGGGGTATCACATGGCGCACCCATCATCATTTTATAAGTCTTATAAGTCTTATAAGTCTTATGCAAGCGTCACGCCAACGCAACACGCATACCACCGTTGCCATCAAGTTGCCCTGCATTACCCTGCGGTAAATCTGCCCGTTGCACTACCCCTGCGACAACTTTTCGCCCGCACCAAACCAGACAGCGGCACCGCCCCCCCCGGGGTATCATATGGCTTGCCACGGCGTAGCCCGTCAGGGCGAAGACAGGCGCACCATTTTGTCAGACAGGTCAGACAGGTCAGACAAGTCAGACACAAGCGCCACGCCCACGCAACACGCATACCCCCGTTGCCATCAAGTTGCCCTGCATTACCCTGCGGTAAATCTGCCCGTTGCACTACCCCTGCGACAACTTTGCACCCGAGCCAAACCAGACAGCGGTACAGCAAACCCACGGGGTATACAGCGGCACACCATTACCCGTTTGTTACCGTTAACCACCGTTTGCTACCGTTTTATTGTGCCACACCCACGCACCCCGCATACCGCTGTTGCCATAAAAAAAGCCTTGCATACCCCGGCGGTAAATTTTCGCCCGAGCCAAACCAGACAGCGACACAGCAAGCCCACGGGGTATACAGCGGCGCACCCATCTTGTCAGACAAGTCAGACAGGTCAGACAAGTCAGATAGGTCAGACAGGTCAGACACAAGCGTCACGCCCACGCAACACGCATACCGCCGTTGCCATAAAAAAAGCCTTGCATACCCCGACGGTAAATTTTCGCCCGAGCCAAACCAGACAGCGCCATGCAAACCCACGGGGTATACAGCGGCGTACCATTTTGTCAGACAGGTCAGACAGGTCAGACAAGTCAGACAAGTCAGACACAAGCGCCACGCCCACGCAACACGCATACCGCCGTTGCTATCAAGTTGCCCGACACACCCCACTGGCAACTTTTCGCCCGCACCAAACCAGACAGCGGCAAAACAAGCCCTCGGGGTATACAGCGGCGCACCATTTTGTCAGACAGGTCAGACAGGTCAGACAAGTCAGACACAAGCGCCACGCCCACGCACCCCGCAAACCGCCGTTGCCATAAAAAAAAGCCTTGCATACCCCTGCGGTAAATTTTCGTCCGAGCCAAACCAAACAGCGCCATGCAAACCCACGGGGTATACAGCGGCGCACCATTTTGTCAGACAGGTCAGACAGGTCAGACAGGTCAGACAGGTCAGACACAAGCGCCACGCCCACGCAGACTGCAAACCGCCGTTGCCATAAAAAAGCCTTGCATACCCCTGCGGTAAATTTTCGCCTGGGTCAAACCAGACAGCGGTACAGCAAGCCCTCGGGGTATCACATGGCTTGCCACGGCGTAGCCCGTCAGGGCGAAGACGGGCGCACCATTTTGTCAGACAGGTCAGACAAGTCAGACAAGTCAGACACAAGCGCCACACCCACGCAACACGCATACCGCCGTTGCCATCCCAAATCATGCCTGCGTTACCGGCAGAAGAGCTTTGGCGGCCCTGATTCCGTCACAGGCGGCGGAAATGATACCGCCTGAGGCTCCCGCACCTTCGCCGGAAAGAATCAAATTGTCAACCGGGGAAAAGCCGTTTTCTTTTCTGGTAAAACGCAAGGGGGAAGATACACAGGGTTCAACACCGATGAATTTGCCGTTTTTGATAAATCCGGGAAGCTGACGGTCAAAGAACTTCAACGCCGATGAAAGCGCGCTGACTGTGGGCGCAGGGAGCAGAGAACGTACGTCTCCCGGGATGATTCCGGTATGACAGGAAGTTTTGCGGTTGCGGAGAATCACCTCGTTGCGTAAAAATCCTGCGGCATCCTGCGCGGGGAAAGAATAGTCTTTTCCGCCAAGCAGAAAAGAGGCACGTTCAATCTTTTCAATCAGCGCAAAAGCGTTTTCCACATTCCCTGAAAAATCAGGACTCAAAGTTGAAATCAGACAGGCATTGGCAAATTCTCCGTTGCGGGCAAAATCACTCATGCCGTTGGTGGCACAGGCATTCTGCCAGGCTGAGGCATTGACGACAGTCCCCCCGGGACACATACAGAAACTGCTGACGGGCAGAATTGTTCCGCCCGGACGGGAAACAAGATGATACTCCGCCGCCCCGAGCAGTTCGGGACGCGCTCCGTGATACTGTCTGAAATCAATAAATTCCTGAGGGTGTTCAATACGGCAGCCAAGTTGAAAAGGTTTCAATTCAAAGTCAACTTTTTTCATCAGATTACGGGCAAGCTCGCGTCCGCCGAGTCCGCAGGCGATAACAACTGCAGGAGCTGAAATGGTACTGCCGTCAGAGCAGACGACTCCGGAGCATTTTCCATTCTGCACAACGACATCCGTCACCTGCGTATTGAATTTGAAACTTCCGCCGAGAGCAATGATTTTCTTTCTGAGTCCGGCAGCGGCAACTTTCAGAAAGTCGGTTCCGATGTGGGGACGGGCAAGATAGAGGATCTCCTGAGGTGCGCCCGCTTCAACAAAAGTCTGAAGAACAAAACGCGCCATTTTATCATGCGTTCCCGTATAAAGTTTGCCGTCTGAAAAAGTGCCTGCACCGCCCTCGCCGATGAGCAGGTTGCAGTTTTCATCAAGCTGACGTGTGCGGAGAAAATCATCAATACCGTTACAACGGTCTTCAACACAGGGTCCCCTGTCAAGGATCAGGGGAGAAGTCCCCGCCATGGCAAGAAACAGTCCGCAGAAGATTCCGGCAGGACCTGTTCCGACAACAACGGGATTTTTCAGAGTAATATTTTCAGGAAATACAGGAACGGAAGCTTCAGGCATCTCCCAGGCTTTCAAAGGTACATCATCGGGAACTTCAACGGCAACCTTGAAAAGCAGCACAACCTCTCTGCCCCGGGCATCAATACTTTTACCGATGATGCGGATATTTCCCAATTCACGGGGAGACAATTCAAGGATTCCGGCGGCTTTGCCGCGCAATCTTTTTTCCAATCCGGCAGCGGTACTGCGGGCGGATATTCTGATTCCTGAAACAAGAACTTCTTTCATAATACTTTTATTCTCCCGGAAAAACCTGAATCATTGCGCTTTCAGCATAAAATACCCCGAAAAAGTTTTTTTTCAAGGCGGGAGTTCCTTGCATTGACGGAAAAATCATGGTATATTACATCCCAAATATAATTTTTACGGAAAGCAGGATTTTATCATGACTTCATTCAGTCAACTGAACAACATAAATATCAAAGGAATTGCAGCACTGCCCAGTCCGGAGGAAATCCGTCTGGAACATCAGCTTTCTATCGAAGCGGGAGAACGGGTGATTTCCTACCGTCAGCAGGTAATGGATATTCTGGACGGCAAAGACACAAGACTTATGGTCATCACGGGGCCCTGTTCGATCCACAATCCCGATGCGGCATTAAAATATGCGGAAAAACTCAAAGCTCTTGCCGATAAAGTTTCGGATCATCTGATGATCCTCATGCGGTGTTATTTTGAAAAGCCCCGCACAACAGTCGGCTGGAAAGGCTTGCTGACAGACCCTGATCTGGATGACTCCTGCGATATAGCCCGGGGAATCCGCCTGTCACGCGATATGCTGACAAGAGTCGCTGAAATCGGACTGCCTGCGGCAACAGAGATCCTTGACCCGATTCTGGCGCAGTATGTAGCGGACTGCATCACCTGGACCGCCATCGGCGCAAGAACCACAGAAGCTCAGACACACCGTCAGCTGGCAAGCGGTTTATCCATGCCCGTCGGATTCAAAAATGCCACCGACGGCGCAACCCAGACAGCAATAGATGCGGTACTTGCTGCAAGAAGTCACCACAGTTTTCTCGGTGTCCTTGAAGACGGAACTGTCGGTGTTTTCCGCACCAACGGCAATCCCTACGCACATATCGTCATGCGCGGCGGCGCCGGACACACCAATTACGGACCGGAATATATCGCTTATCTGCGGGTCGTTCTCCGCCGTTCCGGACTGCCGACAGGCATCGTCATTGACTGCAGTCACGCCAACTCCGGCAAGGACTACCGCAAACAGCGCATTGCACTTGACGGTGTGCTTGAACAGATTGCTTCAGGTGAAACAGCCATCCGCGGCGTCATGCTTGAAAGCAATCTCAAACCGGGCAGTCAGAAAGTTGTTCCGGGCGTTACACCTGACCCTGAAGTTTCCATCACCGACGGCTGTATCGGCTGGGAGGAAACTGAAGAACTGATCATGAAAACCCGGGAAACTGTCAAAAAAGCCCGGGGGTAACGGATTTGAAAGATTTTTAAACCTTTAACAAAGTTAAGGAATGAATTATTATGAGTAGTTTTCTTGCCTTTGACCTGGGCGCTTCCAGCGGACGCGCCATCGCCGGAAAAATTGAAAACGGCAAACTGGTTCTGACCGAAGTCCACCGTTTCCCCAACGCTCCGGTTGAAAAGAACGGAGATCTCACCTGGGATTACCCCCGCCTCTGCAATGAACTGGTAACCGGTCTGGAAAAAGCTCTTGAATTTGACTCCGACATCACCGGAATCGGCATTGACACCTGGGGCGTTGACTACGTTCTTTTTGACAAAGACACAAAACAGCCCAAACGTCTGCCCTTCAACTATCGTGACGAGCGCACCAACCGTTCCAGCGTGAAGGTCTGGGAAAAAATTCCGGCAAGCGATATCTACGCCATGACGGGAATCCAGAAAATGACCCTCAACACCATTTACCAGCTCTGCGCTCACAAAGACGAACATCCCGAAGATCTGGTCAATGCAACTTTTCTGCCTATGCCCGATGCTCTGGCATTCAGCCTGGGCGGAGATTTCACCGCTGAATACACCATTGCTTCAACCTCTGATCTTCTGAATCCCGCCACACGCAACTGGCATTGGGAACTCATTGATAAACTGGGTCTGCCCCGCGATATCTTCCCCGAAATCGTTGCCCCCTGCACTCAGGCGGGCGTGCTGAAAGAAGAATTGCAGAAAAAGTTCAACTGCAAAGCCATTCCGATTTTCAAAGTCGGTTCACACGATACGGCAAGTGCCGTCGGTGCAGTTCCCGCACCTGTTTCCGGGGAATGGGCATATTTGAGTGCCGGTACCTGGGCTCTGCTGGGTGCCGAACTGGATAGCCCCTTTATCAGCAAAGTTTCTGAAGAAGCAAGTTTCACCAACGAGGGCGGACTCAATCAGAAAATCCGTTTTCTCACCAATATCATGGGCAGCTGGCTCTTTCAGGAAACCCGCCGTGTCTGGAACGAGTCCGGCAGAAATCTGAGCTTCGCCGACATGGAAAACATGGCAAAAACCGCCGAACCGGGACGTTTTCTTGTCAACCCCAACAACCCCGAATTTTTCACGCCCGGAGATATGCCTCAGCGTATCCGCGACTTCTGCCGCACCTCCGGACAGGGAGATGAGATGACCGACGCTCAGGTCGTCCGCGCCATTTATGACTCCCTCGCCTTGTATACGGCGGGCAAACTTGCCGGACTGGAAAAACTGCTGGGTGTCCGTTATGCCGCATTCAACGTTGTCGGCGGCGGTACAAAAGACCGTTTCCTCATGCAGTTGATTTCAGATGCCATGAATATCCCTGTGATTTCCGGACCTGTTGAAGCGACTGCCACCGGCAATATTCTGGCTCAGGCGATTGCCTGCGGTACAATCAAAGATCTGACGGCGGCAAGAGAAACCGTCCGCAATTCCTTTGATCTGGTGACCTATACGCCCGATCCCGAATCCGTCGCCATGTTCAAAAAACTTGCGCCCGGATTTGCAAAAATCACTCAGGCATAAAAACTTGCCGATGAGCTGCAAAATAAAAAATATTCTGATACTGCTGTTCACTTTGTGGACGGCAGTATCTTTTTCGTCTTCAGATAAGACGATCCGCACCGCCGCAGGCGGCAGGGTACGCACCCTTGACCCGGCTCTGGCGGATGATCTGGCAAGCAGAAATCTCATCGGCGCAATCTATGATACACTTCTGGAATACGACTATAAAAGCCGTCCCTACAAACTCAAAGTTTCCATGCTCCGCAAAATGCCGGAGTCTGCAAGCGATTTCAAAAGTTACCGTTTCCACCTCAGGGACGATCTCTTTTTTGCGCCGGACCCGGTTTTCAAGGGAAGGAAACGGAAAATCACCTCTTCTGATGTATTGTTTTCTTTTCTGCGGATTGCCGATGCCCGCAATCACAGTCCGCTTTACTGGCTTTTCCGCAACCGCATTGCAGGAATAGATGAGTTCCACAGCAAAAGCGCACGCACTCCCAAAGGGGATTTTAAAATTTATCAGCAGGGTATCAAAGGGTTTGAAATTCTTTCGGATACGGAATTTGTCATTCATCTGAATAACCCCGACCCGCGTTTTCTCTATGCGCTTGCCATGCCCAACTGCGGCATCGTTGCCAAAGAAGCGGTCATACACTATGGGGAATCCTTTGCCCGTCATCCCGCAGGCTCCGGTCCCTTTGTACTGAAAGAGTGGATCAATGACTGCCGTATCATTCTGGAGAAAAATCCCTTTTTCCGCAAAGAATTTTATTCTCAGGCGGATTCTCCTGCTGACAGAACCCGTCCCCTGCCGCTGGCGGACAGATTTGAAATCATGCTCATCAAACAACCCATGACTTCATGGATGCTCTTTCTGCAGGGCAATCTGGACTATCAGGCTCTTGACAAGGACAATGCCGACCTTGCCGGAGGCGGAGAACTTCCGCCGGTACTTGTCAAACGGGGTATAAAACTTCAGCGCGTTCCGGAGTTTGAGATCCGCTATGTGGGATTCAATTTTTCAAATCCGCTGTTTGCTGATAACCTCAAACTGCGTCAGGCACTGAGTCTTGCCTTTTCTGTTCAGCGCAGAATCGAACACTCGGGCAACCAGCTTCTGGCGGCACACGGTCCCGTTCCGCCGGGCGTGGCAGGTTACGATAAAAACTTTAAAAATCCGTGGACTTTTTACAATTTAAAGAGAGCAAAACAACTGCTTGCTGAAGCAGGATTTCCCGGGGGGATCTGCAAAAAAACAGGCAAACGGCTGCATCTTACCTTTGACCAGACGGGCAACACTTCAAGTCACCGGCAGACGGGGGAAATCATGGCGGCGGAACTTGCCGCACTCGGAATAGAATGTACGCCCATTCTCAACAACAATCCCCGCTTTTACGAAAAACTGCGCGCAGGCAAAATGCAGCTTTTCCGCCTTTCATGGATCGGCGATTATCCGGATGCCGAAAACTTTTTGCAGCTCTTTTATTCGGGCAACCGGAACGGCTGCAACAGAACGGGATATTCCGATCCTGAATTTGACCGTATGTTTGAAGAGATCCGTCCGATGCCCGATTCTCCTGAACGGACGGAAAAGTACAAAAAAATGGTGCGTTATCTGGCAGACAAGTGTGTGTGGATTTATGAAGGATATCCCATATCCTACCAGCTCAATCACGCCTGGCTTGAAAACTTTATTCCGCATGACTTCGGTTTTGCACGGTGGAAATATCTTTCGGTCAATACGCAGCGCAGAAAAAAACTCAAAAAAACTTTCAGACCTGTCGGAATGTCCGAACTTTACAACAGGGGAAAATGATGAAAATTTCAATCGTCACCATCGTCCGCAACGATGCGGAGCATATTGAAGAAACCATAAAATCAGTTCTCTCCCAGAATTATCCTGATATTGAATATGTCATCATTGACGGCGGTTCAACGGACGGCACTGTGGAAATCATTGAAAAGTACAAAACACAACTTGCCTTCTTTGTGAGCGAACCTGACAGCGGCATTTACAATGCCATGAATAAAGGTATCCGCAAGACCACAGGGGATGTGGTCGGCATGATAAATTCAGGGGATAAATATTATCCGGGCGCATTTCAAACCGTTTCTCAGGCTTTCGGAGAAACGCCCGGCAGAAAAATTTTCTGGGGGGATGTGCAGTATGAACATCTGGGCAGAGTCAGAGGATTCCGCGAAAACAACCGCTATATCGGCGCATTTGCCCCGCACCCCTCAATGTTCGTTCCGCGCGCAGTCTACGATGAGATCGGACTTTACGACGAAAGTTTCCGTCTGCTGGGCGATTACGATTTCATGTACCGTGCAGTCAATGCAGAAAAAGTGGAAGTCCTGTATGTGCCTGAACTGATTGCATATTACCTTGAGGGGGGACTCTCAGATCAGCGGATCTATCGCTGCCTTGCCGATGAATTACGGGTGAAAATCAAATACGGAGCCAACCCGTTTTATGCTTATTTTCTGTTCGGATTAAAAGTTATAAAGAATCTTCCCCGTATTTTACTTGCAAAAAAATAGTTTCGGGGTTATATTATTTGATTGCAATGTGAAAATTTAAAATTTCATTATTTTAGTTTAATAGGAGAATGTAGAAATGTACGCAATTATTCAGACCGGCGGTAAACAGTTCACCGTCAAGACCGGCGACATCATCGAAGTCGAAAAGCTCGCAGCCGAAATCGGACAGGAAGTTATTTTCAGCGAAGTTCTCGCTATCGGAACCGATGACGGCAAACTCAATGCCGGTACCCCCCGTGTTGAAGGCGCCCAGGTCGCAGCCAAAGTTCTGGATCAGTTCCGCGCCAAGAAACTGATTGTCTTCAAGATGAAACGCCGCAAAGGCTATCGCCGCACCCACGGTCACCGTCAGAACCTTACCCGCGTTGAAATCGGCGAAATCAAGGGCTGAGGAAGACAATCATGCGTTACGATGCCAATGGAGCGTTGATCGAAACAGCGATTCCGGGAGTTCCCATGATCAACCGCGGAAAGGTCCGCGATGTCTATGATCTGGGCGACGCCCTGCTGTTCGTTGCCACCGACCGTCTGAGCGCCTTTGACGTGGTGCTTCCGACCGGTATTCCCCGCAAAGGAGAGGTTCTCACCCAGATTTCCAAGTTCTGGTTCGGTTTCTTCTCGGATGTCAAAAATCACCTCATCACCGATGATGTGACCACCCGTCCGGAACTGGCACCCTATGCAAAGGATCTCGCCGGACGCTCCATGATCGTTCGCAAAGTCAGCATTTTCCCGATCGAATGTATCGTTCGCGGTTATCTTGTCGGCAGCGGCTGGAAGGATTATCAGAAAACCTCCACCGTTTCCGGCATTACGTTGAGAGCTGGTTACAAGCAGGCCTCCATGCTGGATGAGCCTCTTTTCACCCCCTCCACCAAGGCCGCAATCGGCGAACACGACGAAGCCATTGACTTTGCCGGAGTCTGCCGCACGATCGGAGATGAAAAAGCTGCAAAAATCCGCGATCTTGCCCTCGACATCTATACCCGGGCAAGAGATTATGCCAAGAGCAAAGGCATCATCCTTGCGGATACCAAATTTGAGTTCGGTGAAGCCGATGGTGAAATCATCCTCGCCGACGAAGTATTGACCCCCGATTCAAGCCGTTTCTGGCTGGCTGACCTCTATCAGGAGGGAACCAGTCCCGCCAGTCTGGACAAACAGTATGTCCGCGACTATCTTGAAACGCTTGACTGGAATAAAACTGCCCCCGGTCCCGAACTGCCGGCAGAAGTGGCTGAAAAGACTGCTCAGAAGTATCTTGACGCCTACCGCATGCTCGCAGGACGTGATCTCTGACAAAAGAAAATTTCTGTTATGTCCGAACCGCAGCTGACAGTTATTATTCCCAATTATAAAACACCGGAGCTGACGAAGATTTGTCTTCGTCTGCTCCGTAAATATTCCTCCCCGGAACAGGTCAAAGTCATTGTCATTGACAATGCTTCAAACGACAGTTCCATTGAATACCTGCGCCAGCTCAAGTGGATCAAACTGATTGAACGGCAGGTTCCGCCTGAAGAATCCGGTCCCGAAATGCATGCACGGGCCCTTGATGAAGCTTTTGCTCTGGTTGACACGCCCTTTGTTATGATCATGCATACGGATACATTCATCCTCCGTCCGGACTGGGTCGATTATCTTCTGGGACACTTTGATTCCGACCGTGTTGCGGGTGTCGGCAGCTGGAAACTGGAGCCGCCCAAATCTTTCATCTGGAAAGCGGCGCATTATCTGGAAGAAAAATTCCGTATCCTCAGCGGAAAAAAATACAAAAAAGAAATCCGTTATTTAAGAAGCCATTGTGCGGTATACCGTTCTGAACTTGTCCGTCAACATACCGACGGTTTCTTTGATAACGAATCTGCCGGAAAAAACATGCATCTGAAGTTGGTTTCAGCCGGATACGACATGCATTTTCTCCCGTCGGATGAACTGGGAAAATTCATCTGCCATTTGAATCATGCCACCATGATTCTCAATCCGGCGGCAAGCGACCGCAAAACCGGCAAGCCCCCCGCCCGGGCAAAACTCAGCAGAAAAATGCAGATTTTTATGGATGTTCTTGATTCTCAGGACCTGGATCTCTGAACGGAATATCAATTATGAATATCGCGCTGGCATGTTTTAAATACAGTTCCGCAAAAACCTTTCCCCAGGATTCTGTGCGCCTTGCCGAAGAACTCCACAAACGGGGACACAGGGTCACGCTTTACTGCTCCGTCATAGCAGAAGGCTCGCAGCTGCCGCCTTATCTGAAAGTGAAACTTCTGCCCGGCTCATCATTCACCAATCCCAGACGGGCGGGAAAATTCATCAGAACTCTGCGCGAAGCTCTCAAACAGAATCCGCCCGATGTTCTTGTGGCATTCAACCGCATTCCCGGTGCGGATTATTATTACTCAACTTCAAGATGTATTGCGGCAACGCCGCTTGACCGTTTTGCCTTCTGGAAAAAACTGACTTTCCGCTACCGTTTCAATATCGGATTGGAAAAAAGAGTTTTCAGAAGCGGCAGCAAGACAAAAATCCTGCACATTTCAGCTCATCAGAAAAAGGAATATCAGACCGCCTACGGCACACCTGACAACCGCTTCTTTGAACTGCCGCCGGATATTCCCGCAGGCTGCGGACGTCCCGCAGATGCGGAAGAACGCCGCGAAAGAATGCGTGATGAACTGGGCATAAATGATAATGATTTTCTTCTGCTCAACATCGGCAACTTTCAGATTTCCGGCGCAGACCGCGCCATTGCCGCCGTTGCCTCTTTGCCTGATGCCTACAAAATGCGCTGTCAGCTGATTCTTGCCGGCAGCGGCAATGTGCGGGCGACCCGCCGTCTGGCAAAGCACTTCGGCATTGAAGAACAGGTGCGCTTTACCATCATTGACAACGAACTCAATGATTTGATTCTTGCGTCAGATTTACTTCTTCACCCCGCCCGCGGAGAAGAAGCCGGAACAGCGCCGCTTGAAGCGTTGTACGCCGGAACGCCGGTTCTTGCCTCCGTCGCAGGAGGATGGGCAAAGGAAATTGTCGCTTCAGAGAGTTTCCTTTTGACCGCGCCTTTCCGTCAGACCGCCCTCAACCGGGCATTGCGCCTTTTGCTCTCAACACCTGCCAAACTTGAAGAAATGACCCGTGAGGCGGTTGCACTGGGGTCCACCCTCGACTTGAAACGCCGCTTTGAATTTGCCGCTGATGTCATTACAGGAGAAATCACAAAATGAGTTTTTTTTCTTACTGTGATCTGGCTCTTGACAATGTATTCAAAATTTTATGGCAGGGCAAAGACCCTTTTGAAGAGGTTGAAAAACTTGAGGGCATAGATTTCCGCAAAGTCAAAACCCGGAGAACTTTCCGTTTTGAAGTTGCCGGCAAAGGATATTTTGCAAAAGTCCATCACGGTATCGGCTGGACGGAAATACTGAAAAATCTTTTTCAATTCAAACTGCCGATTCTGGGTGCCGCCAACGAATTTCTGGCTCTTGAAAAACTGCACAGTATCGGTATCAACACCATGACTTGTGCCGCCTACGGCAGAAAAGGCGGAATAAATCCGGCAAAGCAGGAGTCTTTTCTCATTACCTGCGAACTTGAAAATATGACCAGTGTTGAAGATATTTCCAATGCCGGAACAACAGAGCAAATCAAGCACATCCTGATTAAAAAGATTGCTCAAAGTGCCGGAAAAATGCACGCTTCAGGTGTCAATCACCGCGATTGCTACATCTGTCATTATCTGGTGAATGCTTCAGAAATCACACGGGACTCCCGGGTTTTCGTCATTGACCTGCACCGGGCGCAGATCCGCACAAAAGTTCCGTACCGTTACCATGTCAAAGACGTTGCGGGACTGCACTTTTCAAGCATGGATTCAAAACTTTCCCACCGCGACAGACTGCGTTTTATCGCAGAGTACTGCAAACACTTCCCCGCCTGCCGGAATGATAAAAACTTCTGGGCAGATGTGGATAAAACAGCATTGAAACTGTATCAGAAAGAACAAGGCAGATAAAATGAGCCAGAAAAAAGATCCCTACAATGTTTGTGATCTCGCCCCCGCCTGCGACACCAGCGGAGATATCAAAATCGTCATGCTCCCGATGCGCGACGGCATCAAACTTCAAACGATTGTTTATTTTCCCGTCAACGTCAAAAAGAAAGCACCTGCGGTCTTTATCCGCACACCCTATACCCGCACAACAGAGCTGCTTTATCCCTACAACGAAGCACACAAACGCGGCATTATAACGATTTATCAGGCGTGCCGCGGTACAGGTTGGAGTGAAGGTGTCTTTGCTCCTGCCAATCCTGACAATGAAAAAAACGATGCCGAAGATACTTTTCTCTGGCTGAAAAGTCAGCCGTGGTACAACGGACGCTGTGTCATGCTCGGCGCAAGTTATCCCGGCTGGGTCCAGTGGTGCGCTATGGAAACAGGAGATCATCTGGTCGCAACGGCTCCTCAGGTTGCGCCGCTTTACAGCTGTCAGGGCAGCGCCGCCCCCGGCGGTGCGGTGCGTTTCAGTTTTACCCTCTGCTGGGTCTTGACCATGCACCACAGAAGAAAATACGGTTACGGCAATATTCCCGATTACGAAGGCATGGGACTGCTGAGCAAACTCCCCGTCATTGATGCCGATAAAAATGCTCTTTATCCTGAACTGCCTGTGTTCAGAAAATTCTTCCTCGCCGCAAGAACGCCGGCAAAACTGCTTGAAAATGTTGCTGAAAAATTCAAAAAATACACTTGTCCTGCTTACATTTCAGGCGGCTGGTTTGACCCGTTCTGCGGAGAGACGATTTTAAGTTTTATGCTTATGAAAAGCTCTGCCGCAACAGAAAAAGCACGCAATTTCACCCGTCTTGTCATCGGTCCCTGGGGACACGGCGGCTTGCTCAATCCTGAAGTTTTCGGGAAAGACTGCGACTACCGCAACTTGACAAAATGGCGGCACAACTATCTTTTCGGTCTTTTGAAAAATCCTGAAAAAGATCCTCTGCCCGAAGAACCGGCAGTCCGTTATTACATGCTCTGCGAAAACAAGTGGTATGAATCCGAAACCTGGCCTCCCGCCGGGACAAAAGAACGCAAATTCTATCTGCACAGCAACGGCAGCGCCAACACCCTTTACGGTGACGGAATTCTCTCTGAAACGCCGCCGCTTCAGGAAGAGCCTGATGTCTATCTGAGCAACCCCAACGCTCCTGTTTTGAGCAACAACGGCAAACACGCCTCCCTCGGATGTCACGACAGAAGCGATATCGAAAAACGCAGCGATGTATTGGTCTACACTTCTCCTGTACTTGCGGAACCCGTTACGGTTGCAGGCGAAGTGAAACTGCGCTTTTCCGCCAAAGTTTCCACCCCGGATACCGACTTTGCCGCAACGCTTTCATGGGTCACGCCCGACGGCAAATCCATGCTCATTACAACCGGAATGCTCCGTGCACGTTTCAGAGATATCAATAAAGAGGAACTCCTCACACCGGGGAAAATTTACGATTTTGAAATCTCCCTGGGTCATACCGCCGTCAAATTCACACCCGGATGTGCCATCCGCCTCGCTCTCTGCGGACAGCATTTCCCCATGTATGACCGCAACGCCAACTCCGGCAAAACAATTCTTGAAGACACACAACTTTTTATCTCAAGACATACCATTTATCACGACACAAAGCATCCGGCTGAATTGATCCTGCCCTGTCTTTAAATAAGGGCAGACGGAACCGGGGGGAAGGGAAAAACTTTTTTTCCATGTGAAAAAAAGTTTTTCCCTTCCCCCCGGACCCCCTATCCTTTTTCAAAAAAAGCAGGGTATTTTGTCAGTGGTGTAATTTACCGTTGATGGTTGTTTTTTGCGGTTTGTTTGGTCAACCCGAGCTCAAAAATTCAGGCTCTATCATACATGCATCGCCCCCTCCTGCGACCAACGGGAGCAGGAACTTCTCTGCTTTTCTTGAAAAGAGATGGGGGGCTTGGGGGGAAGAGGAAAACTTCTTTTCACACGAAAAGAAGTTTTCCTCTTCCCCCCAATTCCCACCGCCTCATTCAACGGGAAAGAAGACGCAAGTATTCTTTTTCGAGGATATCGGACATTTTGCGCCAATTGAAGCGTTCAAGGACGAGGGCTTTTCCGCATTCGCCCATTCTGGCGCGCAAATCTTTGTCATCAAGAAGTTTGCGGGAAACATCAATAACTTCATCAACAGATTCGGGAGTCACGGTAAATCCGGTTTTGCCGTTAATGACAACTTCGGGAGTTCCGTCGAGGTGGAATCCGACAGCGGGGATACCTGTGGCAAGTGCCTGAACGACGGAACGGGGAAGACCTTCACGCAGAGAAAGGTGCCAGAGCATATCCGCCTGAGCGATATAGCGGCAGACTTCATGCGGGGGAACAAGTCCGGCAAAATGAAAACGGTCATCCATGTTATCAGCTTTGAGGGAACTTAAAAGTTCATCGTGCATGGGACCGTCTCCGACGACAAGAAAATGCAGATTTTCATATTGGGGAATAAGTTTCTTTGCCGCAGGAAGAACAAATTCATAACCTTTGAGTTCAAATAAACGCGCAACAGTGACAACAACAACAGCCTCTTCGGGAATTCCCAGTTTCCGGCGCAAGTCAGGTTCACGCTTTGCCGAATCAAAAGCGGAGGTATCCATACCGCTGTAAACCACCTGATATTTGGAGCGGGGCGCAACACCTGCGTCAACGCACTGGTCGATCATCGCCTGAGCGACGGCGTAAATCCTGTCGCACCAGTTGGCGGCAAAGTGTTCAAGGGTAATATACAGTTTATTTTTCCACCACTTTTCGTAGGGGTGAAAAGCCTGCCCGTGAACGGTGTGGACAACAACCGGCACACCGGCAGCGTGGGCGGCAAGACGTCCGATGATACCCGCTTTGGAGCTGTGGGTGTGAACCACGTCAAACTTTTCTTTTTTGAAAAACTTTTTCAAACGCAGAAACGCCATGAAGTCCCGGAGGGGGGAAAGTTCACGAACCAGATCCGGAAAAGTCTCAATTCTGAATTCGGGAAGATCCACATTTTTCAGGAGTTCCCCTTCACGCCCGGGAGAAAATCCGGTTACAAGCACACACTCGTGTCCTTTTTCAACATGTCCTTTGATCGTCAAAAGGGTATTTTCCTGGGCACCGCCGACGATCATCCGCGTGATGACGTGGCAAATTTTCATTTTTTTATCTGAATTCATAATAGAGAATCTCCTGTCTGTTGCCCCATGGCATGAACCTTGCGGGCGCACCGTTGATTGAAACAATCCGCCCGGCGGACGTGTCATTCCATTCCATACGGAAACTTAACTTAGAGCCGGGATTGAAATATTCAAGTCTGCAAAACGATTTTTCTTTAAAAATTTTCACAAATTCCCGTTCTCTGCCGCCGGAAACGACATTTTTCAGTCTGTTTTCAGCCAGATAACGCAAAAGCAGTCCGCCTTCAGCGTCAGGCAAACGGATCCTTGACGGAGGCACCGCCGCCGTCAAACGGCAGAGAGAAGAGAAGCTGTTTTTACTTTGTGTGAACAAAACCGCCTCACTCCTGAAAATACCGGCACGGCGCATGAAATCCGCCGCCGTATCGCACATTTCAAAACAGGAGGCATTGACGAAAAATCCCAAATTTTCAGCAGGTTCGATAATGGCAATGACCGGAGTCTTTTCACTGTCCGAAGATATGAAAATCACCCTCGGCGCAAGAAAACAGGGACGTATCAGCCAGAGCAGCAGAAGCCCCGCCGCTGTCCCGACAGCAAGATAACGCAAACCACGGCGGGAACTGCCGCAAGCAAACAAAAGCGCAACACAGAAAATCACTGTTTCGCAGACATGAGAAACAGCCAATCCTGCGGGCAGGATAAACTGACTGCCTTCAAAACAAAAATCTTCAAGAAGTCCGAAAATGTATTCAATGATTGCTGACGGGAAAAACTCTCCCAGAATCACACGCACTCCGATCAGAAGAAAAAGCAGAGGTACGCAAAACATCAGAATCAAATTTATAAAAACCGATCCGGGCAGAACCGGCAGCAGATTGGCGGCGGAAATCCCGATACCGCCTGCAAAGGCAGCCGAACATAAGATGACACTTGATATTAAAAACCATTTGAATTTCTCTTTTTTTTGCCATTTGAAAGTCAGGGGATTACGGGGAATGGCGGACATGAATACACCGGTTTCTGCGCGGTAATATGCAATTTGCCCGGCAGTCAAAATCAGTATGGCGGTAATGAAAAACGAAAATTGAGCTCCGATATTGCCAATCAATTCAGGAGAAACAAGCAGCAGAACAGCCGCAGTCAGAGCCAGTAAGTTTGCGGAGTCTTTATAAAACAGAAGAGCCTTTCCCGCACACCAGAAACAAATGACAATAAGTGCCCGCATGACCGGGGGATTTGCTCCGGTAGAAAGCGCATAACAAATACAGAGAGCCGCAACGACCCAATACCGTATACGCCGGGGCAGAAGCCGGGCCGGAATCAGCAGAAGTGCCGCAATTGCCGCAAGATGCATACCTGAAATAGAAAACAAATGCAATGTTCCCGTGTTGAGAAAAGTCTGTTTCATGGTATTGTCAAATCCGCCGGAAACACCGAAAAACATGGTACTGATAATGATTTTAACAGTATCAGAAGAAATCCCGTGCAAGGTGCGTTCCAGCAAATTGTCACGCAGACGGGAAAGATGATAAATAAATCCGCCGGGTGGAGACAAACTTTTTATTTTTTCAGCCTGTAAAGTGCCGTGTAAATTTCTGCTTTCAAGATATTTCCCGAAATGGTTGTCTTCTTCAACCGGAGAAAAACCGCCGGAAACGGAAAATTTTTCGCTGTATCTTACCGGAATACCGCTTTTTCCGGCATGGATGAGAATTTTGATATTTCCTGTAACATTTCTCCCGTCAATTTTCAAAACATTTGCCGTAAACGATGACGCCTGCGGCAAGCCGGGAACAAAAGAGACAGTGCTGTCACAGCTTTGACAGACAAGATTTAAAAAAGTTCCTTTTGCGGGCAGCTGCTCCAGACGTTCCTGCTTCAGGTGCAGATGAAATGCAAGAGAAAACACACCCGCCGCTATACCGCAAAGGGTGAAAAACAAAAATTTACGGTTGATGAAACGGCAGACAACAAGAACAGGCAGTAAAAGAAACAACTGATACCCCAACCCGGCGGCACAGACACAAATAACGCCGAGAGCAAAAGGCAGATCAGGTGTTGAAAACTCTTTTTTCTCCATAATTCCCCATCCGGGCTAACAAAAAATCAAACTCTGAAACTCCTCATATTCTCCCTCAACAAATACCCCGCTTTTTTTGAAAAGGAGATCCTCCTTCGCGCAAGGCTTCGGAGGACAAGGGGAGGTTCGGGGGGAGGCAATATACCGAAGCCGACGTTTCGGCTTTTTTCCCGTGAAAAAAAGTTTTTCGCCTCCCCCCGACACCTACCTTCTACCGAAGCGGCGTTCGAGTTCGAGGCGTGAGAGGGTGATCATGGTGGGTCTGCCGTGAGGGCAGAGAGTTCCCTGGCGGCAGGCGCGCAGATCGTGCAGGAGTTTTTCAAGTTCCGGCAAGGTCTTTGCTTCGTGGGCTTTGACGGCGGCTTTGCAGGCGGCGCGGGCAGCGGCGGCAAGATCGGCGGTACCGTGACGGATCTCGCTGCGTTCCAACAATTCAGAAAGCATTTCAGGGACAATTTCCTCGGGTGTGCGGCAGTCGGAGAAACTTGCGGGAACGGAGTTGATCAGAATGGTATTTCCTCCTGCGGATTCAATATCAAACCCCAAGCCGGAAAAGAGTTCCTGATGATTGAGCAGGTAGCTGATCTGACTGCGGGGCAGTTCAAGAGTTTTGGGGAGCAGCAGTTTCTGAGCGGGGACATTTCCCTTTTCAGCGGCGGCAACAATCTGTTCAAATAAAATCCTCTCATGCGCGGCATGCTGGTCAATCAACATCAAGCCCTCTTTGCCGGAACAGAGAATATAAGTGTTATCATAAACGCCGAGAACCGTCTCGGGCCAATCGCCGCCGAAAACCGGCGTTTCGGGAATATTCATACGGGGGGCATAAGGCGCCTGAGTGCTGTCACGGTCAGTTAATTGCAAAACGGGAAAATCCTGACTGTCATTGCTTTTATCAAGCATCTGAACCGAAGTTTCCGGCAAAGGTTCAACAACAGGCACAGGACTGTCAGCAAAATCGTCTTCTTCAGGTTTACTCTCTTCAAAAACGGAACTTGCAAGAGTCGGCTGAACATCATTTTTAGCGTGATAATGAACCATCGCAGCATCAAGGATGTTGTCGAGCGGGATTTTTCCGGAAAGAGGCAAACTGCTGAAATCCTCTTTTTCAACAGGAAGCGCCATGCCGCGCAGGGCATTGCCGACGGCGGCAGCGACAGCTCTTGTGACAGTAAATTCTGAACGGAAACGCACTTCACGCTTGGCGGGATGAACGTTGACATCCAGTTCTGAGGGGTCCATATCCAGACAAATCACAGCGGGGGGAAATCTGCCGGACTCCGGGGCAAGCGTACCGAATCCGTCACGGATACCCCGGTAAACGGCGGGAGACTCTACCGCACGGCTGTTGATGAAAATGCGCTGTTCTTTGCGTGAAGGGCGGGTAAATCCCGGACTGCCGACAAAACCTGTGATGTGCAGATTATTTTCACGGTGGTCGATTTTCAGCATATTGGCGGCAAAGTTTTTACCGAAAAGTTCTCTTATTCTGACTTCAAGACTGGAATCCGCGGCAAGAATAAAAGCGACACGGTTGTCAATGCGCAGTTCAAATCCCGTTTCAGGGTGTCCGAGGGCAAGGGTCAGGACAGCTTCTTCGATGTGATGTTCTTCCGTTGCGGGGGATTTCAGAAATTTTTTCCTTGCAGGCGTATTGTAAAAGAGATCACGGACCTCAACAGTCGTTCCGGCGGGACTGCCGTCGGGTTCTCCTGAAACAGAACCGTCCGGAGCATAACTGATTTTCGTTCCGAGCGCCGCCTCTTTTTCACGGGTTTTGAGGGTGAAACGGCTGACGGAGGCAATGGAGGGAAGAGCCTCACCGCGGAATCCGAGTGTCAGAATGTTGTCCAGATCTGAAATATCTTTCAACTTGCTGGTACCGTGCGGCTGAAGAGAAAGAAGTGCATCCTCTTCACTCATACCGCAACCGTCGTCACGCACCTGAATCAGGCGGGTTCCGGCGCGTTCAATTTGAATAAACACCCGCTTTGCACCGGCATCAATGGCATTTTCGATCAGTTCTTTGACAACAGATGCGGGACGTTCTATGACTTCACCGGCGGCGATACGGTTCGCCAGATCCCGGCTCATTACCTGAATTTTACCCATAAATTCCTCCTATGGTACGGCTTTCTCAGGCAGCAGAAGAAGTGCCTCTTCAGGCGGAGCAGAATTTTTCTGCGATGCCATTTTCCAATACCGTTGTGATTCCGGCAGATTTCCTGAAAGCAGAAATGCCTGATAAATGTTTTTCAGAATATATCCCGCCCTGCCGGAAGTTGCCAACGCCGTCATCAGCTCACGGATGCCAGAGTCATAAAGTCCGCGGGAAATCAGAAGCACCCCCAGATTGTTGCGGGCGACCGGATCGTCGGGTTCAGCAATAATCACCTGACGGAAAATCTGTTCCGCCAAAGCCTGTTCTCCGCGCAGAAAATTTACCTTTCCGTGCATTAAAACCGCCCTGTTATTGCCGGGGAGAGCCTCAATGATCCGCCGGAGAAAGTTCTCAGCTTCGCGGTATTTCTTTTTTTCCACAAACAGGACAACCTGATTTTTCAACGCCTGCACCCACGACTGCGACAAGTTGTAATTGCGGACTTCCGGAGCTTTTCTGTACGGATAAGTCATAATCACCCGGACTGTTCCCCCGACAACGGCAAGCAGAGAAAGCAAAAGAAAAATCAGCGGCAGATGCTTTTTCATTTTTCACTCCACGGACAGCGGCAGAAATGCTCTTCATCAATCCTGACCAGTTCGGGAAAGGTTGAAATACAGCTTTCACGGGCACAGGAACATCTGCCGGCAAAACGGCATCCGGCGGGAAAGTCGGCAATCGCAGGGACCTTTCCCGGAATCGTTTCCAACCGTTCCGTTCCGCCGGGACGCGGCACCGCCCTCAGCAAAGCCCGGGTGTAGGGATGAGCCGGTTTTGAAAACAGTTTCTGCGCCGGAGCATATTCCACAATGTTTCCGGCATACATCACAGCCACATCATCCGCCAGTTGAGAAACGATCCCCAGATTGTGCGTCACCAGAATCACCGCCATATTGCGCTCTTTTCTCAAGCGGTCGATCAATTCCAGTATCTGCGCCTGAATGGTCACATCCAGCGCAGTCGTCGGTTCATCAGCAATCAGCAGACGGGGATTTCCGGCAAGAGCCATGGCGATCATCACCCGCTGCTGCATACCGCCTGAAAGTTCGTGGGGATAGGCGGATATCCTCTGTTCCGGCGCAGGAATACCGACAGCTTCCAGAAGCTCAATCACCCGTTTGCGGCGGTCGGAAACTTCAGGACAGCACAGCTGCAGGACCTCGGCAATCTGATCTCCGATACGGAAAACCGGATTGAGCGACGCCTGAGGTTCCTGAAAAATATAAGCAATCTCCCGGCCCCTTATTTTTCTGAGCTGACGCGGGGAGAGTTTGAAAATATCCACAGTTTCTCCGGAGCGCAGCGTAAAGCTCACCTCATCGGCACTCACCCGCGCCTGCGGAGACGGCAGAAGTTTGGCAAGCGACAGACAGCTGGCACTTTTGCCGCAGCCGGATTCTCCGACAAGAGCCGTGATCCTGCCTTCGCAAATATCCAGAGAAACATCGCTGACCGCACGCAGATATTCCCTGCCTGAGAGAAACTCCACAGAAAGATTTTTTACTTTTAAAATACTCATTTTGCCTTCATTTTTGCTGTTTCAATGGTAATATAGCACAAATTAAGGACTATTCCATGCAAAAAGGTGGAAAATTGATTAGAAAAATCACACATTTGCTGTATATTAAATAGAGTGAATGTTTTAAATATCCGGATTTTTCAGTTTTACAAAAACAAAAGGTCAAGTGCATGGAACATGTTTTTATCAGCGGACGCGGAATTATTTCCCCGTTGGGGAACGGTCTTGCCGTCAATGAAAAAGCGCTGCGTGAAGGCATAAGCGGGATCACCACCATTGCCGACTTCGTTGAAAATCATCTTGAAAGCACCGTCGGCGGTCTGCCCGATCACACCCCGGATATCTCTGATTTGTTTGACCGCAAGGCGTTGCGCTTTGCGCCGCCTGTTGCCCAGATGTCAATCGCCGCCGTCCGTGAAGCACTTGCCGAAGCGGGAATAGCTCCTGACGAAGCAAAAAATTACAGAATCGCCGTCATCAGCGGTATCGCCCGGGGCGGTTACCGGGAACTCTTTGAATGTACCCACGGTTACGCAAAAGAATACAAAATCCGTTGTGTCAATCCGTTTTCAGTTCCCCGTGTCATGCCCTCCAATGCGGTTTCAAATCTCTCAATCTGTTTCGGAATCACAGGCGAATCCTATGACATTTCCGCCGCCTGTGCCAGCAGTGCCATTGCCATCATCCAAGGTACAAGACTGATCCGTTCCGGGGAATACGATATGGTCATTGCGGGGGGTGCCGAACATCTTGACTGGGTACAGGCTCTGGGTTTCAACGCCTGCCGCGCCCTGTCAAAGAAATACAACGATACACCGGAACGCGCCAGCCGTCCCTTTGACAGAGACCGTGACGGATTTGTCATCGCAGGCGGCGCAGCTTATGTCCTGCTCGAATCTGAATCCAGTTTGAAACGCCGGAGCGGAAAGCCCATTACGCTTGTTTCCGGAGTCGCCACAAACAGCAACGCTAAAGATATGGTTGTTCCCGATGCCACAGGCGGTGCCGCCGTCATGCGCGCAGCGGTTGCCAATGCCAAACTTTCTCCTGCTGATATCGGCTACATCAACACGCACGGAACAGGCACACCGGTCGGAGACCCGATCGAAATGGCGGCAATTTACGATGTTTTCGGAACCAATCCCGCCGTCAACAGCACCAAGTCCCAGACCGGACACATGGTGGGCGCAACCGGCGCGGCTGAAGTTATTTTCACCTCTCTCATGCTTGAAAAGAACTTTCTGTCGCCGTCGCTCAATCTTGAAAACCCCGATCCTGAATTTTCGTGGGCGGACTTTGTCCGCACCTGCCGGACGGGAACAAAAATCAAACACGCATTATCAAACAGTTTCGCTTTTGGCGGTTCCAATGCCGCCATCGTGTTAAGCAAACTGTAAACAATACACAAGAGGGATTTCATAAATTATGAAAGTAACACCTGAAACAGTCGTCCTGATCAACTGCGGTTGTGAGGGGATACAGAAACTCGCCCGTGCGGTCAGAGCCCAAAAGGTCTATACCATGGTCATTCCGTACAGCGCATCCGTCGAAAGAGTCAATGCGGAAAAACCCGCAGGACTGATTCTTGTTGCCGACGGAAACGGCGCTCTGCTGGAAGAAGCCAAACAGAAATTTGCTGTCTGCGGCATCCCTCTGCTGGTCGTCACAGATCCGGAGAACGCAGTTCAGACTGCCGTTGATTTCTGTTTCAATGAATGTAAATGCACCGGCAGCTGGAATTTGGATAACTTTATTGACGAAGCCGTTGCAGATATCCGCGCTCAGGTGGGTAACGAACACGTTGTTCTGGGACTTTCCGGCGGCGTGGATTCCAGTGTTGTCGCAGCTCTCATCCACAAGGCGATCGGAGACAAACTCATCTGCGTTTTCGTTGACCACGGTCTGCTCCGCAAAAATGAAAAAGAGATGGTCAAAGAGATCTTTGAACGCAACTTCGGCATGAATCTTGTCGTCGTCGATGCCGCTGACCGTTTTCTGGATAAACTCGTCGGCGTTACCGATCCGGAACAGAAACGCAAAACCATCGGCAAAGAATTTATTGAAGTTTTTTCCGAAGCCGCAGCAGCCAGCAAAGCGCCGTTCCTCGGACAGGGAACCATCTATCCGGATATTCTGGAAAGTATCTCCTTTGACGGCAACCCCAACGGCGTCATCAAAAGCCACCACAATGTGGGCGGTCTGCCCGAAAACCTCAAGTTCAAACTGGTTGAACCCGTTGAACGTCTCTTCAAGGATGAAGTCCGTGAAGTCGGCCGCAAACTGGGTCTGCCCTCTGAACTGATCGACCGTCATCCGTTCCCCGGTCCCTCCCTCGGCGTCCGCCATGTCGGAGAGATCCGCCGCGAAACGCTCGCAATCCTGCGTGAAGCGGACAGCATCGTCACAGAAGAACTGCTCTCTTCAGGCTGGTATCACCGTACCTGGCAGACTTTCGCCATTTTCGTTCCTGTCAAAACCACCGGTATCCGCGACGGACGCCGCAGTTACGATTATGTTGTCGCCATCCGTTCCATCAACAGCGTGGACGCCGTGACCGCTGAAGTCGTTCAGCTGCCCTGGGAACTTCTCTTCAAGATGTCCGACAGGATCATCAAAGAGGTGCCCGGCGTGAACCGTGTCGTTTATGATATCACCCAGAAACCCCCGGGAACCATCGAATGGGAATAAGCCGCAATTCCCGCAAGGGAGTTACGGCTCAGGAGGATTCACTTTAATTTATTCAGGACTTCTTACATGGATACTGCACCCAAAGAACGTTTCGGGAAACTGACTCTGCTTCAGGATTCCCACAAAAATTATCCGACTTCGCCCGACCAGGCGAAGCTGGAGGTTTTTGACAATCTTTATGCCGACAGAGACTATGTGATCGAGTTTGACTGTCCGGAATACACCTCACTCTGTCCCGTCACGGGACAGCCGGATTTCGGACACATCATTCTCCGTTATGTGCCGGATAAACTCTGTATTGAAAGCAAATCTCTCAAGCTTTATCTTTACAGTTTCCGCAATGCCAACATCTTCCACGAAGAGGCGGTCAATCATCTGCTCAACGCCGTGGTTGAAGTTGCCAAACCCCGCAAGGCTGAAGTCATCGGCAGATTCCGTCCCCGGGGCGGTATCGCGATCAATGTAAAAGCCACAATGGGAGGAAAAATTGAATGAAAAATTTTTCTTTTATTGAAAACGGCAGCACAACCAGTACGCCCGGTTTCAAGGCTGCCGGCGTAACAGCCGGATTCAAACGCAGCGGCGCACCTGATTTTGCGCTTCTTTTCAGCGAAGTTCCCGCCAATGCCGCAGGTGTTTTCACCACCTGCCGTTTTGCGGCAGCTCCGGTACGTTACTGCAAAGAAATTCTTGCAAAAGGCGGCAAACTCCAGGCCGTTTCAGTCAACAGCGGTATCGCCAATGCCTGCACCGGCAAACCCGGTCTGGAAGCCTCGCGCAAAACGGCGGCTCTGGCTGCGGCAAAGTTGGGCATTGCTCCTGACGCCGTCGCCGTTGCCTCAACCGGAAGAATCGGTGTCCAGATGGATATGGCTCTGATTGAAAAGGCCCTTGACCTGGCAGTTCCGCAGCTTTCATCCGACGGCGGAAATGATGCCGCGCGTGCCATCATGACCACCGACACCGTTCCCAAAGCCGTTGCTGCAAAGTTGGAAATCAACGGCAAAACCGTTACCATCGGCGCCATGACCAAAGGTGCGGGCATGATCAATCCGGGTATGGCAGGACTCCATGCGACCATGCTCTGTTTCATCACCACCGATGCGGATATCGACAAAGATGTCCTTGCCGGTATGTTGGAGGAAAATGCTCAAAATTCCTTCAACCGTATCACCGTTGACGGCGATATGAGTACCAATGATACGGTTCTGATTTTTGCCAACGGTGTTTCAGGTGTCAAAATTGCCGCCGGTACGCAGGACGAAGCAGACTTCAAAGCCGCCCTGCTTGAAGTCATGAAAAATCTGGCGCACCGCATGGTCAAAGACGGCGAAGGCTCCACCAAACTTGTGACGATCGAAGTCGTCAATGCCCGCAGTGTTGAAGATGCCAAAATGGCGGCGGAATCCGTTGCCAATTCTCTTCTGTGCAAAACCGCCTGGTTCGGCAATGATCCCAACTGGGGACGTATTGCAGCGGCACTCGGATACTCCGGTGCGGTTTTCGATCCGGATAAATGCGACATTTCCATTGACGGTGTTCCTGTCATGACACAGGGCGGAGATGCCGGTACGCCGGAATCTGTTGCAGCAGAAGTTGTCAAAAAAGATGAGTTCACCATCCGGTGCGACTTTAATGACGGAGACTCCAATTACTGGGTCTGGAGCAGTGACGTTTCTTACGAATATGTAAAAATCAACGCAGATTATCACACTTAATACCATGAACAAAAAAATCAAAGCTCTCGTTATCACCGGATTCGGTCTCAACTGCGAACGCGAAACCGCCGCAGCCTGTACCCTCGCCGGTGCCGATCCCGAACTTGTCCACCTCAACGATCTTCTGACCGGAGAACACAAGCTTGAGGAGTACCATCTGCTCTGCTTCATCGGCGGATTCTCTTTCGGCGACCACCTGGGTTCCGGAACCGTTTTCGCCAACAGAGTCAAATTCAACCTGCGCGATCAGTTGCAGAAATTTGTCGATGACGGCAAACTTGTCATCGGTATCTGCAACGGTTTCCAGACCCTGACCCGTCTGGGTATGGTTCCTGCTCTGGATGGAAATTACTTCAACCAGACTGTCGCGCTTGCCCACAACGATACCGGCGTCTTCCGCGATGACTGGTGCACTCTTAAAGCTGATCCGGAATCCCCCTGCGTTTTCACCAGAGGTATTAATCTGGTCCGTCTGCCCCTGCGCCACGGTGAAGGCAAATTCGTCGCCGATGATAAACTTATCGCCGAACTTGAAGAAAAACACCTGGTCGCCGTCAAGTATGCCAATCCCGACGGCTCCATCGCTACGGAATTTCCTGCTCTGCCCAACGGTTCTCTCAACTCCATCGCAGGTATCTGCGATCCCACCGGCAGAGTCTTCGGCCTCATGCCCCACCCGGAAGCGTTCCTCTCTCCGTTCAACGCTCCCGACTGGACCAACCAGCGCGAAAAAGGCACCCTCCCCGCCGAAGGCGAAGGCGCCATCTTCTTCCGCAACGCGGTCGAATACTTTAAATAACTCACGTTTTTTAAAGCGTGTGGGAATCGGGGGGAGGCGAAAAACTTTTTTTCACGAGAAAAAAAGTTTTTCGCCTCCCCCCGAGCCCCCCTCCACTTTTCAAAAAAAGCGGAGTATTTTGTTTGGGGTGTGATTTACCTCCGCAGACATTAAGCAAAGCATTACTCTGCGGAAAATTTTGACCGCGCCAAACCAAACTGCGACAACGCAAACCCACGGGGTATCACATGGCTTGCCACGGCGTAGCCCATCAGGGCGAAGACGGGCGCACCCATCTTGTCAGACAAGTCAGACAAGTCAGACAAGTCAGATGCAAGTGCCACACCCGCGCAACACGTACGCCGCCGCAGTTATCAAAACAGGCAAGCATACCTCAACGGCACATCTGCCCCGGGCAAAAACACACAGAATCATCAGCCGATGAGACGGCATTTAACGGTTTTGGGAGAAACGCCGTATTTCTTTTTAAATTCGGCGGCAAAGTATTGAGAAGAAGCATAGCAGAGCATTTCAGCAACCTCTTTGACGGAGTAGGGGTGTGTCTGCAACAGACTTTTTGCACGCTCCAATTTCTGATCAAGCCAGTAATTGACCGGAGATGTCTGCAGGTATTTACGGAATTGACGGTGCAAAGTGGCCTTGCTTGTTCCGGCATAACGGACCAGTTCATCAAGTGAAACAGGTTCTGTCAGATGACTGTGGATATAGTCCAATGCCTTTTGAAGTTCCGCCGGACGCTGGCGGATGGTTGCAATTTCAGCCAATTCCACCAGAAGAGAATAACATAATCCGCTGGACTCCCGGCGGCTTTTAAGGCGGTTTTCGCCGTTTAATTCATACAGGCGGTCAAAATAATGATCAAGCTGTGCGTGATCAGGTGAAGAAATCACATCCACCCGGTCAAGACCAAGCACACTTAAAGTCTGCGGCAACAGAACGCCCTCCATAATCACAGTTTTTTTGAGTGCGAATTCCGTTTCGCAGCGCATGGAACTGTTTTTGCCCAAATTCACCAGAAAAATCTCTCCGGGCAGTACTCTGTATGTGATATTATTCTGTTGAAAAATAAAGATACCCTCCTGCACATACTCAATAGCAAATGTATCTGAATTTTTCCTTTCACGGTAACATTTGCAATGCCATTCATCGGGTCCCACACTGCTTGTCCAGAATGGATAAATATGTTCAGGTTCATTGATACTGCGAAAGTTATGCTTCGGATACTCCCCGTAATTATACCCCTGAAGTACAGAGTTTCCCCGTACCCGTCCCTGAAAATATTTACGAATTGCCATAAAAAACACCGCCTGTGAAAATGCTTACCAATATTGAAAATATAACATACATTTTTATCTTTTCAAGAACTTTTAAAAAAAATAAACGGTTCTATATTATATTCAGGGTGATTTTTACCTTGAAAGGATAAATTGGCTATGAATAAAATCCATGACATTTGGAGTGGCGGTCAACTGCTGGCATTTTCCGGCATTGACGGTCAGACGGATTTCAGGAACGGTCTCTGTCTGCGTACAGCAATGCAAGGTTGGACTTTTGAACTGAAAAATGTGAATCTTCAGATTCCAGATGCAAAAATTCACTACTCAGGTTCCCTGCCTGAAAAAGTGGAATTGACCGGAGATTTCTTCAAATTTTATACTTCCGGCAAAATTTCATGCGGCGTTCTTGCTGATGCCTGCAATCTTCTGCTTGACGGTGAATTTTCTCTTGAAATGACTGAAAATTATGAATCCGTTTCACAGGGCAGTAAAATCCTTATCGCCTCAAAAGGTTTCCTCAAAAAAGAATTCCTTTCTGCCGATTTGGATGACTTGATCAGCCAAAGAGCCGTATTTGTTCAAAATGCCCCCATTCCCGCCGGAGCCTCTGAAAATTCACGGCGCACGGCAATCAAGGCATGGTCTCAGCTCAAAACCCAGATTTATTCTCCGGAAGGGCAGATCACCACACGCTGGAGTACCCCCGACCGCTGGCCGCATAAAAATATGTGGCTGTGGGATTCGGTTTTCCACAGTCTGGGAATGCGTCACTATGATGTCAAACTTGCCAAAGAGATGATCCGCGCGATGTTTGATCTGCAGCAGCCGGACGGCTTGATTCCGCACAGCGGTTCGCCTTACAGTTTTCATCCCTGCACCCAGCCGCCGATCCTTTCTCTTGCCATGAGAATACTCAATGAACAGGACCCCGATCCTGAGTGGATCGCTGAACTTGCCCCGAAACTGGAACGGCATGTCCAATGGATGATGGCAAACCGTGACAGCGACGGTTACGGACTTCTGGAGTGGCAGATCGAAGCCAATGCCAACTGCCGCAGCGGCGAAAGCGGCATGGATAACTCCCCGCGTTTTGACGGTGCCATCCAGTTGGATGCGCCTGATTTCAATGCTTATGTCGCCTATGAATGTGAATCTTTAGCACTTTTCCTGCCTGAAAGAAGAGAATACTGGCAGAAAGAGTATGACAGGCTTTGCCAACTTATGCGGGAACGGCTCTGGAGCGACTCCTGCAATATGTTTGTGGATTACGATGTTGCGGCAAACCGGCGCACGGACATCATGGCAAACTCTGGTTTCCTGCCCCTTTACTGCGGTGCGGCAACCACTGAACAGGCGGCAAAAATGGTGGAACATCTGACAAATCCGGAAACTTTCGGAACACCTCTGCGTATTCCGACCATTGCAAAAAAGAATGTTCAAGCCTACAAAAAAGATATGTGGCGCGGTCCGGTCTGGATCAATATCAACTATCTGATTTCTCTCGGACTTCAGCGTTACGGCTATCATGACCTTGCCCGCAGTATCATGCAGGACACCATGCGTGAAGAAGAAAAATGGCTCCTCAAACACGGAACATTTTTTGAATTTTACGATGACAGACAGGAAACCGATCCCAAAGATCTGGAACGCAAGGGCAAAATGCCCGAAAAATACAATCCCTTCAATCAGGCTTTCCACGATTACGGCTGGTCGGCGACACTTTACCTTGAAATGCTCAATCATCCAGAATGGAATTAACTCAACCCCAAAATAAAAGAAAGGTTGTCAAAATGAAAAAATTCACTCTCATCGAATTGTTGGTTGTGATTGCCATTATCGCGATATTGGCGGCGATGCTCATGCCCGCGCTGCAGCAGGCAAGAGAACGTGCAAAAAGCATGAGCTGCCTGAACAATCTCAAGCAATGCGGCAATATGCTGGCATTTTATGCCGACACCTACAACGGTGAAGTGGCAACGCTGATGATGACCAGTGCGACCAGCTGGCGGGACTGGCCGATCATGCTGGTTTACAATACGGACGCAGCTTCATACAAATACGATGCAAAATCCAAAACAAAATACACCCGCTGCCCGTCCGTTGAAACGGATGCCTCTCTGGATGCTGATGCTGCCGGTGCAGTTATCGCCTACGGCGTCTTTGCCAAAGGACGTGATGATACAACCGTCTCCATCCCCAAAAAAGTAGCTCTGGGAAGCAAGGGAATGAAATATTATGCCGTTAATATGAAGTTGATCAAGCAGCCGACAAAATATCAGTTCTTCATGGATACCATCGGACAATATGATAATAAATGGCGTCAGGGCGCAAGAGCAATCATCAATTCCTCTGAAATCGCTTCAAATCAGGCTTCAAGTTCCGGACATATCCACATGCGTCACGGCGGCGGCTCCAATGTCGGTTTTGCTGACGGACATGCCGCTTTCCTGAAAGCGGGCGACATGATCCAGAACTTCAATATTATGTATGAAGACAGCAACAATAAACCTGCAACGTTCTTCTACCGTGAACAGGATTACAGTATCAAATCACTGTCTCTTTGAGGATAAATCATGACACGGATCCTTTCCACACTGTTGACATTCTGCACGGTCACGATACTGCACGGAGCAGAATTGCAGGAACTTTCCGCTCAGGACAAACAATTTCTGCCCTGGTCCGGCAAAGAAGTTTTCTCTCTCGGCAAAGATGATTGGAAAATCTCTGCCGGAGAAATCAAAGCTGCCATATCCCCTTCCTTTGATGACAGCAAATGGTTTGCAGGTAAAGCCGACTGCGCTTTATCCGTTCAGGGATTTCCCAAGCGCAAACTCCACACAATCCGCAAAACTTTTGATTTGCCTGCGGGATTGGAAAAGAAAAATCTTCTGCTTGATCTGGGATATATCTCTTTTTATGACAAAGTGTATCTCAACGGAAAATTTCTGGGGAGTTTCGGTTCTTACCCCAAAGGTCTGCACGGCTCTTCCTGGGTGCGGCGCAAATA
>SUVX01000095.1 GCA_015061725.1 Lentisphaerota bacterium
GAAAAAAAGTTGTCTTTTCCCCTCGCATCCAGCCCCTTTACTCTCATAGAACTGCTGGTTGTGATTGCCATTATCGCAATCCTGGCAGCAATGCTCATGCCCGCTTTGCAGCAGGCGCGCGCAAGTGCAGTCAATGCTTCATGTAAAAACAATCTGACCCAGCAGGGCAAACGCAGTGCGATGTATTCCTCTGATTACCGGAACTTCTTTCCGACTTACAGCAGTGCGACAAACTACACCTGGTACAGGGTGCTTGCCCGCTGTTACGACAGTGTGCCGATTTCCTTCCGCCAGAAAAAAGATTTCGGCAGTGTCGGCTGTCCGGATCCGGGATTGCAGTATGTTACAGATAACGAATGTAAAAATGTTTACGGCGTTATCCACTTTATCCGCACAACCTTTGACCAGTGGGTCCTGCCGCATTACCGCAGTGCCGTTTATGACGGCAGTTACAACTGTGTATTTCTGACAATAGGCAAAATTCCGGATCCCTCAAAGAAAATTCTGCTGGCTGACAGCGGCTCCTCCGTCAAAGATCAGGAATCCTATATTTTCAGTTCTCACGGCAGCGGAACCAACGCGCTGAGTTTTATGAGAATGCGGCATCAGAACTCCGCCAATGCCGTCTTTATGGATGGTCATGTTCAATCCGTCTCGCCGGGAGATTGTCTGGCTAAAAAATACAATGTCCGCGCGTTCTGTTATCAGGAAGGCGTGCTGCAAGACTCCTATTGAGGGATCTCATGAAAAATATTTGTGAACTGGGGATCGTCATTCTGCTTTGTAGTGCAATGTTCCTGCTGACCGGGCTGGTCTCCAAAGAAACTGCCCGCAGGAATCAATGTCAGGCGAATTTGCGTGAACTCTATCGCGCTGAACAGCAGTATGAAGCAACTTACGGCAGTCTGCCGCCTCTGTATATAGCAAAACGTCCGCAATGGCTGTTCTGGCATCACTTTGTTTCCCCCATGGTCAGAGATGTGCGTTCCTTTGCGTGTCCGTCAGACCCGCGCATGAGTTATCTGTTTGAAAAAAGTTCTCCGCTTTTCGGCGGTATCGTTGCGCTGACAGCCTGTTACGGCATGAACCGCTTTATGCTCCCTGCCGGAGCCAAAAAAGCAGGCGCTCCGGAATTCAAACTCAAATATCTTAAAAACCCCTCTCATACGGTTTTTCTGATGGATTCGGTCCGTCCATTTGTAACACCTGATCTTTTGTGGAAGGACAAACGCAATTTCCGCCACGACGGAAAGGCAAACTACATTTTTGCAGACGGTTCAGTCAAACATCTGCACCAAAACTTTTTCGGCAAATTTGAAGGAAAAAAATTCATAACTGATTTTACACGTTGGCATTGGAGATAAAAAAATAAAATGAAAAATCTGATTTTACTGCTGATTCTTGCAGCAATTCCGCTTTACGGAGCTTTCCGTTTCACCGGAAATACCGGCTTTGAAGTTGATGGTGTCAAAGGTGAATTTTATTGCTTTGACGGCAAGGCAAAAAAAGAACTCAAACTTGCCGGAACTCCTCAAAAAAACAAACTTATTCTCACCGGAAAAGACTGCCGTTTTGAATTTGAAGTGGAAAAACGCGCAAGACTTTATCACTTTAAAGGTCAAGCCCTCAACAGCGGCAAAAAAGAGTGCTTCTGGGAAATCGGACTGCGCCTCTACCCCGAACTGCGTAAAGACGATCAATTCTGGGGTGGTGTGGATGTATTGCAAATCAAAAACAAATCCATTATCCGTGCAGGAAAAGGTGCAGGCAGTTTCAAACGTGACGGACGCCCCTGGCTGGCGTTCCCCGTTGCCGCTGTTTTCGGCGGAAACCGTGCCGTTATCGCTTCCGGAAGAAACGGTGCTCCGGTAAGTTACGCTGCCGCCGCGCTCTATCCGCAGTTCAAACCTGTCCGCATGACCTACTCCATCCGCCTGGTTCCCGGAGCAGGATACACGCTGCCTTTCAGCCTCTCTGCCGGAGTCGTCCCCATGCGTTTTGAGAATGAAGAAAATATCGTTCAGGCACATTATGACGCCTTCCCCGAAGACTGGCGTCCGTTTTTTGACTGGACTCATCCCTACATCTGGGGCGCACACTCTTATTACAGCGCCTGGAAATCCCCTGCCCCGAACCGGGAACTTCAACGCAGACGTTATGCCACAATGGAATGGGCATACACCCCCTGGAAAAGACCCGGAGACATTTACGGGCATGAAAAATTCTGGAACTACAAGCCAGAAAGACCTTTTGCCCGCAATTTTTCAACCATCTACAATAATCAGTTTTTTGATTATACCAAATTGACTCCGGCAGAATTCCGCGCAAAAAGAAAAGCCCTTTTTGACCGTTACGGCAAAGATTTCGGTTACTGTTTCTATATTTGTCCGGCATGGGCGCATTATGCTCTGGTCAAAAAATATTTCCCGGATTCAACCAATCTCACCCTTGATAAAACGCTCCCCAAAGAACTGGGACGCTGGACGACGTTGAATCACAGGGAACACGCTGTTATGCCCATGTGGAGCGATTACGGAAAGTTCTTCGCTGAAAGTATCAGAAAAGTTTATGAAGAAATCAAACCCGTCGGTTTTGCCATTGACGGCGGCGGCTGCGGCGTCTATTACCGCGGCAAAGCCACTGCCAATCCCGATATTCCCGAGCGTGCCTGGGATGCCAAAGGTATTTTTATGGATGAAAGCGCCGCCGTTGATAAAATGGTGGATTTCATTCACGCTCTGGATAAAAAAAATCCCCCCATCGCATGGAAAAACGGTATGGGAAAAAGCGATTTCACCATGCTGGAAACCAGTATTTTCAATCCGTTCTTCCGTCAATGGATGCCGCACATGCGTTATATGATGGGGCAGCGTCCGGTTTCCGTCCACAGTCCCGGATATCTCTTTGACCAGACCATTCCCGGCTGGCGCAACATGACAAGAGAACAATTCATGACCGCCTTTATGAAACTTGCGGATCATGTGGTTTTCACCGATTTTGAATACGGTTTCACCCAGTGTTACACCACAAGAGACGGCAATCCGCGCTCAATTTACGTTCAGCCTGAACTGCTGGAGTGTATCCGTCTGGGCTGGCAGGCTCTCTGCCCCGTGGAATACGACAGCAAGGGCAAATTCCTCTACCGTTCCAGATTCGGACGCGGTGCCGATACCATTCTCTTTTTCGGCAATCCCTGGGAAGAACCCATGCCTCTTACATTCAAAGCGGATAACTCTTATCTCGGGGGTATCAACTTCTTCGCCCGTAAAATGCGTGACCGTTCCTCACTCGTTCAGCAGTACAATGCGCCTGATACGGTTTTCAAAGATACTCTTCCCTCAAGAGTTCCCGCCCTTTTTGAAGCAGTCATCTCTCTTGACAATGCGCCCGACGGCGTCAAGGCGGTTGTCACTTCAAAGAAAGATCTCAACACCATCCAATTCAAAGTCAAACTGGATAACGCCCGCGCGTTCAAGGCCAAAATAACGCCGCGCCGTATCCTCAATTACACGCCTGAAATCAAAGTCAACGGCAGAAAACACACGGGTATCATTCCCGCAAACGCTGAAATCAACATCACTTACCGTTCAAAGAATTTCGCTGTAACTTACGCTCAGCTGGCAGAGTTCCCCTGGCTCAAGAGCCGCATTTATCTGCCCAAAAATCCCAACGCCGCAGAGAAAAAAGCCGCAGAGGAACTCAAAGGATACTTCAACTTCCTCAAACTTAAAGTTTCAGGCAGCGAAGCCAATATCCGTATTGCCGTCCGTCCCGACGTCAAAGGAACGCCGGTGACGATCAAGGGCAAAGAGTTGTTTTTCAAGGCAAAGAATGCTGAAGAAGCGCGCGCACTTATGCGTGAACTCAATTACGCAATGGACCGCAAATTCCCCTGGTTTGTCAAAGAACCCTACGGCGGTGCAGTCATGAAAAAACTCTTTGATTTCATCAACTATCCAATGCCCTATGTGCGGTGTTTTGAACAGGAGCAGACCAAATGAAAAAACTTTCAAGCTCACTCCTTGCTCTGCTTCTTATTGCCGGCTGTTCCACGACAGAAAAAGCGCGCATCATCCGCAAAAATCCGTCTGTTGCCGTTACACTTCCGGAAACGGTTTCTCTGTCAAACGGTTATCTTGAAGCGGCTTTTGCCCCCGGCTCCATGGGCAGAATGACCAATTTGAAAATCAACGGCGTTGAACTGTTGGAGCGTTTTGAACGCAGAGTTCTTTCGGGCAATCCTCTTTTTGCGCCGCGTGACTGCAATGTGTACGGTTTCCGCGAACTTTTGTGGCGCGTACCGGTTGCGCCGCTGGATCTGCCGGTCAAACTGGAGTCAAAAAGCAGAAATAAAATCGTTTTTTCTTCAAAATCCTACGGCAACACCCCGTTGAGTCTGCACCGTGAAGTCACGCTCCGTCCGGGCTCGACTGTGATCGATATCAAGGCAAAGTTCACAAACACCGGCGTCAAACCCTATGCTTACAATCTCTGGCTGAATCTGCTCCCGAAACATCCGTTTTCACCGCAGGTTCCTCTGGCGGACGGCATTAAAAGGGAATTCAAACTGGGCAACAACTTTCATCCGGCAGGCGCAGACTGGATTGCGGCAAAGGTTGACTCTTCTGATACCGTTCTTGCCGTAACGTGGGATAAAAGAGCGATGTATCCCGACGGCAGATTCTACGTTCACGGTGCAACAACATTCAACACCTTTGAGGCGATTCTCGGCAAACGCACCCTCAAAAAGGGAGAAAGTATTCTGCACATTTACAAACTCCTTGTCTTCCCGCAGATGACACAGATGAATGCGCTGCTGGATGAAACAGCAGTTGCCGCCATCAAAACAAAAGACGGATACAAACTGCGTTTCTGCGCCGCAAGCTGCGCAGCCAAACGCTCCGTCAAGATCGCCTTTTACGGGTACATAAAAAATCTGATTATCCCGGAGCTGAAAACCGGAGAGACATTTGAAGTAAATTATCCTGATGAACCTGAAAGAATCATTCTTCCCAATAAAAAGGATATTAAAATCTTTTCTTCTCAGGAAAAAAGGAAACTTAACATCGTTGCATTCGGCGACTCCATCACCGAGGGAAAAACCGGTGTCACCCCCGAAGACAACTGGCTGTTGAAACTCGGCAGAAAAATCGGTCCGCAATACAAACTTTTCAATGCCGGTGTCGGCGGCAACTCCGCAAGAGAAGCGATGAGAAGATATGAAAAAGATGTGCTTGCCTGCAATCCGGATATCATTCTGCTGGAGTTCGGCGGCAACAATCACTCGCCCATACGCCGTGACAGACGGGTGCCGGACAAGGAATTCAAAGCCCATCTTGCAAAGTTCAAAGCCGGCCTGCCCGCCAACTGCAAAGTTGTGATGATAACCTTTCCGCCCATCATTGACGAACAGCATGTTTATTACAAGCATGTTCCCGGCGGAAAAGTGGATATCGAACTTCAGAGCCAACGCCAAATCGTCCGGGACTTTGCAAAGAAAAACGGTTATCCCCTGCTGGATTTGTACAAGCTGATCTATCCTCAGAGGTACAAACTGGTCCTGCGTGACGGTGTTCATCTTTCCCCCGCCGGACACACTTTCTTTGCTGAAGAAGTTGAAAAATGCCTGAAAAAACATGGGTACATCAAGTAAAAGCATACTTTCCGCCCTTGCAATATCAGGCAGAACGGATATATTTAAAGTATAGCCCCGACACTTATAAAAAATTTTAAAGGAGTTAAAATGAAAAAGTTTATGACAATTGCCTCAGTACTGGCTGCCGGACTTCTTGCGGCAGAAACACTCTCAATCACTCAGCCCGCTCAGATCACGCCCGCAAGAAATATCACTGCGGATGACAAGGGCGTTCTCACTTTCAAGGGCAGCTGTGCTTCTTACAGCACCAAAGTTTTTGATTTTGATCCGGCAAAAAAATATACCGTCAGCGGTGATTTCCGTCAGGTTGCCGGCAAAACCCCTGCGGTGATCTTCTTCGGTTTCCAGCCGATGACAGCCAAGAACAGAGACATCCTCATGCCCAACACCCAGATCATCCCCGGAACGGACACCGAACTGACTGCAGATGTTGCATTCGGCGCAAAAGAAATCCGGGTCAAGGATGCTTCAAAATGGAGAAAAGGATACCGTTTTGCCATCCACACCGATCCCTCGTTGAAAGATCTTCCCAACTTCGGCGTGATCCACAGCACCTCTGCTGCGATGGTCAAAGAGGGTGATGACTGGAAAGTCACCTTTGCCCAGCCCATCCGCATTGCTCTCAAAAAAGGAACCCGTGTCCGTCAGCACGGTCTCGGCGGAGCCATGTATCCCGCCGCCCCCGCCGTCCGTATCGGCAAAGACTGGAAAACCTACAAGGGTTCTGCCGCAGGCATCCTTAAAACTCACGGCTACACCTACACGAAATTCCCGCTCGGAACTGCCAAAGTCCGCATGATTATTTTCGTCAACCTCGGACAGAAAGATGCTGTTACCGAAGTTAAAAATCTGACTCTGAAAGTTGAATAATTTATGAGAATCGTTGCATTCGGTGACTCCATTACCGAAGGACGCGCCGGCGGTATCACGCCGGAGCAGAACTGGCTCACCCTGCTCAGTAAAAAACTGGGCGGGGATTTTGAATTTTTCAATGCCGGTGTCGGCGGCAACTCCGCCCGCGAAGCGATGGCAAGATTTGAAAGAGATGTTCTCTCCCGCAATCCGGACGTCGTTCTTCTGGAGTTCGGCGGCAACAACCACGACCCTGCGCCCGAAAGAAAAGCAAGAAGAGTTTCCGATCAGGAATTCCGTTCTCTGCTTGAAAAATTCAAAGCCGGACTTCCCGCAAAATGCCAGGTGGTAATGATAACATTTCCACCCATCATCAGCGAACAGCACCAGTACTTCCCCCGCGTTCCCGGCGGAAAAGTCGATGAGGAACTGCATCCACAGCGGCAGATTGTCCGTGATTTCGCCGCTGAAAACGGCTATCCCCTGCTGGACCTCTACAAAGAGATTTATCCCCGCAGACACGAACTGATTTTTCCCGACGGTGTTCACTTGAACGTTGCCGGACAGGTCTTTTTCGCGGAAAAAGTCGCCCGAACGCTCGAATCAGCCGGTATCACAAGCAAGGCAAAATGGCTCAAACAAATCGGCACTCCCGGGGATTACACTTTTGAAAAATCCTTCAAACAGATCAAAAAATACTGTTTTGAAGATTTTGATGCCGAACTTTATCTTCAGGCAAACGGACCGGGAACTTTTCAGCGGACGATGATGGTTTTTCCCAAAAACTTTACCGGAAAACTCCCCGCAGTCGTCGTTCCGTTCTACGCGCCCGAAAAAATGCTGGGCTTTGATCCGGAAACAGGAGAGAGCCTTGAAAGGTACATCGGAGTTACGATGATGCGCGATCTTGCCCGCAGAGGTTACGCCTGCATATCCGCAGATTCCTATCATCTGACTTATTTGAAGTCCGACCGCGACAAAGAGGATTTTTACCGCTGGCGCGATGCCGGAACTGCCGTCACGCAGGATCATCCCTCATGGACAGGTATGGGCAAACTGATTGCCGATACGGAACTTCTGATTGATGTTCTGTGTGAAGACGCCCGTGTTGATTCAAACCGCATCGGTATTGCCGGTCACTCTCTGGGCGGAAAGATGGCGTTTTATTCAGGCTGTCTTGATCCGCGCATAAAAGTTATCCTCGCCAGCGACTTCGGTTTCTGCTGGGACAACACCAACTGGAAAGATATCTGGTACTGGGGAGAAAAAGTTGAGTTGTTGAAACAGCTCGGCATGGATCACGCGTCTCTCCTGGGTGCCTCAGGTGGAAAGCCCTTCTGTCTGATTGCCGGAGAGTACGACAACGATGAAAGCCGTCAATTGATGGAACAGGCTCCCGGTTATGCACCCGTCGATGAACGGAGAATCATTTACAATCACGCCACCGGACACCGTCCGCCTGAAGACGTCCTGCAAAAAGGATACGACTTCCTGGACAAATGGCTCAAAGCGGAATAACTCCGCACAGCCAATAAACATGAAGGAAAAATATTATGCATAACGGAAAATACGGCTGCGCCCTCTGGGGCTGCGGCTGGGTGGCAAGCGGACACATCGCCGCCTATTTGAAAAACAAAGATTGCGAATTTATCGGTCTCGGCAGCAGAAGAAAAGAAAGCGCACTGGCTAAAGTCGCTGAATTCGGATTGAATAATATCACCATTTACAATTCTTTTGAAGAAATCCTCTCCGACAGCAGAGTTGATGTGGTTTCCATCTGCACCCCCAACGATCTTCACGCAGAAGAAGCCATCCTCGCCGCCAAAGCCGGCAAGCAGATTTTTCTGGAAAAGCCCGCCGCCGTCTCTGAAGAACAGCTTGACCGTCTGACTGCTGTTATTTCTGAATACAAAACCAAAACCGTCATGGGACTGGTCTTGCGTTTCAATCCCTTGAGTTTGATGCAGAAGCGTCTGATTGCAGAGGGCGAACTCGGACAAGTCCTGCTCGCCAATGTTGACTACTGGTTCGGACGCGACCGCGGCGGCTGGATGCGCGAAGGCAAACGTTCCGGCGGTGCCTTCGTCCTCGGCGGATGTCACTCCGTTGATCTTGCCTCGTTTCTTCTTGGCTCCCCCATCTCCGCCGTCCGCGGAGACGCTCTGCAAGTCGGCGACTGGTACGATTATCCCCCCGTTGAAACAGCTCAAGTCCAATTCGCCAACGGCGCAAAAGGGGTATTCTCGTGTTCACTTACCGGATTTGTGCCCTACACCGCCAATACCCACATCATCGGCGAAGACGGCACCATCCTCAACGACCAATTCTATCTGCGCCGCTTCAAAGAGCAGAAAGAGTTCTTCAAGATAGATACCGGCGTCAAAAAAACCGGCGATGTCTACGGTCACCCCTTCCCTCAGATTGTGGATCACTTCATTTCCTGTCTGAAAGAAGACCGCGACTCCGAACACAACGTTGCATCCGCCGTCAACTCCCATAAAGCCTGCTTCGCCATCTGCCGCAGCGCCTCCGGTAACGGCGAATGGATCAAGCTTTGAGGATGTGGAAATCACTTTTCCCCCAAAGCAAGGTATGGCTGCCCCCGTTGGTTGCAGTTTGACAGATGATAAATATTTTGAAAGAAAGGATTTTTTTATGCGTAAAAATTTCGGTGTGCAAACCTGGCTTTATCCCATGCCGGTTCTGATGATTGCTACTTATGATGAAAATGATGTCCCCAACATTATGAATGCCGCCTGGGGCGGAATCCACGATACCAATCAGATCGCCGTCTGCATTGATCCCGGTCACAAAACCGCAAAGAATCTTCAACAGCGCAAATATTTTACCGTCAGCATTGCCGATGCTTCTCACGTCGCCGCCTGTGACTATGTTGGAATCACTTCCGGCAGAAACGTTCCCGATAAATTGACCAAAGCCGGATTTACCGCCGTCAAAGCTGAATTTGCCGATGCTCCCGTCATTCCCGAACTGCCGATGACCCTTGAATGCCGCTTGATTAGTTACGATGACAAAACCGGATGCACCGTCGGAGAAATCCTCAATGTCAGTGCCGATGAAGCTGTCCTTGACGATGACGGAAAGATATCTCCCGACAAAATGGAAGTTATCTGTTTCGACCCCGTTCATCACACTTACCGCAAGCTCGGCGACATCGCCGGATACGCTTTCAAAGACGGTATGAAATTGAAGAATCAATAAAAAACTTTACCAATTGGCAATTTTCACTTGAAAAATCTGCCTTTTGGTGCAGGTCAAAAAGTTTTGTATTTTGAAAGATTTTTTACAAATTCTTTAAAGAAATCGTTTGAAAATTTGCCAAAACAGGGGTATGTTTGGTAACGTTGCATCCCGGAAAGATGGGAGCAGGTTGTTAATAAGTTGTTAATAAGTTGTGAACAACAAACGCTTTTTTGTTGTAACTTCCTGAAATACTGCAAGAAGTTGCCAAGTTACGCAAAAATGACAATAAGAAGAGCGTTTGAAAAGCCTGCGGCAGGCAGTTTTATGCTCAAAAGTACGGATTTTCACAAAGTCCGGCAGCGTAAAAATCAAGTTGCCCGTGGCGCCGGAACCGGTCGTTCCGTGATGAATTTCAATCCGTATTGACAACTTCTGCAAAAGTGTTAATAACTTGCGCCGTTTTTATCAGGATGAAACGACAGTTAAAATTAAATACATAATATCAACGCAGCTGTCTTCCGGCTCTCCGGTCCGCTTTTACGGTCCGCAAGCTGAGAGCAGAAAGAAGACGGTTCGGGGATGTTTTTTCGTTAAATACAAGAGAAAGATCAGACAGTTTGAAATGAGTATGGATGTGACAGCAATCTGGGCAACAGCCTCTGAACGCCTGCGGCGGATCAACGAAACCTGCTATGCGCAGTTCGTCTGCCGTCTGGTTCCTTTGTGCTGCACAGACAACGAATTGACGCTCGGCGTTCCGGATGACTTTTTCGGAGAATTCGTCAAGGCTCAGTTCGGCGATCTGATTCTGCAGTCCCTTGCCGGCATTGACGGCGTTGATTACGCTTATACCTTTGAAGCAGGGCATGAAGCAGTTGTTGTTCCCGAGCCCCCCAAAGCCGTTGAAAAGGTCAAGCCCCGCGTGGGCGACCCCGCCGGTTCCTCCGCTTCCGGAGCCCGTCCCCGAATGAACAGTTCTTATGAACACACGTTCAGCAACTTTGTTGTGGGTGAAGAGAACCGCATTGCGTTCATGGCCGCTAAAGCCGCCGCAGAAAAGCCGGGTGTGCTTTACAATCCGTTGTTCCTCTATGGAACCAACGGTATCGGCAAGACCCATCTGCTTCAGGCTGTGGCCTCTTTCATCCGCACCGAATCTCCCGGAGTCCGCATCAGAAGTACTACCTGTGATGAATTGGTCAACGACTTCTACGATTTGCTGACTCAGCACAAAAATCTGGCGGATTTCCGTTCTGCCATGCGCGATGTTGATGTGCTGCTGATCGACGATATTCACCGGCTTGCCAAAAGAACGCAGCTTCAGGAAGAATTTTTCAACGTCTTCAACGTTCTTATCCATCAGCAGAAGCAAATTATTATGACCAGTGACCGTCAGCCCTGCGAAATTGCGGATATTGACAAACGTTTGACCACCCGGTTTGAATCCGGCATGGTCTGCGAACTGTGCATGCCCGAGTTGGATGCACGTCTTGCCATGCTCCGTATGTGGAGAAATGAAGCCCTCACCAAAACCAAACTCAATGACGGATTGCTGGATTTTCTCGCTCAGAACATCTCTTCAAGTGTCCGCCGTCTGAAAGGTGCTTTCCTGCGCCTGACGACTTACTCTTCGCTTTCAGGTTCTGAAATTACCGTTGAACGCGCTGAAGAGCTGCTCCATGCTCAGATTGAACAGGAAATTGCCGAAAGAAACATTTCTCTCGAACTTATTCAGAGAACCGTTGCTTCTCACTTCGGCATTTCCATCGCAGATCTGCTCGGTGAAAAACGCAATAAAAACATTGCTGAACCGCGTATGGTTGCCATGTATCTCTGCCGCGAATTGACCAAATGCTCCTCCAACGAGATCGGTGCGGCTTTCGGCAAAAATCACGCCACGATTCTCTACGCTGAGAAAAAAGTTCCGCAGCTGTGCGACAAGGATGACTCCATGCGCCGTGCAGTTGCACAAATCAAACATCAGCTCTCCCGCGCATAACAGAAAGCAATCTTTTCCGCATGAAACGTCCGTCACCGGGCGTTTTTTGTTTGGCTCGGTTCCCGACAAGGGTAGATGGTTCTTGGGGAAGGGGAAAACTTCTTTTCACGAGAAAAGAAGCCGAAACGTCGGCTTCGGTATATTTTCTCCCCCCTTGTCCGCCGTAGCCTTGTGCAAAGGCGGAAACCCTTTTCAAGATATTATGAGAGACACAAGAGGTCTCTCATTTTTTATGTCTGAAAACAAAAAAATGGTTTGCCTCTTGATAAAAACGGATTTATGTTAATCCAATAACAACGAAGTCGCATAGTAGGCTTC
>SUVX01000012.1 GCA_015061725.1 Lentisphaerota bacterium
AATGTGCTTGCATGAGGAAAATGATGACTATTTTAAGAGCTATGATAGCGGCTGATCGGAAATACAGTCCGGAATTATTTTCAGGAAAAGTTCAAAAAACGGCTTGACTTTTAAGACACTATCACAGACAAATACTCTGCACAAAAATGATACCCCGCAACCCAATATCGCCCTGCGGCACAGCATACCATCAACAAATACCCTGCAAAAAAATAATACCCCGCAACCCAATACCGCTCTGCGGCACAGCATACCATCAACAAATACTCCGCTTTTTTTGAAAAGAGTTGGGGGGCTCGGGGGGAAGAGAAAAACTTTTTTTCTCGTGAAAAAAAGTTTTTCTCTTCCCCCCGACTCCCACACCCTTAAAAACAACGCGGGAGTTTTTTGAGGACCATTTGGACGGGGCTTTCGCGTTGGGAAAGGGGGAGTTTGAGTTGTTGTTCTTTGGCTTCAAAGAGCAGTTCGCAGGCGGATTGGTAGTCCATTTTTCCCAGTTCGGAGATCAGGCGGACGGCGCGGTCGATAAGTTTTTTGTTGGTGGTATCCACGAAACTCATCCAGTTGCCGGAGACTCTGCCCATTTTGACCATGGTTCCGGTTGAAAGGGTGTTGAAAAAGAGTTTAACTGCCAGATGGCGCATGAGCAGCAGGGGTGTTTCGGGGATATCAAAGGAGAAGACGACTTTGGCTCTGCCCGGATAGGGGAAGGTGAGCTGTTCAAATTCCTGAGCGGCGATTTCATTTTCCCAGGCAACGAGAACGGCGGTGTCGGAGGGATTGCTGCAGCGGTCAAGATTGATTTCACATCCGACATCAAACTGAAGCATGTCATCAAAGGATATCTGCGGCGGGTTGGCAATCATTTTTTCTGTACCGTTCATGGCAATATAGTCCTGAGCGTTCCAGTTGAGACAGCGGGGAGCGCGTTTGAAGGACTTCTGCCAGATTTCATCGGCGGTATAACAGAGACTTTTTGCCAGAGCCCAGGGTTCGGGGGCGTCTTCATCATCAATCTTTTTGAAAGGAGTAAGCATGAAAGTCGGTGTCCGTTCAGCGGTATCAGTAAAGATATCCAGCAGATAACAGTCTGCGTAATAGGTGATTCTGCCGCCGGAGGAATAACAGGCGCTTTCAAGGTCAACGAAGTTGGCGATATTTTCAGCGGATTTATCCAACTCATCCAACAGATGGGCAAATCCGGCGGCAAAATCGGGCAGGGGCAGTCCGCAGATGGAGCAGGCGAGCGTTTCAAGCATGCTTCCGGCAATGAGCTGCTCAGAGGTCGTCGCCTGCATGCGGGTGGAGCCTGCCAGAGCCATGGGACCGCAGGTCAAGTCAAGGACGGTGACGCGCGGATCAGTGATTGCGTTGCGGGAGCGTTCAAGTTTTTCTGCCAGAATATCTGCGGGATTGTTGAAAAGCAGAAAACCTCCGGCACCGCGTTCAACGGCTTCAGCGAGCGTTCCCAGAACAGAACTGGTTTCTCCGCCCTCGGTGATGGCAATGAGCATATCTTTGTCAGTTACGGCAAGTTCTTCAACCTGTTTTCTGCCGAATTGCGGATAGTCTTCAAAAAATTCAACAGCACGGACAAGGGCATAATCTCCGCCTGTCATGATACTTGCGGCATTGTCGGCAAAGGGAGAAAGTTTTTCGATTCTTGAAGCGGCATCACGCCACATGGATTCCAGAAGAATGGCAAGACGTCCGGTTGCGCCGCAGCCCGAAAAAATCATGCGTCCGCCGTTGGAAAGGGTTTCTTTTGCCGTGTTGACAAACTTTTCAAATTCCCGGGACTTGAGAACTTTTTGAGCCATGACCAATACATCACGGTCGATGTCCTGAAGCGTTTTTACGCCTGCAACGGTTGACTGCCTGAAATTTTTTTCAAGATCAACGGAACGGGGATGGGATTGTTCAGTGGGCAGAAATCCCAGATGAAACTGGGTTTCATTTTTTATAAAATCCGCCGCGGCGGCTTTGCTTGCAGTACTCATAGATCAAAACTCCTGATAAAAACTTTTTTTAACATACACGGATCAGCACTCTTTGTCAAGAGAGATTCTTGCAAAAGACAGGGGGGGGATGTGTCCGTTGCGGTATGCTCCGTTTGAAGTGCGGTATTTGAAGACGCGTTCCTGCCGGGTGTAATTGGCGGCAATCAATATCTTTTTCCCGTCGGCATCCTGCCAGAAACTGTGCAGGACAGCAGGCTGTTTGCGGGTAATAATATTCATATCTTCTCTCAGGGTGAATATGCCCCGTTTCATGAATTTGACCGGGATGTATTCACACTCAAATCCTTCAGGAGAAAGAAGTCTTGCTCCGGCAAGGATTTCCCTGTTGGCATGGTAGAATTGCGCTGTTTTGAGGATAAAACTGTATTCATCGGCAAATTCCGGATCTTCTGCGTGAGCAAGTTTCAAATTGCAGACACAGGGCTGGATACCCCAGATGATACAGCGTGCCAGTTCAATGAAGAACTGATGTTCAAACTGCCTGTGCCAGTCTTCTTCAAACTGCCATCTGTCTTTGTCAGGCCAACGGGGGTCCCAGGGCGGGATGCCGTCGGGAATGGCATAACTGCCGAAAATGGTCGTTCCGGATTCGTGATAAACGGCCTGAAAAGCCGGTACTGCTTCCATCTCTTCTGAACCGTAACAGCGTTCAAGACTGCTGTCAAGCATAATGAAGGACTCAAACAAATCAATCATCTCACTTGCGTATTCTGTGGAAAGGATCAAATCCGGATGACGGCGGCGGATTTCCTGCACATAGGCATAATATCCCTCTTTCTGATAAGTGCCTCCGCCCGGGGCGTGACGGTGCGCTTTATTGCGGCAGGGTGAAAAGGCGTAACTGCCGATCATATCAAGATAAAGCGCGGGCAATCCGCTGTCGGCAAGTTTATCTGCAAGAAACTGCATTTTTTTGTGATATCCCGGCGCTTCTCCGCACATGATCGCCAGACGGTGACGGGTGTAGGGATTGAACATCATTGCCGTCGGAGAGTTGTCGCGGTTGATTTGCAGACAATCTCTGCCGTTATTGTGTTCAAAACTTGCGGTGTCTATATCCCATGTCATGCCGTTGGTGTAGACTTGAACAAAGATGTTCTGTTCATTCAGATATCTGATATTTTCTTTGAAAGTTTCTTCGCCGTTACGGGGCGGCCAGAAATCCGGATAATCCGTGTCATAGGGATTGCTGTGCCACCAGTACCAGTCAAGGGCAATGGGAACACCGGTATCTTTGCGCAGTCTTTCTGCGGGCGGAATGACCTCTTCAGGAGTGCCGCGGTTCCAGACCCACATGGCTGTATCGTACAACTGCTCTCTGACCGGCAGACAGTTGATGTACCAATCCTGTTTTAAAGCCCAGGATCTGTAAATTTGTGCCGCTTCATACCAGAAACCCTCAAATCTGCCGAATGTGCAGCAGTAGGGCAGGGTAAATTCAGAAGTGTTTTCAGTCAGCAATGGAACATAAAAGACCGGACTGTGGGTGAATATACCGTCTGAATACTGATAGTCATATTGTTTGATGAAGTGCTGACTGTCGCGGCAGTCCAGATAGAATCCGTAATTTTTTCCGGCGGGAAAGATGGCGGTCCACTGCATTGAGGCATAAAAACTGCGTTTTGCTTTGATTTTTGCGTAACGCATGGTAACCAGTTCTCCGAGATTATCCGGTTTGAGAAAACGGCTGTCTTCATCAAGTGTTGCAGACAGGGCGGGAAAGCGGATTTCTTCAACGGCAAGGTTTGAAGAGTTGTTCCGCCAGGAGAGTTTTCCGGAATAAAGTTGTGTATCGTCATCTTTTTTCCAGATAACTTCAACCTGAAAATCTTTACCCATTTGCGGATGTCCCTGCCAGACGGCACGGATATTTTCCGATTTTTCAAGATGAAAAGAGGTCATGTTTTCAGGCAAGATCAACAAGAGTTTTTCATCCAAAGAGGCGGCAGCCGCAAGACACCAGGATACTTCAATGCCGTGATAAACGGCAATGCCCTGCTGAGAAAATGTCATATCTTCAAACATCATTTCACCTCTTTACGTCAAAGGCGGTCACGCCGAGAACACTTGCGCCGCACTCAAGCGCAGAAGTTGCTGCCTGAACGGATACTCTTGAAATCTTTTCTCTGCCGCCGGTGTTGAACTCCACCGCCAGAACGGGGAAGAGTTTTCCCTGCATGGCAAAGGGCAGATAAGTGTTGAAGACAGGTCGTTTCAGCAAAGTATTCGGAGCCGCGATAAAATCGTTTCCGTTGATGATCATTTCCCGCTTTTTGCCATTGTTCAAAAAGAAGGTGACTTTGAGCAGTCTTGCCGGTTCCGCAGGTGCCGCCGCAGTCAGCCAGAGGACGGCATTGCTGCGGGGTGTTTTGAGTTTTCCGGAAATAACATTTTTTGTCATGGCTCTTGAACTGCGCCGGGCAAGGAATAATTGATCGCCTTTCTGCAATCTCTGATAAAAGGTGTTGCTGCGGAAAAAGAAACAGGGTTGCGCTTCGTTCCATGAAACCACCATGCCGCCGCGGGGAATCGTCATATTGCCTTTTTCATCGCCGCTTCTGCCGTAACAGTTTCCCGAAAGTTCAAGGATCCTGCCGTTTTTATCCACAGAAAACTCCACGCCGCGATTGTTGGTATTGGTGCTTTTGCCGAAAGCGGAAGTGTAAAAAACAGTTTTCTGTCTGTTTCTTTCTTCATTGACACCTGACTTTGCCCCCGGTACTCTCTGAACAAAGCTGTTTGAAGTATACAAAACGCAGTTTTTAAGTTTTCCCTCTTTATGGAGCTGCGCCACGCTGTCAAGGGGATACGTTTTAAGTTTTTTTATTTTTCCGAAACTCCGTGCGGCGGAAAAATCAAGTTTCAAGCCGTATGAACGGGCAACAGAACCCTTGAAATGTTTTTCAAGCTGCTTTTTTTGTTTCTCAAAAAGCGGAATGCCGCCGGTCAGGGGAACTTGCTCCATTGCTTGGGGATGGACATGGGTCATTCTGCCGTAAAATAACAGATTGTTCAAGTCGTTGAAGTCGTCCTGAGTGAGTTTTGAGTTGACATTCCATGAAAACTCCGAACCGTGGACAAATTCATTTTTTGCCGGAATTGCCGACCAGTGGGTCGTGAACAGCGGCGCCTGATGCTTATTGCCCAGACGGTACAATGCCCCCAGACAGTGTTCTCCGTACCATCCGGTGAACCAGATGGAAAGTCCCGCCTTTTTCAAATCTTTGACAAAGGGGTAATCATACGCGTGAAAATAATTCCAGTAACCGGCAATGACATCTTTATCAAATTTTTGCAGCATATCCATTGCGCCTTTGGGACCGTTGAGCGTTTCAACGGGCCATTTGTATCTGCCGCCGGGACCGAGCATGTCATGATAAATCATGGTTTTCAGTCCTTTCTTTTTCAGATGGCGGTTGACTTTGTTGACGTATTCCGGATAATATTCTTCACACTTTTTACCGCTTCTTTTTTCAATTTCTTTCATCACTTTGTGAAACTCATCTGTGCCGATGCCGAAGTATTCCGCACCGGGGAAAAGAGCCGCAAGTTCATCAATATAGCGGAAAAAGAGTTTGTCAAATGCCGGATTTGTCACATCAATTCCAATGACTTTTTTACCCGTTTTATCATAAATAGGGCAGATGCAGGGAGCCGCTGAAGCGTGTCCGATGGAGTTGATCAAAGGACCGCATTTCATACCCCTGTCGTGAACTCTTTTGACCAGTTGACGGATCTCTTCTTTGCTCCAAACCGGACCGTAAGGATTGATTTCGGGGTGTCCGTCAAGTTTCATACTGCCGCCGATCATAAGCATGACATGATTGAACTGCATTTCCGCAGCACGGTCGATCAGAAAAAATGCCGTTTCAAGCATTTGTTTTTTGGGTGTATGGGCATAGACCTGACGCAGATTGATTTGAAAAATACGTTCTTTGTTGTCAGGATGATCTTTTATGCTCAACTCCGGCAGAATGATTTTATTGTCTTCAATTCGTACAGCCTGTGTTGCTGTCAACGAAAGAAAGCGTGAAATACCTCTGAAAAGCCCATCAAGTGTTCCGGCGGATATCCGGATATACCGCGGCGTGATATCCAGTTCGTAATACTCGTTTGATTTGTTTTTGAAGTCTGATTTTGTCAAAATGATTTCAAAACTTTTCCTGTTGCTTTTTTTCCATCCCAGACGGGCATACAAGGTGTCGGTAAAAAGTTTTTCCTGTGCCGGAGACAGGATCTTTCCGTTTGTGCGGAGTGTGAAACAGGGATCTTTAACAGTAAAATAACCGCTTGATTTGAGTTTTTTGGGTGTCGGCAGCAAGCGGAGTTCCGTTGCCGATACACTTGAAAAGGCAAGAAAGAGGAGCAGAATATATTTCAACATCAAAAAAGTCCCTTATGGTCTTGCGTTGTAATTTGCGGAACGGAATTCCTTGTTGAAATCCGTCCAGCGGTCCTGATGTTCATCGCCTGTGTGTCCGTCAAAGTACAGTACGTTGCATCTGGAGTTGTGCCGGTACCCCATCTGTATTTTGGTCGTTTCCCAGCCGTTGATGGACCAGTCCGTTTGTTTGTCGCTTGCATCAAGTGCAATGGGAAGTTTGGACGGACGGTGGATCTGTACCGGAGACTCTTTGCACAAATCATCCGCTGTGGTATAATTGCGTTTGACGGTTGCCAGAAGTTTGTCGGATTCAGAAACACCGCTTTGCAGTTGGTAGTTGCTGCCGGGACAGAACCACTGTTTTTCTTTTTCTTTTGGCAGATCGGTACTGCCGTTCAGACAGTAAACCCAACTGCTGGAATTTGTCGCCAGACGGTAGGTGTTCGGGAAAACCCTGTATGAAGATATATACATCTGAAATGACAGATTGATATTTTTCAAATTGCTGAGGCAGTTGGCTGATTTGCCCTTTTCCCGTGCCTGCTGCAGCGCCGGCATGAGCATTGCTGCAAGAATGGCGATGATGGCAATCACGACCAGCAACTCTATGAGAGTAAAGGGGGAGAGATTGGGGGACAGCGAAAACTTTCTTTTCACGAGAAAAGAAGGTTTTCGCTTTCCCCCAAACCCCCTTTCACTTTCAAAGAAAAGCGGGGTATTTTGTTGTTGGGCGAAACCAACCGTATTCTGCGGTGCCTGACTCCGTACCCTTCCGTACTTATCCGTACTCATCCGTACAAACGCGCCGCCCGCAGAAAACAGTGTGCCGTGGTAATTCCAAACCGCAGAAAATAGACTTTTCATAAGTTTTCTTTGCTCCGTTAAAATATTTATTTCTGTCAAAACATTTATGGTTTGTTATTTGTACTTAATATACAGCCTGACAGACTTGAAAACAATTTTTACAGAGATTATATTATATATAAAACGGACAATTATCATATATATTTTGACAGGAAAAATGAAAAAATCAGATGGTATCCCACTGAAAAAGCCCGGGCGTTTTTTCTCTTCTGCCGCTGCGGATGTGATGGTGGAGCAGCGGGCGCTCGGGGGTAATGTTATTCTGCCTTATCCGCTTTATCCGCACGCTGTTGAATTTGCCCGCAGGACAACAAGTCACTGGTTCAGGACGGAATACGGTGTGCATCTGATGATAATATATATTCCGGAGGGAAAGATCCGTTACCGTTATGAGAACCGTTCTGTGATTCTTGAAAAAAATAAAGTGCTTGTCATTCCGCCGGGAAAAGCCTTCCGCTTTGAAACCGTTGAGGGATGTGTTTACCGGAAAAATGTTCTTTTTGTCAATGGTATCAATCTGCCTTCTGTCGCTGATACCCTGGGGTTTGACAGGATATCTCTGCTGAAATTACCGGATTTAACTGTGCCGGAAGATATTTTTCATGCCATTTATGAATCAATGGAACAAAATACCGGCGATCTGCCGTTTCTGACGGGGAAAACGCTGGAGCTTCTTCAGTATCTTTCAGGATTTGTTGAACAGCAGGAAAGTTCTCCTCTGCTTTTCAAACTCATCCAAAGTTATATCGGCAACAATTTTTCCCGCGAATTTGAATTGAGAACGCTGGCGGAGGAATTCCGAGTAAGCGAAAGAACGATCAACCGTTTGTTTCATAAACATCTCGGCGTAACTCCGGCACAGTATCGCCGTGAGTGCCGCTTTAATGCCGCGTGTGAACTGCTGAGACAGAATGATCTTTCGATCAAAGAAATCGCAGACCATCTCGGGTACTGCAATCAGTTTCATTTCTCAAAAGAATTTACCCGTCTGGCGGGAGTTGCCCCCCGCCTCTGGCGCAGAAAACAGAGCCAGGGCGAGTGAAATATTTTCAGGCGTCATTTCGCGGCAGCTTCACGGTAGAATGCTCTTTGGAAGTTTTTGCCGTTTTTACTGAGTTCCTGTTTTTCAAGAGCGTGGGACAATTTTGAAAATTTAAGTTTTTCAAGGAGCATGATTGTCCGGTACAGTTTTTTTCCGTCCGGCTGCCTGCGGTATTTTTTGATGGCAGCGGCAGCACGGCTGAGCCGTTCCCGGGTGTTTCTTGAAATGATTTGCGAATAGACTGGAATTGAAACGCCGGGGACAAATATTTGGAATTCCCGTTCCTGCGTCTTGAGCGCAAGACTGTTGCCGTAAGAAGATAAAAGTTCAAATACGGCAAAGCCGTCACTGTCGGTTGTTATTGTCCGGACGGAGCGCCCCATTCTGATATTCAGCTGAGTGTTGCGCACAGGATGAGTTGTATTTTCAATGCGGGTGTCAATCAGGGTTTTGCGGCTGTGCAGCACTTCATCTTCAAAACGGTCCGGGTTTTCAATATTCAGTCCGGGATTCAAGGCTGAAAGGCTGAGATTGTCCACGGCTGTACACCAGTTGAACGGATACATTCCCAGAGTAACGATGTTAACGGCGTGACCGGCAACACCGAAGGGGAAGAGGAGCAATCCCAACGGAACTTCGTAATACTCTCTCCAGCCGGTCCAGGGTGTGTATCGGGAAAGCGTTTTGAGAACCTGATATTCTTTAACTTCAGATTCCCTGTTTACCGTGAGTTTGAAACGGAAAATACAGTTGTTTTCATCTGCTTCAATGACGTGAAGAGAGGGACGGTTTCTCAGAACTTTACGTTCATAGTCCGTGACATTGATATCCATTTCTCTCATGTGATTCCGGCAGCCGCAGACAGAAAGCAGAAAGAGGATACCCAAAAATACGCAATATTTCATTTGCCGCCGTCTCCGGATTTTGAATGAGGAAAAACACCGTTAAGCAGAATTACAAAAAAAATGGTGGATCCAGACGGACTTGAACCGCCGACCCGGAGATTATGAGTCACCTGCTCTAACCGACTGAGCTATGGATCCACTTTGTTTTTATACTATACCCCTGATTGAAGTTATCTTCAAGTGTATTTTTGTATTTTTTTTGTTTTTTTCTGTTCTAAGGCATTGTATTTCCCTGCCGATTGTGTATATTATTCCGTGATTAAATAAAAATAATACGGTGAAAGATTATGAAAAATCCATTGCAGGAACTTCTTTCAAAGGGGCTTGTCATCTTTGATGGTGCCATCGGAACAGAAATTTACAGGCGCAATTTCTTTGTCAATGCTTCTTATGAACAGCTGAATATCACACGTCCTGATGTCATTTCAGACATTCACAAAAAATATATTGAATCCGGCGCGGAGGTCATCACGACCAACACTTTCAATGCCAATGCGCGGCGTCTGGGCAAGTTCGGCATTGCCGATCAGACGGTTGCCATCAATGCTGCCGGTGTTGCCGTTGCCCGTGAAGCCGCTGACGGCAAGGCCCTGATTGCCGGAAGTGCCGGTCCCGTGGGTGAACCCGAATCCCCCGCTGATACCAGAACGCGGACAGAATTGCTCAAACAGCAGATTTCAGGTTTGACGGATAGTGACTTCATCCTTTTTGAATCCATCAGAACGGTTCTGGATCTTGAAGCGGCGGCGGAGGCGATCTCTTTCTATGCGCCCAAGCCTTATGTTTTGAGTTTTGCCGCCGATCTTCACGCTTCAGCCAACGGCTGCGATGGCGGCCTTGAAGCCTGTCTGCCGCTGCTGGAAAAAATCATTGACGGAGATTATCCGCCGACAGCAATCGGACTCAACTGCGGAAACGGTCCTGAAGCAACGCTGGCTGAACTGGAATTTCTTGCTCAAAAGATCAAACTGCCCATCATCGTCCAGCCCAATGCCGGAGCGCCGCGCAATGTTGACGGGCGTATGCTTTATATGACAAGTGATGAATATTTCAGCACCTACGCCCGGCGTTACGTTCAACTGGGCGCTGCTGCCATCGGCGGCTGCTGCGGTATCACGCCGGAGCATATCCGTGAACTGGTCAGAAGCGTAAAACCTCTTGCCGATGCTGAAAAGAGACAGGCTGTTACCGTTGTTACAGAAGAAGAGGAATTGCTTCCTCTGATCGACCTTGAAAAAAGATCGAAACTGGGGGCAAAACTTGCGGCGAAAAAATTTATCACCACCGTTGAAATCACGCCGCCGCGGGGCTTTGATCTTGCTAAAACCATTGCCGGCGCAAGACTTTGTGCTGAAGCGGGCGTCGATGCCGTCAATCTGCCCGACGGTCCGCGTGCCAGCGCCCGCATTACGCCGCTGGTTGCGGCACTTTTCATTGAACGTGAGGCGGGCATTGAGACCATTCCCCACTGTTGCTGCCGCGATAAAAGTCTGATCGGACTTCAGGCTGAACTCCTGGGATATGCCGGTGCGGGAATCCGCAATCTGCTTTTTATTACGGGTGATCCGCCGAAACTCGGCAATTATCCCGCCAGTACCGGGGTATTTGATATTGACTCCGTGGGGTTGACTCAGATGCAGTACAACATGAACCGGGGATTTGATATCGGACACGAAAAACTCAACGCTCAGACCGGTGTGGTCATCGGTGTCGGAGCTGACCCCAATGCGGTGGATTTTGCCCGTGAGTGTGACAGAGTCCGTGCCAAAGTTGCAGCGGGAGCTGATTTTCTCATCACGCAGCCGGTGTTTGATCCTGAAGTGCTTTTCCGTTTCATGGATGCCATTGCTGATACAAATATTCCCGTTATTGCAGGTGTCTGGCCTCTGACCAGTTACCGGAACGCCCAGTTTATGCATGATGAAGTGCCGGGCGTGACTGTGCCTGACGCTATTATGAAGCGCATGGCGGCGGCACCTGACCGTGATGCTCAGAGGGCGGAGGGTATTGCCATTGCAAGAGAATCTCTTGCGGCAATCAGAGACCGCGTTGCGGGTGTTCAGGTGAGTGCGCCTTTCGGCAACGTGAATCTTGCGCTTGAAGTTATCCGCTGACCGGCGTGCGGCTTTTGCGGTAACTTCTCGGAGACTGTCTGTGACGGTGGGTGAAACATTTTGAAAAATGGCTGCTGTCGCAGAAACCGCACATGATGGCGATTTCGCTGATGGAGTAATCTGTTGAATAAAGCATTTTTGCGGCGTGCTGCAAACGCAGATTCTGCAGATATTCCATGGGGGGAATACCGCCTGTTGCTTTTTTGAACTGCCGCAGAAATGTGCGTTTTGAGGTGTAAGCTGCTGTTGCAAGTTCATCGACTGTGATTTGACGGTTGAAGTTTTTGTGCATCAATTCAAAAACGGCACCCAGTCCCGGAAAATTCCATTTTGAGATGACTTTTTCGTTTTTCTTCTCTGCCAGAAAAGCGATGATCTCTATAAAGATCCCCTGGGCTTTAAAGCAGTTGCCGTGTCCGGGATTACGGAGAAGATTTCTTAATTGAAGCAGTTTCTTTGCCGTGATTTCAACCTCTGTTCCGGTCAGATGCAGCAGCGGATTGGTAAACAGTTCTGTTTCCAAACGTCTGCCGCCGGAGGGGAAAAACAATTCAAAAAGCGGCAATTCATAGGCATCCAGCAGCGGAAAATAAAGTTTTTGCTCCTCATAAGTTAAATTGACAAGTTCCAGCGTTCCGGTCTGATCGTAACCGTGAGCCAACCCCGGAGGCACAATCAGAAGATCACCCGCCTTTATTTTACACCTGACATTTTCCAGTTCGTACAGACCTTCTCCTGAAAGTATCAGCACGATTTCTGTAAAGTTGTGATCGTGAATGTGGTTTTCCGGATGTCTGCCTTTGCTTACAAATTCAATATAAACGGGCAGTTCTGCCGGAACCGTATAGTTTGTGAATTTTGCATGATAACGCATGAAAATTTTTCCTCATTGCATTTTGGCGTAAATATACAACTTATTGTCGCTGTTGTCAATGTTTTTTTAATAAAAAACGCTATATTTATCTTAGAACCGAATATTTTTATCAACACAGTGATAAGGGGTTGAAATGAAAAAACGATTGTTGAGTTTTGTATTGTTTGGGGTTTGCAGTGCGCTTTTCGGGGCGGATGTTCTCTTCAGGGACTTTACACCTGAGATTGCCAAAGTTAAAGAAAACCGCAAATCCAAAGATGTGTTTGTAAAAAAATCCCCGGCTTTGCTGCTTGACAGCAGATATCCCTCAACGGGCAACCATGTCGGACAGGTTTTTTATTTTACAAAAAAGGAGCGCGATGCCCTCAAAGGCAAAACCGTTAAATTGAAATTCAAAGCCAAACGTCTTTCCGGCAGCCATTCTCTGCTGGCGGGATTCCGTCTTCTTGAACGTCAAACATGGCGTGCGCTGGGACACCGTTACGATAAAGTTGCTTTGCCGCGCAAAAATGTCTGGTACGATTGCGAAGTGCCATATTTTATTCCGGACTTACCTACGATGGGCAGCAATAACATCAACTTTCAGCTCGGAGCAGGCGGCAGAGAAAACAGCGCCATCGTCATTGATGATATCAAAGTTTATACGACAACGGATAAGGATAAGTTCACATTTGAAGAGTGCGCCTCTTTAGGACGCGCCCAGAGATTGAACAAAACCCCTCTGTTCCTTGTGAAGGATGGAAAACCTCTGTTCACGATTGTTGTTCCTGCCAAAGCCAACGATATTGCGGTGATCGCAGCTCAGGAACTGCGTCATCACTTCTTCCTTGCCACCGGAAAAAAAGTGCCGATCGTCAATGATAAGCCGGTGAAAACCCCTGCCATCCATGTCGGAGATACGGCTCTTGCGCGGCGTTACGGTGTTGCGCCCGCCATGCTGCCCAAAGAACACTATGTGATGGCGCGCGTCGGTAAAGATATCATCCTTTCCGGCGGAGATGGTGAAAATGTCAAAAAGAGCAATTATCTTTCTCTTGCCGGTATTCCGTTGGGAACACTCAACGCGGTTTACGGTTTTCTTGAACAGTATTTGGGTGTCCGCTGGTACTGGCCCGGCGATAAAGGTATGGTCATCCCGCCCTGCAAGGATATTGTCATCAACCGTCTGTATCAGAACGGACAGCCTTATTTTTCGACCCGCACACTTTATACCAGTACCTTCCCCCGCACTGACGAAATCAACGGTGTGGAGCAGGCTGTCTGGAAACGCCGTCTGCGGCTGGGCGGAAAGGTTCTTTCGCCCATCGCCAACCACGGATTTTACTGGCTGTACGAAAAGTATGCTGATAAACCTGAACTTTTTGCATTGCAGAAAGACGGCAAACGCCGTGTCAGTCAGGATATGGGGGTGCATGTCTGCTTCTCAAATCCCGAACTCCTGAAAATCACGGTAAAAGAGGCTCTGGAATATTTCCGCAAAAATCCGCAGCAGAGTTTCTTCCGCGTCATGCCGGGCGACGTTTTCCCCGGATGCATCTGCAATTGTGCCAACTGTCAGAAACTTTACAAGCCTGAAAGGGGAGAATTGGGTTCCGGTTCAGATATGGTCTGGGGATTTGTCAATGAAGTTGCCAAACAGGTTTCTGCAAAACTTCCCGGCAAATACATCAACTGCTGTGCCTATGAAAGTTACAAGCTGCCGCCCTCGTTTCCGCTTTCAGGGAATGTTTCTGTGACTCTCTGTCACGGCTGGGTCCCCCGGGCGGGATTGGATGAAAAGGAGTCCCTCAAAAAGGTTCTCGACCTCTGGGAACCCACCGGGGCAAGACTTTATGTCTGGGAATACTGGCTGGTCCGCAATGACCGCAGTTCCTGGGGCGCACCGGTGATTTTCAGCCGCCACCTTGAAGAGATGAGTGCCATGAAGCGCAGCAGGATCGCCGGAGGCGTTATTGAGCTTTCCGGACGTGCCGCCGACGGTACCGCGGCAAAAGGCTGGGGACAGTGGGAATACGATATGCCTGCATTTTATTTCTCCGCCCGTCTGATGTGGAATACGCCCTTTGATATGGAAGAGGAACTTGAACGTTTCTACAACGGATTTTTCGGTCCTGCTGCTGAAGAAATGAGAAAATTCCATGAAAACTTTGAGGACGCCTGGGATAAATCTTTTGTAAAAGACAAAGACGGCGGGCGTTTCTGGGATCACAGGGTCTGCTGGCAGCATGTGTATAATCCCCGTTTTGTCAAACAGCAGATGGATCTTCTGCGTCAGGCGGTCAAAAAGGCGGGCAAACAGCAGCCTTATGCCTGGCGTCTGGGCAGAATGTTGAAAGTTTATTCCGGCTTTGAAAACAACAGCCGCAAATTCAGTCAGAAAGTCAAACTCAATCCGTCTGTTCTGAATGTCCGTAAAACGGCAAAAGTGCCGGTGATCGACGGAAAAATCAATGCAAAAGAGTGGCAGAACAGCGTTGTTGCCGGAAACTTTCTTGACAGTTTTGCCGTCTATGCCGCACTTTCAAAAACGGAGGTGCGCGTTATGCACGATAATAAATTCCTCTATCTGGGAATCAAGGCTTATCCCGACAAGGGCAGTGAAGTGCTTTTCCCGAATGACAAATGGGGCAAACGTGACCCTGCTTTGTGGTTCTGCGACAGTGTGGAGTGCTTCATAGCCTCCGATTCCGGAGAATATTATCAATATATTTTCGGCACCGGTGACAGACTGTTTGACGGTCATAAGAAAAAAGGCGGTAAACTGGATTCAAGTTGGACATCAAAAGCTGTTGTCAAAACAAACCGTTCCGGCAATGATTGGACATGTGAGGTGAAAATTCCGCTTTCCGAGCTGAAGTTTTCTCCTGCCATGAAACGGGGAACTTTCAAAATCAACTTTTCGCGCAACCATTACCGCCGCAAGAAAGGAACTGATGGAAAGTTTTTCTGGGAACAGACCGGCTGGCAGCCCACTTACGGCGCGTTTTCAAACACTGAAAAATTCGGTACTCTGATACTTAAATAAGAAAAGAAACCTTTTTGTCTGAAAGGAGAATATATATTATGAAAATTTCTTCACAGTCTGCAAACAGTTTTTTTACTCTCATAGAACTGCTCGTTGTGATTGCAATTATTGCAATTCTTGCGGCAATGCTTATGCCTGCTTTGCAGAAAGCGCGTGAAACGGCGCGGCAGGCAAGTTGTGTCAGCAACTTGAAACAATGGGGGACGATGGAAATTTCTTATGCGTCAGACAACAGCGAATTTTTAGCTAAAACATCAGTGAAAAATGCGATGAATATGACAAGTTTCTGGGGGATCGACTCCAGTTCCATCACGAATTCAAGTTATAAGGATTCAACAGATTATCCATTGGGTAAATATATTGCGCTGGGATCAGCTTTGAAATTGCGTCTGTGTCCATCCATGACCAGCAGCGGCGGTATCCCGTATCTGGATTACACGCGTCCGGGAACCTACGGAAAAGAGGATAAGCCGGATTATGCGGTGAAAACGAACCAGTTTAAAGATCACTCAAAACTTGTTATGATCGTTGACGGCAGACGTTACGGTTATCTGGTTTCAGTTCCCGGAGAGAAGAGTAACGGCAACCCGATGTTTGAATCGCATCCGGCCTGGACACCTGAAACGATGGTTACCAATGGTTTGAGAGCCCGTCACAATGGTAAAGTCAACGTTCTTTTCCTTGCCGGAAACGTGGAAACACTTTCTATTGCAGCCCTGAAAGCCGTTAACCGCAAACCCTGGCCGACTACAAGATTCTACCCTTACTACAAACAGTAAGAAGCAACACTGGAAAATCAATTTTCTCCGGCATCAGCGGAGAAAATTGATGAGCCGGAAACCACGGGGCGGCATGACGACGTTCAGTTGAGGCGTCAGGGAATATTTTGTTTCAGGTTCCCAGATATCACAGCCGGTCAATCCCTTTCTGACGCCCAGTTTTTTCAGATCCAAAGTCACTTTGACGGTCTGTTCTCTGTCGGTATCATTCAGAACGGCCAGCATCAGTTTGCCGCTGTTGGTATAAGCAGAGGCAACTATTCTGTCTGAAACGGGAGTTGTTTTAACAGCCGGGATATCAGCATAATAGGGGTGGAAAACTGTTTTTTCATTCCAGCCGAGATCATCCTGCGCTTTCCACCAGATAAAACTCCAGGGCGTGCGTTCCATCAAATCAACATCATGGACCGCTGCCAGACCGATATAATGTAAAATAGCTTTTTTCCAAATCGGTTTCCGGGGATCCCAGGAACGGTATTTGGCAGGATAATTCAGTTGCAGTCCGCGGGAAAGCTGCGGGATCAGAACTGTTTTGGCACTCCAGATATAGGGCGAAAATGTTGCATTGAATGCCGCAGGCGACAGAATATCATAATAGCCGTTGTTGGCAGCAACTGCATTTTCCTGTCCTTCGCCACCGTACATGCCGTCTGTAAAACTCTGGAACGGCATGAATTTGGGCCATTCAGCATGATAGGTCACCAGTGATTCCGGACTGACTCGTTTGATCATCCGCCAGACATTCAATGCTTTTTCTCTGAAAACATCGATCAGGATATGAGTTCTTTCTTTGCCTGTGGAGTCACGCCACAGGGAGCATCCGTGTTTGGTGTTGTAGCAAGATTCTTCCCAGGGCGCATCAAAGTAAAGATTGCGGGTTCCGGGAATAAGCAGCGGATTGTTTTTCCGGGTCAGAAAATCATGCAGATTGTTCAGTCTGAAGTTCCGGTACCCGGCACTGTTGATACACCCTTCACAATAAGCTCTGGGCTTGCTTCCTGTCCATGTTCCGTAATTTCTGTTATGTTTGATTTGGCGCCAGTTTTCCTCATACCAGCTCCAGAAAGGCAGAAAAGGACCGGTAAAGTTGTATGCTGAATAGAAAAATAATACCGGAAACATCTTGTGTTGAGAATAAAATGTTTCCATGCCCCGGAACGGCGCTTCTTTATTGAGATTATCCGGATGCAGATAGTTGAAATGTTTCCACAAATCAAGCAGCTGCCAGTCTTTCTTTTCACGCTGACGCAGCAGTTTGCGATTCAGCGGCTTTACCGGTGTAACCGTCAGACCGAAGACAAATTCACGCGCTTCTGAAAACGTCAGCGGCGCAGAAACAAGCAGAAAACGCAAGTTCGCACTGTTTTTATCTCTTTGCATTTCAACATGACGCATCGTGCGGTAATGCCAGTTTTTCAAATTTTCGGCGGTAAAATTGATGCCGGTATAATAGTTACCGACCCATATTGCCGGAATGGGAGCCAATGCTGCCGTAAACTTTTTTCCTGCAAGTCCGGCGGTTTTACTGAGCGATTGGCTGTCGCGAACCAGTTTCACCTGTTCGTTTTTAAAGGGGATTTCGTATGCAAGTTCTCTGATTTTCAACGGTTTGACCGGAATCAGTTTGAGCGTGATACGGGCATAACCGTCAAAGGAAATTTTTATTTTTATTTGCGCTTTGACGGCTCCGTAATCCGCTGTTTTTTCAAATTCTGCATTCATAGTATCCGCGTGGATTTTTTTGACAGAAACAGAATGGGGAACAAGTTTTTTACCGTTGATGCTGAGTGTATCAGGTGCCGCCAGGAGTTCTTTTCCCTGAGAAATCAGAGAAGAAAAAATCAATCCTTTATCCAGACGCAAAGTTCTGCCCCAGATTTTAACAGAGTTATTTTTGGCAGCAACGGGAATCCAGCCACCGGGCGGCAGCTGGTCTTTTTCCGGGTCAATATAAGGCGTGGTCAAGGGATCATTTTCGGGCGGAATACGCAGCTCCTGATCCCAGATGAATGTTTTTTTACCCTCTTTCGTTGAGTGAGAGATTTTGATCAGGTAGTTCCCGCTTTTAAGTCTGACGGGAAACAGCAGATCATAATATGTTTTCCCCAATGGAATTTCCACTTTTTCTGATTGTCTGACTTTACCTTTCAGGTCGCAGAAATCCGCAACAGCATACCCGGAGGTTTTGCCGTGGAATGCAACGAGCAGCTGACGTTCTTTGATTTTTGTATAGAGGTATTTAACAGCAAGCGGCTGATTTTTGCGAACATTCAGGTCTGTTCTGAAATATTCTTTTCCACCCTTTTCAAATACCAGCTTCATTTTGAGAAAGTCGGGCATATTTTTCTGATACAGAGAATAGGGTTTGTTCAAGTTCGCATTGAGCCTGCTGAATCCGTAATTAAAGGTCGTATCCCGGTCGAAAATCATTTTAAATCCGGGCGTCCGGGAGACTTTCAAATCCAGAACATTGCGTTCCAAATCGTAGGGAGGTGCAAAACTGATTGTCGGCATGGAACGATCCAATTCCAGGCGGAGTCCGCCGCGCAAGTCGGTGTTTCCGGCAATCAGATTAAATTTCCAACCCGTTATGCCCGGTTTTAAATTTAACGGCGCAAGAACGATCTTGGCTTTGCCGCTGCTGAGTTTGAAAACATGTTTTTTCCCTTCAGGAGAAGTCAATTCAACATGGGCTGCCTTGACCGCTTTTTTCAGAGAAACATACAGACAGCGGTCATCAAAAGAAAGCGTATAGGAATTCTGGCATACAGCGTATTCATCTGTTGCCATATCGGTGAATCCGGAACCGGTGAAAGAATTTTCCCTGCGCGGAACTGTTACAAGTCCTTTGGGAAGAATATTTTGTTTATCTTTTTGATAGATATTCAGTACTTCCTGACGGGTGAGAATACGATTATAAATTTTAAATTCATCGATCAGACTCAGACGTCCTTTGTTTTTCAATTTAAGTGTCCGGGAATTTTCACCGATCACCAAATCTGCTTTGGGAGTCAGATTTTTTATCGGGAAACTGATTCTGCGTTCCGTTGCCAGCTGACCGTCGATATACATTGACAGCTGGACGGGATCCCATGAACAGATGATATGGTGCCATTCACCGGCTTTCCATTCTCCCGGACGGAATTGTGCAAACAGCCAGAAACCCAATTCTCCCCGCATGAAGTACAATGATTCACCGGTGAAGTATTTGTAAATATAAAAATTATTTTTTCCAGCCCATGCCGAGAAAAACGGTGCAAAAAATCCGGTATCCGTACCGTTCCAGTTGAGGGGTTTGATCCAGAATGAAATCGTCCCAGAAGTCCAATCCAGATTTTTTTCATGCGAATAAGAAACACCGTGGCGGATTTTTTTCTCATCCATACCGACAAGGAGAGCTTTTCCACGCAGACCGGGACGGAATGTGGGCGTATTTTCCGTCTTGAATGTCTTTGCTCCGGCGGCAATAACAGGTGTGACTGTATCGTCAAAGTTGCAATGAAAAATGGGGTTTGCTCCTGAGCAGACAGTACAGAATATCAGCAGCAAAGCGGCAATATTGATTTTCATGATTTGTTTCTTTCTGTTTAAATCTGTTTGAATTGCTTAAAGCTTCCAATCTTTCCATGAATTGGGATAACCGGAGTACAGTTTATATCTCCAGAACCAGGTGTTTGCCGCCTGAGAAGATGTCCCGATACTGCCGTTGTACCAGAACGGGATTTGATTGCGGGTCAAAGTTTTGACATTGCCTGTCAAAAATACGAAACTTGCCGCTGAATTATGTCTGTTCCTCAGTGCCGTATCCCAGTCGTGTACCGGACTCATGTTCATCCCGGCACCTTCTCCGAAATAGACTGTCCGCTCCGGATATTTCAATGCCTCTTTGGGACTGAAATCAGAGGCGCTTGAGCCGCCCAGATAATCATTGATGCCGTAATCAGTTGCTTGGTTGTATCCCCAGCCGCGTTTTCCTTTGTAGGATCTGCACATCAACATCGCCGGTGTTCCCATCGGGGTCATATCTGAAGCCTGAAATCCTTTGGCGGGCGGAATATATCCGGTCATGATCAACAAGACATTGTAAACGTTGTTGGAAGCTGTTTCATGAGTAAGAACAGTTCCCTGAATACCATGTGGAACCCGCCTGACACCAAAATCATCACTGTAACTTCTTGCCGCCGTGTACAACTGTTTCAAATTATTGACACAGTAAGTGATACTTGCCCTCTCTCTGGCAGAATTCAACGCAGGCAACAGCATCGCTGCAAGAATGGCAATAATGGCAATAACAACCAGCAGTTCTATGAGAGTAAAGGGGTGTGATGCGAGGGGAAAAGACAACTTTTTTTCTCGTGAAAAAAAGTTGTCTTTTCCCCTCGCGCTCCCCTTTTCTTTCAAAAAAAGCGGGGTATTTTGTTGTTGGGCGAAACCAGCCGTATTCTGCGGCGCCTGACTCCGTACCCTTCCGTACTCTTCCGTACTTTTCCGTACCAACGCGCCGCCCCACAAAGACAGCGTACTGCAGCGGTTATACAAAACATCTGTTTTACAAGCAGCATTCACCGGCAGGTCAATCAGCGTGAACGCCGACCGGGGGGAAGATTTCAAGGCGAAACAGACTTTTTTGTAATGGAACAGCGCTTTTTTCTGCCAAATAGAACAAGAGGATTCCAACGTTGATTTTACATGCTGCAACTTTTTCATAGAGTCACCATCCTTTTTAGCGGGGTCTGCAAGGCTATAAAATTTTTTCGCAAGTTGTCAAGACGCAACGCAATCAAAAAACGGATTTCGGGCATTGTTCCTGACACTCTGGCATAAATATAAACTGATTATATTTTTGCTGCAAGTCTTCGGGAAATTTTTTTGAGAAAAAATCCGGAATGATGTGTAATATGTGAAAAAAATTTTACATATTTTTGTTTGGAAACTGTCTTGAAGTGTGCTATTTTATCTGAAGAGGCAATAAAATCATGTGAAAAAGCAAAAGGAACCGACAGAAACAAAAAAATAAATTTTTATTTTAAATGATTATGGTTAAGTTTGTTATTAAAGGTTTGATGTGCATTGTTTTCTCTTTGAATAATTTGTTGAAACTTCGGTGTTATACTTCAGAAAGTTTGTTTTAAAAGGAAAAGTTATGGGGATTGATGAAAAAAAACAGAGCGTGTTAAGTTACATAATGTCCTGCCTTTTATCGGGAAATTATCCGGCAAACAGTGCGATTGCCACTGCTCGGGAACTGGCAGAAAAATTTGATTTGAGCCGCTATCACGTTCAGCAGGCATTATCAGAACTTTACCGGCGCAATCTGATCGTCTGCCGGAAAAAGGGCGGTATCACAGTCGTCAGACAATTATTTGAACGTGAAAAACGTCAGATCATAAATTTTGATTCCAGGACGATTTTGATTATCAATCACATTCCCGTGAACAGTCCGTGGAAGGGTGTTCATCTTAACGATAATTTTTTTGCTGCCCTGCTTACGCCGCTTAAAGCAGCCGGGTATTCCGTTGTCTGGGAAAATTTGCCGGTCACGGATGATGATGACGGATTCAATCTCGGAATAGAAAAAATCATCCGTTTCTATGAACCCAAAGCGGTCATTGTAATTGCCAGCGGCAGGAATTTTTACCACTTTCAGGAAATTTATTATCTTGTACACGATAATGTGTTTGTTTTCAAACGTTCAGGATTTCTGAATGCCCGCAACTTGCTCCGCACTTTCGGTATCGCAGACTGTCAGGATGGAACAACTGCGGCAGAAGCCGCTTTTTCAGCCGGAGCTGCCCGGGTGATTTTTTGTTACAGGACAAGCCGATATGTCCTATACTGGCAGCAGGAACGCAGAAAGGGCATACAACTGTATCTGCAAATGCACAAAGGCGGTCCGGCGTTTTTGGATGATTTTCATTTCTCCGGAAATATACCGTCAGAACTGCTGAAACCGGATACCGCATTGATCGCACATAACGATGAATTGGCTGCTCAAATCATAGATGCGGCAAAAAGTGCCGGATATCAGGCCGGAAAGGACTACAAAATCATCGGGTTTGGTGACGACAACCGGTTCCGTGATTATGATTTAACGACGATGCAACCGGATTTGCCTGCCATCGGCAAAGCAATGGCAGAGGCTGTTTTGAACTCCTGCCGTTCGTTCGGACCGGTTCCGTTTTTTTCCAGCCTGATTCCGTCTGTCCTTGTCCGGCGCTCAACGCTTTGAGTAATCTGCGGAAAATCATATAAGTCTTATAAACAAGCGTTGCATACCCTGTCAACCAATACCCCGCTTTTTTTGCTTACCTCTTTTACAGGGCATTTGAGGTTATACAGGGGGCAATCATAACCCATTACGATTGCATATTCCGTTCACCAACTGCCCCGCTTTTTTTGAAAAGAGTTAGGGGGTTCGGGGGGAAGAGAAAAACTTTTTTTCCCGTGAAAAAAAGTTTTTCTCTTCCCCCCGATTCCCATCCTACTTTTCAGGAACAGCGACGATGAGGCGGCGGGCGGGGAGGAGACCGACGGCGCGTGTTTTGCGCATGGAAACAGTTTTGGTTTTTCTGTCGCGGTATTTGTAGGAGTAAGTGATATTGACCATGATCACCTGATTGACGGAAACGGGTTTTGCTTCCGGGGTAACTTTGATTGTTGCGGTGGCGATACCGTTTTTATATTTGACATCTTCAATCAGGACGCCGAGGGGCTGATCCATGAGCGCCATGCCGGTGATCGCAAAATCCTGCGGCAGCCATTTTGAGGTGGAAACGGTGATGGTTGTGCTTGTGCCGGGATAGAGTTTCAGGGCAGGGGGATCGGGGTGTTTCCAGTTGACATAGCTGCTTGCCCAGTATTTGCCGTAACGTGAGATCAAAAAATCTCCTTCGCAGGGGATCAGGTGGTTGTAGGCAAAAGCCTGCATTGCCAGGGTACCGGGGATGACTCTTCTTGTGATGCCGTCGGCGGAGCCGTGAATGACAGCCGTGGTCAGTTTGCCGTTGCGGACGCTTGAACTGTCAACGGTGAAAGTTGCTTCAGAGACACCGGCAGGGACGGTGGTTTCTCCGCAGAGGCGGAATCCCTCTTTGCTGTGCATTTTGAGTGTGACAGGACCGTTGAATCCGTCGAGACGCTCCACGATGATACCCAGAGTGCCGCGGCCGGCGGCTTCCAGAGCGGCGGGATAACCGTAAATGCGGAAATCAGGACGGGGATTGTCAATTCTCAAATAATACTGATAATCCTTGCCGCCTGCTCCGGCATTGTCGCAGAAAACGGCTTTGTAAATACCGCTTTTTGCGGCGGTGAAAATCAACGTCGGGTCTGTGTGCTGCATGATATTGCCGATTTTCTGACGCTTGACATCATCACAGACGAGGATGCGTTTGTTGTCAGGATCATAAATTTCAAGCAGTCCGTCAATGGGGGAGTTGAGACGTCTTGCCCAGGAATCAACGACGATTTTTTCTCCGGCTTTGGCTTTGAAACAGTAGGTGTGTTTTTCTCCGGGCTTGTCAATAACACCATGAATGACTGCCGGAGTTGTCAAAATCTGTTTTGCGTTTTTTGCAAGTTTAATGGGGGCAACGGCAAAACGCGGCGGCGCAAAGATGGGATACGGACGGGGATTTTTGTCGATTTCGATGCGATAGACAAAATCGTTGCGTCCGCGGTGGAGCGCGTCACGGACAAGCAGCGTGTATTTGCCGTCAGCGGGAACTTTGAATTTCAGAACCGGGTCGGGGTGGAAATAACGGTCATCAGCAAAGGCAAGCTGCTTGTTTTCGGCGTCTCTGATTTCCAGAACAGCCTGAAAGTGTCCGGGGACACCATCACCGACAAAGGGGAGCAGACTTCTGCCTTTGAGGTCAAAATAAAGGACATCACCTTTTTTGCCGTCAAAATAAAATTTATCGGTTTCTCCGGGCATGATCTGACCGTTGAGAACGCAGGGATAGGCAAACGAGCCTGTTTCAACTTTGACAAAGGGCGGCTGATAGCGCGGTTCTTTGAATTCGGGAACCTGATTGATGTAGAAGGGAACAGGATTGCTGACCCAGTTGCCGTTGGTCAAACGCAGTTCGCGCCGTCCGGGACGGGCTTTTTTGTCGATTTTGACTTTGACAATGACATTCTGTCCGATACTGGGACTCATCTGCAGGGAGTTGCGCGGCACATAGAGAAAGTTCGTCACAAGTTCAAACTGCAGCGGGGTGGTTTCATTAAGTTTGCTGTACCAGGGGTGATAGCGCCAGTCAACGGTGCTGTTTTCTCCGGTCGGGAGACGGAGAAACGAACGGTCTCCGTTGACGATACGGCGGACCCATGTGTTGAGATAACGCCGCTGGGAACCGGATGGGTGCGGGGTATTGCGGACAACTTCACAGTGAAGAGTTTTGACACCTTCTCCGGTGACGATAACCTGTTTTGCGCCGCCGAGTCCCTGACCGCCGACGAGGATTTCAACTTCTTCACCGGCTTTACCGCCTGCGGGGTAAAGGTAACCGACGTATGCCGCCTGAAGAGTTCCGGCAAGGGAAAGAACGGCAGCGAGCATCGTATATTTGTGCAGCATTTTTCTGTCTCCGAAAATTGTGTTTAAAAAAGGATTCCGTTCTTACAATAGCATAGATGAAAATGCTTTTCAAATACAAAAAACAGAGACAGGCAAAAATCTGCTGAAAAAATCTGTTTTAAAGCGAAAACAAGCAACATTTTCCGGGGGCAATGTCATTGGCGCACCATGAAACGGACGAGTCTCCGAAGTTGGCAATAAAGCGGTAAACTTTATTGTCGGGAGTTGTCAATTCAACGGCTCTGGTGTTTTCAGGGGAGTGTCACCGGGTCTCCGTTGCCCGGGATTTCAAACAGCATTACGGTATTCCCATCTCGCACTATCTGCACGCCCGGCGTATACAGGAGGCGTTTCATCTGATCCGGGATACGGCAATCCCCCTGAGAGAGATTCCGCCGCTGTGCGGATTTTCCTCGATCAGTTATCTGACAAAGGTCATCAAAAAAATGACCGGCAGCACGCCGGGGGAACTGCGTAAAAACGCTCTCCGCAATGCGCCGCTGCCCCTTGAACAAAATGACCTGTTCCCGGCAAAGGGCGCAGGAACAGGTCAGAGTGTTTCGTGACGGTCGGGATATTACTTCATTTTCTGCAGGATCACCCGGTCGCAGAATACCTGGATACCTTTTTTCGTTTTGATGCTGCGTAAAGAAATATTGACCCGCCAGTTGATATTTCTTCCGGACGCATCATCAAAATTGGTCACACTTCCCAGATTGAACAAAATCTTTCTGTCCGGACCGTAAAGGATGGTGGAAGGTGTCAGCTTGACCAGTTTGGGAAAGTGGATACAGCGGTAATCTGCGCCGTGAAGATTCTTTTGGCTGATGACCAGTTTCACATCCGTCGCTGGATTTTCTTTATCCGTGATCCTGAATGTGAAACTCTTTCCGTCAACAGATTCCGTGACTGCTTTTCCGGTAAAACTTATTTCATCTTTGACCAGTGCTTTTTTATTGCCGTCATTGATGACAGGCGCCAGCACCTGCAGCCGGGCCGGATCCAGTTTCCGCAGATGGCCCGGCAGATTTTTATTGATGCGTACACCCTCTTTGCTCTTGAGATACGCCGGCAGTTTTTTGGAAATCGGCGCAAAGACGATGGGGCGGACCTTTTGAACCTCATTGATCGTCCGGGTCAAACGCGCCGGAGCGCCTTTGCGGGCGGGTTCTTCCGGTTCCATAAGTTCCACGATCGCGCAGTCAAGTCCCAGACGGGCAAGGCGGACATGGAGATTATGAGTTCCGGTTGTCAGCTTTTCAGCCTTGTCAAAAAGTTCGCTCCAGCGGTTCAGGTTGCGGGGAGTCAGATAACGGTAATGACCGTCATACATCCACCAGCGGCCGCCGGAAGATATGATCTTTTTCCGTTCCGTTTCAAGATCGTTGAGAAATTCGCGCATCAACTCTGCTGCAGGTCCGTAGAAAGCATCGGTGAACTGTTTGACCAGATCGGATACTTCACGTTCAGGATTTTCAAACAGCTTATGCATCACCCATGCCTGAAGTTCAGAGAAATTGCCGCCCTGATAAGTGCCGCAGGAATCGTGTTCAAACATGGTTCCGGTCGCACCGAATTTATACATGAAACGGATATCCGATGCGATACGATCCAGATTGCCCACCGGAGGAGCGATCAGAAAACGCTCATCAAGCAGTTTGTTCTGATAAGGATTTGGGTAATACCAGACCCATACCCGGTCGGACAGTTGGCACCAGTTGTAAAAGTCAAGCATTTCCGGACGGTTGTTAGCTCCCAGCAAGTGATCGATGTAATCTCCGCCGATCGGACAGTATGTGATGATCAGATTTTCGGGCATCCGTTTGATGCCGTAAGGCGGTTTCTGGGTCTGTGAACGCTGATAAGCTGAGATGATGAAGGTTTCGTCGGGATACTTCGGACACAATTCCAGCATATAATCGAACAGCGGTCCGCCGGGGGTACGGTATTTTTTCTGAAGATCCTGACACTCCTTGCAGTAACACATATTCTGCATGACATCATTGAGTCCGACAGAGATGATAATATTTTTCTGATAACGTTTTTTCTGACTTTCTGCCAGCATCATCAGATTCCGGGTAAACACTTTTCTGAGTTCTTTATTGGAAAAACAAAGCTGACGGTTCGGCACGCGTTTGCCTTTTTCATCCAGCGAGAAAAATTCCGGATGTGCCGTAAAATAATCTGTGCATTCAGGTTTGTATCCCGGAGGCAGCTTCAGATTGAAGTTTTTGGGCAGCCCCGGATGTTTCCCCGGCGGAAGAACGATGGATAAATTGTGTCCGCCAAGATTGCGGAAGTTGCCGTAATTTCTCAGCGCCTTGTTTTTTGTTCTGACATAAAGTTCATTATTCTGTTTGTTTCTGAAAGCATACAAAGAAGCCTTTTCCTTATCCGCATAGAAAAAGAGCACCAGAGAACGCACTTCAAATGCCGGACGGGTCACAAAAACTTCACTGGCAAGCTCAAGTTTTTTCTTTTCAGGGTAATAAGAGTATCCCCAGCCTGAAAGCCACAGGCAGCCGAAGTGCTTTTCAAGCAGATCATACACGGCATACGCCGCCCCGTAAAGTTTGTCGCCGTAAAGATAAATATCGCCGTTTTCCGCAACGTGGATGATCGAAGCCTGATCGCTCAAATCCCACTTGACACCTTTGGGGGAAATTCCGATAAAAATGTTTTTCTTTGCTTTGGCATCGGTGAAATCCGCCCCGGTCATCTTTTTCAGACCTTCTGCAAGTTCCTTTGCGGCAAAGGCATCGATCTCATTTCCTTTGGTGGAAAGAACGATCTTGTAATCGGTTTTGCCGTTTTCTGCCAGCACGATCTTTTGGGCAGGAAAGGCATTTTTACGCCGGATGAATACCGGCTGAGTCCATGCCGAACGCATACTCGGCAAACCGCTGTAAGTGGGAAGCACTTCAGGACAATGCCGGGAGATGCGGACACGGACATATTTTTCAAAGCCTGAAAAAGTATAGGCAAGTTTTGTTACATTGCGCCCGGCTTTGAGGACCTGTCCGTTTGCGCCGATGAACTCAATGCGGCAGGGCTTGTAAGTTTCAATTGCAAACTGCTTGTTATCACAGGCGATCTTTTTGAATTCAGGTCCCTGCGAGGCGTAAAAATTGCCTTTTTTAAGATTGTTCATCAACTCAGGCAGAGTCAGTTCATCCAGATACACGCTGCACCAGCCCGCCAGACGCGGTTCGTTGTGGGAGTCATCTGAAGCTGTTCCCCAGTAGCGGTATCCGCGGGTGAGGACATAATCCCATTTAGCTTCGGCATTGCGGAAATTACCTCTGGGGTAAAGATCGTAATTCTGATTTCCAACCTCCATGCCATAGGGCTGAACGGGGAAAGGCTTGTAGCCTTTTTCGGGATTGCCGATGATCCGGTCAAGTTCGTCATAGGTGTAGCCGCTGCCTTTCCACCCCCTGGTATGCACGTTGGCATTGGGGTGACAGAGGATTACAAAAACGCCCTCTCTCACCAGATCGGCAATGAGCTGCTCCGGCGAAACTCTGTTTCCCCAGCGGTTATGTTTAAAGGTCCGTATCTGATCAGGAACGGTGTGTTCTGTGGAAACTCCGGTCAGATTCAGTTCGCCGCTGAAATGCCATTTCCAGTTTTTGAAAGAACTGCTTTCATTACCGGGAACAAACAGCAAATCTTTTACGCCCCATTGCGGCAGATGGGGAGGCGTGTTTTCTGGAATTGTGATCCTGTTGTGATCGGTGATGGCAACGGCGTGAAATCCGCCCAGATCCCGCAGTTCTGTAAGTCTTTGCGCCGGAGGACGGTTTGAGTGGGTATCTTTTTTATTGAGCTGCGTATGGTTATGCGGAGAAAATTTTATCCGCCGTTTTTTTGCGGTATAAGGAGAATCCACAGTAAAGTCCTGCGCATGCAGAACACCCGCAAGAAGCAGAAAAAATAAAAATGCTCTCATTATTTCCCTCTCTTTCTGAATCAGTAGTTGAAAGTTCTGCTCTGGAAAGATCCCTGGGGCGTAGACACCCACAGAGTGACAGTGGTCTGGTTGCTGCCGTCATTGACTTTGTATTCTTTTGCAGTATTTTCCCAGAACTCTCCCGGTCCCCAGGCGCCGACGTGACCGTCAAAGCATCCGGCGTTCATCGTAGACTGGTGGGCGCCGGTATGAAATTTGCCGCCTGCCTCTTTTCGCATGTTTACGAAGTAAGTCTGAGTATCTGAAAACTGTGCCCGGGTGCTGCATCCGGCAAACATTGTCGCTGAATGGTTTTTGATGCGTTTCTGAAGAATAAAGTATGCCGTCTTGTCAGATTTGTAATTTTCTATTTTTCTATACAATTTCCCCGGCATCGTATTGCGGTTGCCGCCGAGACGCAGACCATAGGCGTATATATACCACGGATCAGCGTTGTCGTCGGGAACCGGATCGGGCGGATTCATTTTAGGACACATGATCATACGCCTGATTTTGTTTTTCCTGACTCCCGCTGTCGTCCCATTGAGATTGATGAAGGTAAAGGGCCACTTGTCGTCTTCATCGCTGCTCAAAATAATGCCGTTATTGTCGTTGGCATAACTTAAATAAATTTTCATCACCTGATTCAAGTTGTTTGAACAGGTACTCTTTTTCGCCGCATCCCGCGCCTGAGCCAGCGCAGGCATGAGCATCGCCGCCAATATAGCGATGATGGCGATCACGACCAGCAGTTCTATGAGCGTAAATTTTAATGCTGCTTTGCAGTAAACTGATCCGGCAGGTGTCTGAATTTTTTGCATCCTGTTCATGTTCATATTCTCTCCTTGATTTAGAATTTATAAACGGGCGCCGAATTTTTTCAGCAATTCCCTGACTTCAATACCGTCGATTTTGTCCGGCGTTGTGTTGCGCAAGGCAGCAAGCGCGGCACCGATTCCTGCCCCCTGTCCTATGGATATGGCGGTCGGCATGATCCGCAGACTGCTGTGGACAGCCACATCCGCTGAGACTGGACGTCCGCCGACTGTCAGATTGATCCTGTTTGCCGGAACCACACAACGGTAGGGAATCTCATAAAATGTTCCGGGTTCAAGATGGGCATATGTCGTTCCCTCTCCCCAGGGGGAGTGGATATCCACATTGTATGAACACCGGGCAATGGCATCCTGAAAATGTTTTGCTGCTTTGAAATCATCCAGGACAAGCTGATAAATACCGGTGATACGGCGGCTTTCCCGGACACCGATCTGAATTGCCATAGACATCAGTCTTGCCTCTGCAAATTCCGGATGATCGCTCCTCAACCAGTTGATTATTTCCCGCATCTGCCGTCTGCCCTCAATTTCAGCGGCAGACAGATCTGCGCCGCAGGTTCCATCCAGTCCAATGACCCTGGTCATATTAAAATGCAGGGTGTTTTCGTCTGCAATTTGGAAGGGAAAGATCAAAACATTCTCCCTGGGAGATTTGATCCTCCCGCTTTTCCGGGCTGCAACATAGGATTCGTTGAGTTTCGTGCGCCAGTTGATATCGTAAAATTTGCTGCCGTCCGGTGCCTGGATAAAGGGGATCTTCACATGTGATAGTTTGAAACACAAAGTCATCGGCTGGCAGCCGCCGCGTTCATCGCCCTGTTCAAAAGGACACCCCGCCATGGCCGCAAGATGCCCGTCTCCGGTACAGTCTGCAAATGTTTTGCCGCAAACTTTTCCGAAGCCGCAGCGGGTATGACAGATCACCGCCGAAATATTACCGTCAGCATTTTTTTCCACTCCGACAGCCGTGTGATGATAAAGAATTTTGACTCCGGCAGCAAGGAGCATATCTTCCGCCCCGAGTGCTGCCGCCTCTTTGTTGATGGAACGGCAGGAGTAGTCATAAGGATTTATCACATCGTTGACAATACAATGCGGCAGATATTTTTTCATCGCTTCCAGCCACTGCCCGTAGACTGGATGATCCAGAGATTCGCTGTCGACATGACTGATCATAAAAGGGTGGACTTCTCCAATAGACGCCATGCCGCCCGGCACGCCGTATTCTTCAATCACCAAAACACTTGCACCGCACCATGCTGCGGCAAGTGCAGCACCAAGTCCTCCGGGACCGGCTCCGGCAATGACCACATCAGCTTCCCCGAACAAAGGCAGATCGGCGGAACCGTAGGGAACACCCCTCACTGATTTTTTACTTTCCATTTTTTTACTGAAATCCTCTCTGAGCCAGATGTTATAATATGATATTTTCCAAGATCTTGCCGCTGTCTCCGGTCGAGCGGGGATGATCCGCCCCTTCAAGAACGGCGCTGCCTTCACCGATGATATGGATATCCGTCAACAGTTCAACGGAACTTTTGCCGGGCTGACAGTTGGCACTGCGTATCCAGTTATCACGGGAAAGATCTGAAAGTTTTATTTTACAGTTATTTATATACAGTGTCGTATTTCCGGGAACTGAAATGGCAGAATCAATCAGCCAGTACTCCCGATTGGAAACAGCATCCGGTCTGCGCCGGGAAATGCGGCAGATACCGCCGTATTTCTGAGCATCCCGCAATGCGGCATTGATCCGCTCTATATCACTGCCGGAATAATTGTTGGGATCGGTAAAGAGCGCTGCATCCGGACGGGATACGCATGAAGTAAAAAGCATGATCACGGCAGCTGCTGAAATCACTTTTTCAATTGATTTGACAATAAACATTTTCATTATTATAACAACTCCCTGTTCAACATGGACCGGCGGATTTCCAGCTCCGCCGGGATCCTGACGACATGAATACAATCTGTCGGATAATCAATCAGATAACGCAGCAGTTTCACAGCTTCAGAAGTCACTTTTTCCACCGGAGCATATACCGAAGATATCAAGGGTTCCGGAGCAAATCTGAAGCCCTGAGACTCCCGGTTTTCGCAGCTGACAAGACGGTAGTCTCTGCCCGGATGCATATCTTCAAGAGTCAAAGCACTGATCAGATTGGCAGCGATCCCGTCCTGCGCCGTAAAAATCATGGTATTCTGCATTTTTCTACAGTACACCCGGACATAACGGTAACATTCATTGGCAAGAGATAAAGAATCCAGCTCAACGATTTGAATATTTTCTCCGGAAACACCTTGCTCCATAAGGGCCTGTTTCCACAGATAAGCAACATTCCAACTGTGAGGTTCGCAGAAAATGACCGGATTTTGAATTTCGCTTTTCCGGACATGTTTCAATGTTAATCGCATTCCCGGGAGCAGATCGATGCACACCTGCGGCACCGGAAAATTATATTCGGTCAGCTGCCTGAAAATGACAAAGGGTTTTCTTGTCTTTTTCAGCAGTTCGAGCGTGTAAGGATCAACATAATTGCGTGAAATCAGAACGCCGTCGAGAAATTTGAGTTTTTCAAGAGCGCTTTTTTCATCAAGCAGTTCCTGATATGGAAACAACTGAACTGTATACCCCCAGCTGCGCAGGCTGGTCAGAGTATTGCTGATCTGAAGCTTGATCGCCTGATGCATACTTTCGGCGACAGGACCGATAACATCTGATTCCAGCAGACCGATGCTGAGGCGCTTGGAGTGTCCGTCTTTGCGGATATAAGTTCCGCTGCCCTGTATACGGTAAAGCAGTCCCTCTCTGACCAGAATTTTTTCCGCAGCATGGACCGTCGGCGTGGAAACATTCAATCTCCGGGCAATATCCGTTGCAGAAGATATCCGCTGCCCATGCTTCAAATGAATGTCGGATATCTCATCCCTGAGTATATCTGCCACTTTTTGGATCTTATTTCTTTTTTCTGTTTCTTCCATGTTGCCAAATCCCCACCGGTCTTTCACTCAAAATATATCTAAAAAAACAACCATTGTCAATACTTGTTCGGAAAAACATACCGAATATATGGTCAAAAAAAAGAAAATTTAATTTTATATCTCTGAAAAATTGTATACAAAGTCATAAATCTTCAACATTTCCGCTATTTGCCCGAGCTCTTTTTTATTGTGCAGGAAACAGGCGGTAGTCCCCGGATTGTTTAAAAAGTCATAAAAGATACTCTTGAGATATTTCTGTCCGGTGCTTCATTTTTTGAAATATTTTCTGCTCAAATCCGGAAACGGCAAAATCACATTTCTTTTCAACTGTTGCAATATCGGATGAATGCGGATATATTATTTTCAAACGCCAAAAATAAGGAATCAGAAATATGGATTACATCGTTACTGAAAAAAACGGTTCCGCCATCCAGCGGGCAATCGACACGGCGGCTGCGGCAGGCGGCGGAAGGGTGGTTCCGGAGCCGGGTGTTTATCCCTCCGGAACAATCTGTCTTAAAAGCAATGTTGAACTGCACCTTTCTGCCGGGGTTGTCATTCTCGGACATCCGTCAGCAGATATGTATGAAGATTTTATCCCTGCCGGATTGGAAAAAGTTGCGCCCGAAAACAGCCGCAAGTGTCTTATCGCCTGTGACCGCTGTGAAAATATTTCCATTACAGGACAGGGCGTCATTGACGGACAGGGTCCGGAATATTACGATAAAGAAAACTTTATCTTCGGCCGTTTCTGGGCGAAAAAGGATATGCCCCGTCCGCGCCTTGTTCAGTTTTACAAGTGTTCCAATATCCTGCTTTCGGGCATAACACTTCTCAACTCTCCCGGCTGGACCTGCTGGCTGGTCGATTGCGAAGATATACATGTTACGGCGATCCGCATTATCGGAGATCACCGCATGATCAACAATGACGGCATCGACTTTGACAGCTGCCGCCGGGTAACGGTCAGCGATTCATTTTTTGAAACCGGCGACGACAGTCTGGTCCTCCGGGCGATCAGAAAAAATGACACCGAAGCGGCGATATGCGAAGATGTGACCGTTACCAACTGTGTTCTCAACAGCGCCTGTCAGGGTATCCGCCTGGGCTGTCCCAGTGATGATACGATCCGCAACTGCTCTTTCAGCCGGCTCAACATCAAAAGTAAAGGAGTGGGGATTTTAAGTCAGCACCCTTATCACTATCTGCGGAGCAATTGCCGCGGATACATGGATATAAGCAGTCTGTCCTTTGACAATATCGTGATCGAATCGGAATCCTCCCCGATTGCCATTGTCTGCGATCCGGGCATCACACTCAGAGGGATCAAAAATTTTCAGTTTTCCAACATCAGGATCAATGCGAAACATCCGGTCACTTTAGAGGGCAATGTTTCGACGATCCTTGAAAACATCGGTTTTCACCAGGTTTCAGGCGTCATTTCCCGTGAAACGCCGCTGGTGACAAAGTTTGTCCGTGACCTTGAACTGGACCACTTCAAAATTTCTGCCGCAACCGGAGAACCTGAAGTTTTTGCCCGTAAAAAAGGTTCAAGCTGGGAAACAGAATAATATTCTCTTGACAAAGTTCCTTTTAAGAGGTACAGTATAAGAGTGTATTTTTTAATAAAAGGATTTGTTTAACAAAGGGATATCGCAGATGAATTTGAAAAACAGAATCACCTTTTTATGCTGTTTGTTCTGCTGTATGCTTGCGGCAGTTGATTTTTCAGGGAAACAGTTGAATCTCCACGGAAAAGCGCAGGAGAAAAACGGCGTGATTACCCTTGACGGCAAGTCCGCGTATGTAACACTTAAAGGAACGGAGGATTGGAACATCACCCCTTCGGGACTGTCTTTCGGCTGTGCGGTCAAGCTGACGCCTCCGGCTGCTGCCAAACATAAAAAAATGCCTTTCAATATGGTGTTTTCAAAAGGCGGAAACAACTTCATCGCCGCTTATTACGGACGCAACGGCATGTATACCAATATCTGGTCAAAAAAGACCAAAAAGTCCGCCGCGCCGATGATCGTCAATTTCAAGCCTGAATTCGGCACATGGTTCTATATGGTCGTCACCTTTGAGCATCACAACGACGTGGGACAGGGCGATGTCGGATATATCACCACGCTCTACATCAACGGCAGCCGTATCGGACGGCAGAAGCATCAGGGGTTGATTCCCGCTGCGGATAAAGCTCTGCTTGAAATCGGCAAAGGCTGGGGCGGTCCCTGGTTCATGTGCGGTCAAGTCGGAGAAATCCGCGCCGATAAGCGTGTCTGGACTGAAGATGAAATCGCCTCTTTTACCGATAACAGCAAACTTGTCAATGCCGTTTCTGCCAAAAAAGTCAATCCCGCGCTTGATAAGTACAAAGCGTTTTCCCCCGCCGGAAAATGGTATTTGCAGTCGCTCCACCGTCTGCCTGCAAAGCGGGGTATCGCCGCGGCTGAAAAGTTGAAAAAAGCCTTTTCTTTCAAGGATGGAAAAGCTTTTATCCGTGAAGCGAAAAAACTTGATAAAGAATTGTATCTTGTTGTCAAACCAGAAGTTCTGATTCTTTTTGACAGACTTTCAGGACAGGGTGAACCATTGCTTGGCATGTATGACAGAGCAAGCGGAAAATCCGTCCTTGAAGATCAGCTTTTCGGTTGGAAACTTCAGGGTGTCTGGAGCAGGAAAAAGCGGGATATCCTTTCAGCTGAACAGAATTACAGAATTGTTTCCGCTTCTGCTGATAAAGTTGTTGCCGTCTGGCAGGTGAAGAGTCCCGTTAAACTTGAAGTAAAAGTTGTTTATACGCTTGAAAAGAACGGATTGGGTGCCTCTCTTGCCGTAAAAAATCAGACGGACAACTTTTTGCTGACCCGCGTGACCTTTCCGCAGACCCGGACGCCGCGTCTGGGAAAAGATGATGCGTTTCTCTATCCTTTTCAGTGCGGTGCATTGGTTCATAATCCCACGAAAAACAGTTTCAAGCGCGGACAGAACGGACGTTACCCCGGCAACAGTATGACCATGCAGTTTTCTGCTTATTACGGAGACGGCAGAGGCGTATTTCTCGGCTGGGAAGACCCCATCGGTACGGTCAAGGATTTTCAGGCGACCGGCAAACGCAACGGTATGGAGTTTCAATGGGAACAGAATGCTGTGATTCCGCTGGATAAAGTCAACGGCGGCAATGATTATGCCAGTCCCGGCAGAGTCGTGTTCAAAACTTATGCGGGCAAATGGTTTGAGGCCTGTCAGATGCACAAAGCATGGGCTGTCAATAAATCCGCATGGAAAATGACTCTGCCCCGCAAAAATACGCCCAAGTGGTATCAGGATATCCCTGTCAACATCTCTTTGCTCACGCCCCGCGAAGATCTGGCAAAATCAGCTTATGCCCAGTTGATGTATCTGCGTAAATATCTGGATCTTCCTGTATTCAGTTCTGTCTACGGCTGGCAGGACAGCAATCTGGGCAGCTGGCCGGTTTTCCGTCCCAAAAAATTTATTCCGGAGTTGTTCCGCAATATGCAGGCTGCCGGATGTTATCCCGAACCCTATACTGACCCCATGCTGTGGGATGTTATGGATGGCCCCAACCGCAAAAGCGACTGGCGCTGGAGCAGTCACGGCAAAAAATTTGCTGTCAAACTTGCCAATGGCGATATTCCCTTTGAACATTATGCCGGGGGAACGCAATACGGGGTCATGTGTCCCAATTCTTCCGGTTGGCGCAGGGAACTTGAAAATATGATCATGGGCGTGAGTAAACTCACCAATGCCATTTACCACGATGAACTTATGACCGTTCAGGGCTACTGCTGCTGGGATAAGAGTCACGGACACCCGCTCAATGACCCTGCCGGCTGGCTCACCCGCGGATTCCGTCCGATGTATGAAAAGTTCCGCAAGGTGATTCCCGGTTCCATTCATGCCTCTGAAGAAGTTTCCGAACCCTGGCTGGATTTGTTTGACAGCGGACACGTCTGGCGCTGGACTTTCAACGGACAGATCCCCGCATTTCAGGCTGTTTACGGCGGCAGAATTCAGTATACCAGTTTGAATTATGATTCTCACAGCCATGGTTCCTACGCCTCCAACTTTGCAAAAATGGCAAATCAGCTGGTGACGGGACAGAAACTCGGACGTTTTTATCCCGGCGAACTTGAAAAAGCCGATGCCAAACGTCTTTTCCTCAAAAAACTGGCTCATCTGCGCTGGGCGTTGAATGATTATTTCAATGCCGGAGATATGCTTTCTCCGGTTGAATTTGCCCGTCCTCTGCCGCTTATGACCACCGCCTGGGGTACCAGTCTGCCGCAGACAGAGGATGTGACTCTGCCCAAAGTCGCCTCAGGCTCTTACCGTCTCAAAGGTACGGATATTTTCATTTTCATCAACTCCACAAATTCTGTTCAGACGGTTGAACCGAAAATTTCCGGAAAGGCATTGCTTTGTGCGGAGGGTGCTTCAAAAGTTGTTCCCTTCAATGGCAAAGTTGTCCTCGAGGGGTATCAGTCTGCGGTGATTGTCAAAAATTCCCGCAAAGAGGCTGAACGTCTGCAGAAAACGCTTTTGAAAATTTCAAAGTTTGATGCGGGTGAGGACTTCTCAAAAGTTTTCGGATTCAAAGAACACCGCCTGATTAAACCCGTTCCCGGCAAAATCATCGGTGCGGATATGATTTCAGGTTATTACAACTGCTCCAAATTTGACGGCGGCAAGTATTTCTGCAACTTTACCCAGGGTTCGCTGATTTCTTACGGAACCGTGGATTTCGGAAAGAAAAAAGTCAGTGAAATTTATCTTACCACTGCCGTTGCTGAACATTATGCCGGCGGTCAGATTGAAGTTTTGACCGGACCTCATCAGAATATGACTGCTGAAACGCTTGCAGTCTTTACCGTTCCTTCAACGGGCGGCTGGGAGAATTTCAGAGAATTTAAAGTCAAATTGACCCGTCCTGTGAGCGGTAAAATCAATCTGGTTTTGCGTTTCAGCAAAACTGGCTGCTGCAACTTTGCCGGATGGCGTTTTCTGTAAAAATAATGAAAGGTGTGAAGACCATGAAAAAAGTTTTGTTGACTGCAAGTATTGTCTGCGCGTTTGCGCTTGCTGCTGAAAACGTGATTGACTGTAATTATGCGGGACAGCCGCCTGCGGCTCAGTCCAAATTCGGAAATGTTGTCATTCAGGGCGAAACCAATATGGCGGGCAAGCCCGCTGTGCTGGTTATGAACGGAAAGAACAACTATATCTCATTTCCCGGCAGCAATAAGTTTACTCTTAAAAACGGCGGTACACTGTACGCGGTCATCAAGCCTCAGGCAAAAGAGGCTTTCGGTATGACCTTCTTTAAAAACAAAGAGTTTCTGCTCGGCGTCTATCAGAACAAGTTTCTTTATTTTAATCTGATGCCCAACTCGAAGCCGGATTATCCGGTGTTTCTGCCCAAACTTGAAATGGGCAAGTGGATGTCCGTCGCCGCTGTGGTCAAAGTTTCCGGCAAAGATTATACCGTTACTCTCTATGTCAACGGAAAGAAACCTGTGACGAAAACTTTTAAAAATATCGATTACAAAGCAACGGATTCAGAAATTACTTTCGGCAGAGGCTGGGGCAGCACCTGGCACTTCGATGGCGCAGTAGCCAGTTTCAAACTTTTTGATACGCCGTTGAGCGAAAAAGAAATCAAAGCCCTTGATGCAAAATGTCCCATAAAATTATGATATAAGGAATTCACCCCATGCAGAATCAGAAAAAGTTTTTTATGTCGGGTAAGTTGCCGTGTGCGCTGAAGAATAATGCCGCTGAAGTTCCTGCCCATGGGCAGGTGAAGCTGTTCAGCTTCACCTTAATAGAACTTCTCGTTGTGATTGCGATCATTGCTATTCTGGCAGCGATGCTCATGCCCGCTTTGCAGCAGGCAAGGGAACGCGCTCAGGCGACCAGTTGTCAATCAAATCTCAAACAGATTACGACCGGCTTGCTGCTCTATGCAGACAACAACAAAGATTATTTCCCGATTCCTGTGGATCAGAGTCTGAACAATCCCGGAAACTTCATTTACTGGGGCGCTCGTATGCTGCGTGATAAACTTGCCACGCCGGGTGTTTTGCGTTGTCCGACCTTCAATGCAAAAGATAAACTCGGTTATGAAGAGTCAACCGGTCAGAATATGGGGGATTTTACTCAACTTTACGCTCTCAGAATGGGTGCTGAAAATAATGACGGCGCCCACAATAAATCAAATTATTCCGCCGGATTTCTTCCCAAAATCAAAAAGCCGACGATTTATATTCTCATCGGAGACAGCCGCGTCAATCTGACGAGTGAAAATATGTGGCACTTTTTCGGTCCTTGGAATACCGGCAACCTGCTTGCCCGCAGACACATGAGGCAGAGTTTGATCAATCTTGGCTTTGCCGACGGTCACGTTGCCGGTATGTCCAAAGACGGCGTGCGCGGACTGGGTGATGTCTTTACCGGACAATACATCTGGTAAAATCTTTCAAGTTTGAAAGGGGATTTTATGAAGTTATTGAAAATATTTTCAGCAGCAGTTCTTCTGTGTACTTGTTTTGCAGGATATGCTTCTCAGGTCGATGAACTTGACCGTCTGCTGAAAGAAAATTACAAAGCGGCGTCTCTTGCGCCGGTAAAACGTGCCGGAGATGATATCTTTCTGCGCAGAGTGATGATCAATGTGACAGGTAAAGTCCCGACGATTGCTGAAGTCAGAGCATTTACTGCCGATAAAGCCAAAGATAAACGCAGTAAACTTATTGCAAAACTGCTGGATTCCCCCGGGTATGCCGATATGATGGCGATGCGTTTTGCGGATATGTTCCGCATAAAATCAGAGTTCCCCATCAATTTGTGGCCCAATGCGGTGCAAAGTTACCACCGTTATTTCAGAGATGCCGCCGTGCAGAACCGTCCGTGGAATAAAGTTGCCCGCGAACTTTTAACGGCATCGGGCAGCAACTTCCGTGTGCCTGCTGCCAACTTTTTCCGCGCCTCTTCGGTCAGAACGGCGGAAGGGCTTGCCAAAGTGACAGCTCTCTCTTTTTTGGGTATCAATACGGATAAACTTTCTGCAGATGAGCGCAAAGATTTTGCCGCCTTTTTCAGCCGGATTTCTTTCAAGAGTACCGATGAATGGAAAGAAGAGATCGTTTTTCTCAATCCCGATCCCGTTTTGCTTACCGCAGTCACTCCTGACGGAAAGAGTTTTGAAATCAATTCTCCCGCCGTTGATCCGCGGGTCGTTTTTGCCGACTGGCTGCTTGAAAAAGACAATCCGTTTTTTGCCCGCGCTTTTGTCAACCGTGCCTGGCATTGGATTTTCGGAAAAGGTTTGATCGACCCCGCTGATGATATGCCGCTGCCGAAAGGATTTTTCGGAAAACTTTTCTCTTCTGAAAGCGGAAATGAAAAGGTTTTGAATTTCCTTGCTTCAGAATTTACCCGTTCCAATTACGATATCAAAAAACTCTTTTGCCTGATTTTGAACAGCTGCGCTTACAGCGCCGACTGGAAAACTCTTCCTTCTGAACAGACTGAGGCTGAAAAATGTTTTGCCGTCTATCCGTTCCGCCGTCTGGAGGCTGAAGTGCTGGTTGATATTTACAGTCAGATCCTCGGAGCGCATGAGTCATACAGCAGCGTGATTCCCGAACCCTTCACCTTTTTGCCCAAAGGTTCCCCCGCTGTGACGATTGCCGACGGCAGTATTTCAAGCCGCACTCTTGACAACTTCGGCAAACCCTCACGCGATTCGGGCGTCCTTGCCGAACGCAACAACAACATTTCCGCCTCTCAACGGCTCTTTCTGATGAACTCCAACTGGATTTATCAGCGTACCGGCTCTCTGCCCTGGAAGATTTTTAAAAAACGCCGCATGAATGACTATCTGCGCACAGAAGAACTTTATCTTACCATCCTTTCACGCAAGCCGACGGCGGCGGAAATCAAAAAAATTGACAAGTACAGAAAAAAACTTGACCGCAAATCGCGCTGGCGCGTCTGGTCCGATCTTGCCTGGGCGCTCATCAACACCCGCGAGTTTCTCCATCATCATTAAGGCGTGGAGTAAAAAAAGACCGCTGCGGAAAACGATTTCTGTCAGCGGTTTTTTCTGGGAGTTTTTTATTCTGCCGGAGTGATTGTCAGGGTGAGTTTCACGTTTTTGTGTTTCCCCTCAAGGCAGACGGCGTAACGCTGCGGCGTATCTTTCCAATGGGTGTTTTCGTTGAGCGTTTCGTGTTTGAGAGTCCAGGGGATTCCGGAAGAATTGACAGTTATATCAATGCGTGAATTACGGTATTCCGCTCGCAGTTTTCCGTCTGAAAGCAGGGTGATTTTGCCGAAAGTCGGCAGGGCTGTTTCAAAGGGCAGGGGAGAAGAAAATGCCGCCTGATCTTCAATGACAACTTTGCCGCGTCCTGAAAAATCATAGCAGAAACGCCGTTGCAGTTTTTTGACTCCCTGGAGTTTCGGATAAGCTTTGCGGATATCAAAAACAACTTCGGTTTGATTGCCTTTTTCAGCAAACTTCAGCACCTTTGCCTGAGTGCCTTTGCCGGGAGATTGCGGCGTGTTGCCAATAAAGGGAACAGGGTGTCCGTAAGAGCAGAGCAGTTTGTTTTCATAACGCCTGTTTGTGAAAGTATCCCTTGTGTAAACCGTGCCGCCCAGATCGCCGACAACAGGCAGCGGAGAACCGCAGGCGATGGTGAATGAGCCGACGTCATTGTGATTGTGCAGTTCCTGATTGTTGCCGCCTTTGCAGACAAAATTCAAACCATCCGGCTGCGGATGGCGGAATATGAAAATGCCTGCCGTCGGAAATGAGGATGTTTTTTCAAGCTGTTTTGCTGCGGAAACTGCCGTTCCTTTCGGCGGCATACCCCATATCAAAAGCTGTTCGTGAAGCGGGGAAAAGAACTTGTCTGAAGAACCGGTATCGTAATTCAGCAGCCAGTTGCGCAGATAGAGCGTGTAAGCTGAAATTTTTGCATTGAAAGAACAGTCGGCAAATGCCGGAAAACTCGCTTTTGTCAATGCGAAACGCTCCGGAAAAAGAGCCGCTTTACGGATGATTTTATTTGTCATCAAATCTAATTTTCCTGCGGTGGCGCGGTGAAGCGTTGCCGCAAGTTTCATGTAGTTGCCGAAACCGTAACTCCAATAGGCGATACCTTCGGTGCAGTAACCGTCAGAAGAAAAACCTTTATAATAATTGCGGATACTTGCCAGAATCAGGGTCGCAGCATCCATTTTTTCATCGGCTGGCATATCTGACGCCAGAAGTACGAGCATGGTATTGGCATTGCAGACGGCGTTCCAGTTGCTGACGGCGGACATGACCCAGGTGTGCGGACGCTGTTTTCTTGCCATTTCAACATAGGGGATTATGACCTGTTTTCTGACGGCTTCAGCCATAAGTTTTTTATCTTCTTCCGGCAGAAGCGGTGAAAGTATCTGTCTGAATATGGCAACAGTTGCTCCCATGTGACTGCTGACAAGATCAACGGAGTGAAATGTGCCGTTGAGGTTTTCAAGCTGTTTGTCATGGGCGGGCAGGACCCAGGTCGGCATATTGCAGAGAACTTTATTGTATTCCAGATAGGCTTTAAGATATTTTTCCCTGTCCCCGGTAAGGCAGAGTGCCATGGCAAGACTTTCAAAATTCTGACGGAATGACGAGTAAACTTTTTCGTAACGTGTCCTGTTGCCGTTGGTGCTGTAATCAAGGTAATATTCTCTTGACGGCGTTTCGGGCGGTACTTTCAGAGCCAGATTGGCCTGATAAATCATCTTTTTTGCAAACGGTGTATTGCGTTTGCTGTTCCAATAAGATCTGTCGTTGATATCCGGAGCCGGTGTCCAGACCGGAGCAGGCAGAAGTTCCGCCTGTTTGCGGCTGTCGGCAAGGACGCTTTTCTTTTGAGTTTCGTCCGCTTCGCAGACAAAAATTTTGGTGAGTGCGAGCAGTAAAGTCAATGCAGGTGTTTTAAGAGAAATCATTTTTTTGTTCTTTGTTTTTGTTTTGGAGTGTCAGTTTGTATAACCTAATCCGCAAAGGCAATGTTTTCAAGTGCGGAATGCATTATTTTTCTCTGCAATCATTTTTTTAACTGCCTGAAACATCAGATTTTTCTGAAACGGCTCTGAAAAACGATTATCTGCTTGACTTTAATAATTTAATGGTGTATATTTTTGTTTTGGAGATTTTGTATTGAGATTTTTATGATTGCAAAAAGAATACTCGGACTCCAAAAAACTTCAAAAGCGGGCGCACGGTTTTGAAGTTGTTATAAAGTGCGCGCAGTATTAAGGAAAGAAGAAAGAAAAATGGCTGACAAAAAGTATGTGTACAGCTTCGGCGGCAAGTCCACCGATGGAACAGGCGAAATGAAGAATCTGCTGGGCGGCAAGGGTGCGAACCTTGCTGAAATGGCGAACCTGGGGCTTCCTGTCCCTCCGGGATTCACCGTGACGACTGAGTGTTGTGTTGATTATTTCACCAATGGCAGCAAACTTCCCGCCGGAACTGAAGAACAGGTGCTGGCAGCTCTGGCTCAGGTTGAAGAAAAGATGGGTATGAAGTTCGGCGATTCCGCCAATCCGCTGCTGGTTTCCTGCCGTTCCGGTGCCCGCAGCAGTATGCCCGGTATGATGGAAACCGTTCTCAACGTCGGACTTTCAACCACCACCATTCCCGGACTGATTGCCAAAACCGGCAACGAGCGTTTTGTTTACGATGCCTACCGCCGCCTGATTATGATGTACAGCGACGTGGTGATGGAAAAGGCTGAAGGCATTGAACCCGAAGAGGGCAAAGCCATCCGCCGCCAGCTCGATGCTATGATGGAAGAACTCAAAGAGGCTAAAGGTTACAAAGATGATACTGATTTGACTGTTGCCGACCTCAAAACTCTCTGCGAAGCTTTCAAAGTCCGCATTAAAGAAGTTCTCGGACGTGAATTCCCCGATGATGCCATGTCTCAGCTCTGGGGCGGTATCAACGCCGTTCTCAAAAGCTGGAACGGTAAAAAGGCTGTTTCCTACCGCCGCATCGAGGGTATTCCGGATGACTGGGGTACTGCGGTCAACGTGCAGTCCATGGTGTTCGGAAACATGGGCGACAGCAGTGCCACCGGTGTTGCCTTCACCCGCGACCCTGCAACCGGAGACAACAAGTTCTACGGCGAATGGCTGATCAACGCCCAGGGCGAAGACGTCGTTGCCGGAACCCGTACGCCCAATCCGCTCAACAACGATACCAAGAATGAACAGAATAAAGATCTCAAATCCATGGAAGAGCTTTATCCTGTCATCTACAAGGAACTCTTTGATATCCGCAACAAACTTGAAGAGCATTACAGCGATATGCTGGATATTGAGTTCACCATTCAGGAAGGCAAACTTTTCATGCTCCAGTGCCGCGTCGGCAAACGCACCGGTACGGCTGCCCTCAATATGGCGATGGATATGCTTGACGAAAAGATGATTGACGAAAAGACTGCCGTCATGCGTGTTGCTCCCACTCAGCTGGATGAACTTCTGCACCCGATCCTTGACCCCAAGGCTGAAAAGAGTGCCAAAATCATTGCAAAGGGACTTCCCGCCGGTCCCGGCGGTGCGGTCGGACGTATCGTTTTCAACAGTGAAGATGCTGTTGCCGCTGCCAAAAACGGCGAATCTGTGATTCTTGTCCGTGAAGAAACCAACCCCGAAGACGTTGAAGGTATGCGTGCCGCCACCGGTATTCTCACCGCCCGCGGCGGTATGACCAGCCATGCGGCTCTGGTTTGCCGCGGCTGGGGCAAGTGCTGTATCGTCGGCGCAGGTGCCATCGAAGTTGATGAAGTTGCCCGCACTTTCAAAGTCGGTGACGTCATCCTCAAAGACGGCGACAGCCTCTCTCTCAACGGAACCCGTGGTTACGTCTATGCCGGAAAAGTTGACACCATGGATTCCAGCGAAAATCCCCGTCTGCGCAAGTTCATGGAACTGGTTGACAAATACCGCAAACTGGCGGTCCGCGCCAACGCCGACACGCCTGAAGATGCCGCCGTTGCCCGCAGTTTCGGCGCCGAGGGTATCGGACTCTTCCGTACCGAACATATGTTCTACGGCAAAGATTGCGAAGAACCGCTGTTCCACCTGCGCAAGATGATTCTTTCTGCGGATTCCGCTGAACGTATCAAAGCGTTGAACGACCTCTTCCCCTATGTCAAACGCAACGTCAAGGCAACTTTGATTGCGATGGAGGGCGCTCCGGTGACCTTCCGTCTGCTGGATCCCCCGCTGCATGAGTTTGTTCCCAACGAACTTGCCAAACGCGAGGAACTGGCTTCTGCACTTAATATCAGCATGGAAGAAATCGTCAAACGTATTCTTGCTCTGCACGAATCCAACCCGATGATGGGACACCGCGGTGTCCGTCTGGGCGTGACCTATCCTGAAGTTTCTGAAATGCAGATCCGCGCCATCCTTGAAGTTGCCGCAGAACTGGGCAACTGCAAGCCTGAAATCATGGTTCCCGTGACCTGCGATATGCGTGAACTCAAATTCCAGAAAAAGATCCTTGAACGCGTTGCCGCTGAAGTCAAGGCGAAATTCGGACTTGAAAAACTTGAGTACAAACTCGGTACCATGATTGAAATTCCGCGTGCCGCGCTTCTGGCGGATGAGATGGCTGAAGTTGCTGAATTCTTCAGTTTCGGAACCAACGATCTGACTCAGATGACTTTCGGCTTCAGCCGCGACGATATCGGCGGATTCCTGCCCTCTTATCTGGATCAGCGTATTCTGGATGCCGATCCGTTCCAGACCATTGATACCAAGGGTGTCGGCCGTCTGATCGAGTACGCCGTTGAACACGGCAGAGAAGTCAGAAAAGACCTCAAGATCGGTATCTGCGGTGAGCAGGGCGGAGAGGGTAAATCTGTGATGTTCTGTCACAATGCGGGACTCAATTATGTTTCCTGCAGTCCGTTCCGTGTTCCGATCGCCCGTCTGGCTGCGGCGCAGGCGGCGATCGTTGCCGGTGAATAAAAAATTGCAGAATCGTGTTCCGGCGGATTGAGAAATCCGCCGAACCGTTTAAATTGAAATTAAAGAGAAAAGGAAAAAGAGTTTCCTTTTCAGGAAAAATGGAGGAATTATGAAAACTGTAAAATTGATGGGAACCCTGCTCCTTGCGGGAATGATCGTTCTCCCCACCATGGCGGCAGAGAAAAAAGCTCCGGCAAAGAAGGCTGCTCCGGCAGCGAAAGCTCCGGCAAAGGAGGCTGCGCCTCAGGTCGATATCTGGGTCAGTCTGCCGGATGTTGTTGCAGTGGTTGATGGTGCGAATGTTACCAAAGCCGAAGTTATCCAGCTGTTCATGAGTCAGCTGCCTGACGGAAAAGTTCCTCCGTTTTTCACGGCAGAACTGGTGAAACAGGTTGCGCCCCGTCTGGTCAAGGCGGTTGTTTCCAACAAACTTTTTGCCAAAGAAATGGCAAAGTCCAAATTCAAAGCAACTGCGGAACAGGCGCGCAAGTTCCTTGAAGAAGAAATCAAAAAGGCTCCCAAACAGCAGCTGGATATGATGGTTCAGCAGCTTGCCATGCAGGGCAAGACGCTTGAACAGCACATCCGCAGCATGGCAGAAAATCCGGTCGTTCAGAACCAGATTGCCCGTGCGATGTTTGCAAAAGAAACATTCCTCAAAGGTATCAAAGTTACTGCGCAGGATGCTGAAAAATACTACAAGGCCCATCCTGAAATGTTCAAGACTCCGGCAGATGCGCCCAACACCATCCGTGCTTCACACATCCTGATCATGGTTGATGAAAAGGCAACCGAAGCCCAGAAGAAAGCGGCTCTGGATAAAATCAACGGCATCAAAAAGCAGCTGGATAAGAATCCGAAACTGTTTGAAGCTCTTGCCAAAACTGAAAGCAAATGTCCCAGCGGCGCCAACGGCGGCTCTCTGGGAGCATTCGGCAAGGGACAGATGGTTCCTGAATTTGAAAAAGCGGCATTTGCTCTGAAACCCGGACAGATTTCCGGTGTGGTCAAGACCCAGTTCGGATATCACATCATCCGCAGAGATGCGGCACAGGGTTCTTCTGTTGTTCCCTTTGCTCAGGTCAAAGACAATCTGATTGCTTTCCTGACCGAACAGAAAATGGTTGAAGCCGAGAAGAAGTATATGGAAAAACTTGAAAAGGGTGCCAAAGTTCAGTACTTTGTCAAAGAACAGGCTCCTGCCAAGGCTCCCGTCAAGAAGTAAATTCTTTTTGATTCTGTTCAAAAGACCGTCGCAAGGCGGTCTTTTTTTTGTGCCGGAACAGGATAAAAAACGTGCGGTTGAAAGATACTTTGACTTGCGAGATTATTTATCGGCTTTTTCACGCAGGCGGTAATAGTGACTGACGAGCATATCTTCGGGGATGTCGAAGCCGTGGGCACCATGGGTTTCGTCGATTAAGTGTCCGCCGTGGTCGGGAACAAAGACGAGAGCGCGGTTTTTGTCCGGATAAAGTTCATCCATAAGAGCTGCAAGTTTTTCGAAGCGGTCGGCGGCAAAGAGGGTCTGTTCCGTACACTCTTTTGAGAAACATCCGGTCTTGTGCTGCATGGCATCGTAGCCGGTCATGTAACTGATGATAAGATCATAACTGTCTTTTTTCATCAGTTCAAGAGTACATTCAAAACTCTGCGCATCGGTGCGGAAAGAGTAATAATCCACGGCGCGTTTGCGGAAGATGGTGTCAATACTGCAATTATTGTCAGAAATAATGGCAACGTTTTTTCCGGCTCTTGCCATGGCATCAAAGAGGGTGTCAACGGTCAGAACCGGCTTTTCATACTTTTGAATACCGTGAACACAGGGGGCGGCTCCGGTGAAGATCGTTCCGTAACAGACAGGAGTCACGCTGGGCATGACCGCAACCGAGGGAATACGGAACGGCGCAACTTTTTCAATGCGCTGAAAAACTTCTGGGAAGTGTTCTCTCTGGTGTTCACCCATGGCGTCGCAGCAGAAAAGAACCATGCGTTCAACTTTTCCCGTCATCGTGCGGACTGCCTGATCAACGATTGGCGCCACGGCAGAGGCGGCGCAGTCGGCGGGTTCCGGAACGCCGAAAAGTTCGCAGACTGTCGGCGTCAATGCGCCGATGGAGTAATCACGTTTGTATTTTGAACAGAATTCTTGAAAAACGGCAGCTGATTGTTCTTTCATTGTAAAAAAATCCTTACTTTATAAACGGATGAATATTATTGGATAATATAGGACACATTTAAAAAAATGCAAATTTTTTTGTTTACAGCAGTCAGAGATTTTCTGCTTTGAGGCAGGGTTCAAGCGCTTCTGCCCAGATGCGGTATCCGTCTTTATTCGGATGACAGCAGCGATCCACATAGAGAGCTTCGTTGAAAGAACCGTCCGGCAGAAGGAATTTTGAGTTGATATCCAGAAATGCGATCCGGTCGTTTTTTTTGTCAAAATGCTCTCTGAGCAAAGCATTGAGCGTATTGATCTTCTGATTGATTTCTTCCGGCATGCGCGGAAATACTGCCATGACGATGATTTTGCTTTTTGGCAGCATTTGCAATAAAGTTTCAACCAGCTGTTTTACGCCTGCAAAAGCATCTTCAGGGGAATCTCCGTTGTAGTTTTGCGTTATTGAAAACTGGTTGGTCCCGGCATTGACGATGACCAGTTCCGGAGCCTGACCTTCAAGTTCGTTGTGCTGAATCCGCCACAGCATATTCTGAGTACGGTCAAAGCCGTATCCCAGATTGAGGGTACGGCGGTGCGCGTAATATTCCTGCCAGATCTCTTCGCCGTATCCGTTGCAATCCTCTTTGTGCCAGAAGTGTGTAATGGAGTCTCCGATAAATATGATATCAGCTTTTTTGTGCTGCACTTCAAGCAGTTTTGCCGAATGACGGGCGTACCAGTCGTAGCTGTCATTTTCGATTTTTGGACATGGGAGGCATGTGCGTGGCGTTTTCATAATGTCATTTCCGTATTCTTTCCAGATGCAGCAGATCATCATAATGTACACCCCGGGACTGTGAAATGCAAGAGTTCTGTTTATTTTTTCAGTGTTCCGGATTTGAAAACTTGAAAAAACAATTGTTTTATGGTAAATTATAACGATTATATTTCTTTTTACTGTAATCAGGGAGCTGAAATGATGAATAAAGATAAATTTTATATCACAACACCGATTTATTATGTCAATGACCGTCCGCATATCGGACACGCCTACACGACGATTCTGGCAGATGTGCTTGCCCGTTTCCACCGTTCTCTCGGGGATAACACATTTTTCCTGACGGGAACCGATGAACACGGTCAGAAAGTTGAAAAAGCCGCCGCGAAAAACAACATGGATCCGCTGGTGCATTGCGACGAAACAGTCGTCCGTTTTCAGGAACTCTGGAAAAAACTGGGCATCACCAATGATAAATTCATCCGTACCACTCAGGATTTCCACAAAAAAGTCGTTCAGACTGTTTTGCAGGATCTTTATGACCGCGGAGAGATCTACCGTGCTGAGTATACCGGCTGGTACTGTGTCGGCGATGAACGCTTTTTCACCGAAAAAGATCTGGTTGACGGCAAATGCCCCGAATGCGGACGTGAAGTGACCGCCATTCAGGAATCCAACTACTTCTTCAAGATGGGACAATACCGCGACTGGCTGGTTGACTACATCAAAACACATCCGGACTTCATCCTGCCGGAGTTCCGCGCCAACGAAACGCTGGGTTTCTTGCGTCAGGAACTGGGAGACCTTTGCATCAGCCGTCCGAAGTCCCGCCTTGCCTGGGGTATCGAACTGCCGTTTGACAAAGATTATGTCTGCTATGTCTGGTTCGATGCGCTCATCAACTATATTTCCGGCGTCGGTTATCTTCAGGATGAAGAAAAATTTGCCAAATGGTGGCCCGCCAGCTGCCAGTTGATCGGCAAAGACATCCTTACCACGCACTCGGTTTACTGGCCGACCATGCTCAAAGCGATGGGACTGCCCATGCCCAAAACCATCTTTGCCCACGGCTGGTGGCTGACCGGCAATACCAAGATGAGCAAATCTCTGGGCAACGTGGTCGATCCGATGGCGATGATCGAACGTGCAGGTGTCGATGCCTTCCGTTACTTCCTGCTTTCAGAAATGACTCTGGGCAATGATGCCAACTTCAGCGAAGAAACCTTTATTTCCCGTTACAACAGCGACCTTGCGAACGATCTCGGAAACTTTGTTTCGCGCGTGAACAAACTGGTTCTGCGTGCAACAAACGGACCCGTTCCCGCTCCGGGAAAACTTGAAGACGCGGATGTTGAACTGCTTGATACCGTTAAAACCGCCGCTGAAAAGATGGCTGAAAGTCTCAAAAATATGAAACTTGACAGCGGTATCGCTTCCGTCCTCGGCGCAGTCCGTGCGGGCAACCGTTATATGGAAAAGTGCGCCCCCTGGGTCCTTGCCAAAGAGGGCAATACCGAAAGACTGCATACGGTGCTGTACTGCTCCGCTGAACTGCTCCGTCAGGTTGCAGTCCTGCTTGAGCCTGTCATGCCTGAAAAGATGGCTCAGCTGGGTAAGATTCTGGGTTATGCTCCCGGAGAACTCGGCGCGATTTCTGACCTAGCCGTCAAAGAAAGCGACCTCGCCGGCAGAATCATGACCGAAACCGAACCCCTGTTCCCCCGTATTCTCGTTGAAGATAAAGAGGAAGCCAAATCTGCTCCTGCGAAAAAAGAAAAGCAGCCCAAAAAAGAGGAAAAGCCCGTCAATTTAATTTCCATTGACGATTTCTTCAAGGCTGAACTTAAAACCGCAAAGATCCTTGCCGCAGAAGCTGTTCCCGAAGCGGATAAACTGCTGAAACTTCAAATCGATGTGGGCGGCGTTCCCCGTCAGATCGTTGCGGGTATTGCAAAGAGTTACACGCCGGAATCACTGATCGGTAAAACGATTGTCATTGTTTCCAATCTTCAGCCCGCCAAAATCAGAGGCATTGAGTCCTGCGGAATGCTGCTTGCTGCAAAAGCCGGAAAAGAACTGAAACTTGTGACCGTTGACGGCGAAATCGCCTCCGGTGCCAGTGTCGGATAAAAACAGGAGAGTCCAATTATGTCAATCACGGCTGTTATCGTCTGTGTTTTTGCCTACTTTTTCGGAGCCATTCCCTTTGCGCTGATTATCGGAAAACTCCACGGCGTCGATATCCGCAAAGTGGGTTCGGGCAACGTCGGTGCAACCAACGTGACCCGTGCCGTCGGACCGGTTCAGGGAAAAATCTGTTTTGTCCTTGATTTGCTCAAAGGTGCGATTCCCGTTCTTGCAGCGCAGGTCGCTCTGCCCGGTTGTGCGGGCATTGCCATTGCTGCCGGAGCCATCGCCATATTGGGACATATGTTCCCCGTATACCTTAAATTCAAGGGCGGCAAAGGTGTCAGTACCGGAGCCGGAGTTGCGCTTGCTCTTGCGCCGCTGCCGCTGCTCTGTGCGCTCGCTCTCTGGGTGGTGCTTTTTCTTGTGACCCGTTATGTTTCCGTCGCCAGTATTGCCGCCGCTGTCGGATTGCCGGTTTTTGCGTATATTTTCCGTCTGGTCAATGTCGGAAATACCGCTGCCAAAAGTACGCCGGTACTGATCTTTTTCTGTGCGATTGCCGCCATTACGGTCTACCGTCACCGCAGCAATATCAAGCGTTTGCTTGACGGAACTGAAAACCGTTTTGAAAAAAAGCATTGAAAAACAGATATTTCGGGTATATATTATAATAACAAACATCTTATAACCCCTTTTCAGGAGAAAAGTGAAAATGAAGATTTACAATTTTGCAGCCGGTCCGGCTATGCTCCCGGCCGAAGTTATGAAGAAAGCCCAGGAAGAATTTTGCGCTTATCAGGATAGCGGCAGCGGTCTGATGGAACTCTCTCACCGCGGTAAATATTTCAAGCCGGTCATTGATCGCGCCGAAGCCAACGTCCGTGAATTGCTCGGACTGACCGATGAGTACAGCGTCCTGTTCATTCAGGGCGGTGCCAGCATGCAGTTCTGCATGATCCCGATGAACCTGCTCAACGGCGGAACTGCTGACGTGGTCGAAACCGGTGTCTGGAGCAAAAAGGCTGCCAAAGAAGCCAAACTTTTCGGTACTGTCAATATCGCTGCCTCCAGCGCCGATACCAAATACGATCACATCCCCGCCGTCAGCGACTGGAAACTGACTCCGGGTGCTGCTTATCTGCACATCACCAGTAACAACACCATCGCCGGAACCCAGTATCAGACCCTTCCGACTGCTCCTGCCGGAGTTCCCCTGATTGCTGATATGTCCAGCGATATCATGTCAAGAGTTTTTGACGCCACCAAGTTCGACATGATCTATGCCGGTGCCCAGAAAAACCTCGGTCCCAGCGGTGTCACCCTGGTCGTCATGAAGAAGGCTCTTGCCGAAAGAACCGCCGCCAATGTTCCCACCATGCTGCGTTACAGCACCTACATTGAAGATGGTTCCATGTTCAATACGCCTCCGACCTACTCCATCTACATGCTGGCTCTCGTGACCGACTGGGTCAAGGCTCAGGGCGGTATCGCCGGTGTCGAAGAAGTCAACAATGCCAAGGCTGCCAAACTTTACGGCTTCCTCGATGACAGCAGCTTCTTCAAGAGTACTGTTGCTGTTGCCGACCGTTCCAGAATGAACGTCGTCTTCCGTACGCCGAGCGAAGAACTTGATGCCAAGTTCATCGCCGAAGCAAAAGCCAACGGACTGACCGAACTCAAGGGGCACCGTCTGGTCGGCGGATGCCGCGCCAGCATTTACAACGCCATGCCCATGGAAGGCGTTGAAGCGCTGATCAAATTCATGAAAGAATTTGAAGTCGCCAACCGCTGAGCAATTATTGTAAAATCAGCCCGGAGCAGTTAGTTTGCCGCTTCGGGCTTTTTTCTTGAAAAGGGGGAAGATATGGCAGATAAAGCCGGTGTTTACGGAGCAGAAACGATTGCTGCAGGAAAGTATCTTGTTCTTCAGAAAGTGAAGTTTTCCAACGGACGGAAACTTGAGGGCGTCTGGGAGTGTGTCAACCGCACCAATGCCACGGGTGCCGCTGTCATCATCCCCCGTCTGATGCCGGGCGGAGATTTTATTCTGATACGGCAGTTCCGTCCGCCTGCCGGAAAATACGTCATAGAGTTTCCCGCAGGTTTAATTGAACCGGGTGAAACGCCTGAAAGCACTGCCATCCGCGAACTTTATGAGGAAACAGGTTATCAGGGAACGGTTGATAAAGTCATTCCCCCCTCTTACAACTCTCCCGGTATGTCCGGAGAGACCGTTTCCATGGTGCTGATGACCGTTGATAAAAACGCTTATCCTGAAATTCCTGAAAATCATCAGGAGGACTCTGAAGATATTGAAACCATCGTCGTCAGCCGTGCTGATCTGCCCGCTTTTGTGGAGCAGTCCATTGCCCGCGGAGATGGTATTGATGCCCGTATCGCCGTATTTGCAGCCATGTCATGAACGAAGAAAATCCATTGAATAACTGTATAGATCTGCACACGCACAGTACCGCTTCTGACGGAAGCAATGCGCCGGGAGAGATTCCGCGTATTGCTTTTGAGCAGGGCTTGGCGGCTGTTGCATTGACCGATCACGATACCGTTGGCGGAATTCCTGAATTTCTGGCGGCGGGAGAAAAGTATCCTCTTGTGGAATTGATTCCCGGTGTGGAACTTGCCGCCTTGTACGGCAGCAGGGAACTGCATATCGTGGGGCTTTTTATTGACCACGAATCAGAGGCTCTTTCTGATTATCTGGCACGTCAGCGTGAAATGCGCTTCCGCCGTAATGAGGAAATCAGGGCAAGACTGAATATCTTGGGCTATCCGACCAACTGGGGAGATGAGGCTTTTGCGGATAGAGACCCCTCCACGGTGGGACGTCCGCACTTTGCAAAACATCTGTTGAAATTCGGATTTACGGACACCCGTCAGGTCTTTGACCGTCTTCTGGGACACAGCCGTCCCGCTTATGTTCCGCGCAAACTGCCCGTGGCAAAAGAGGCGATAGAGGCGATCCATGCTTCAGGCGGCGTTGCAGTCTGGGCGCATCCGGTGTACCGTGAACGCAACGAAAGTGCCTGGCTCCGCCGTGTGGCAAAACATCTGGCGCATGCCGGACTTGACGGTATTGAGGGCTATTACAGTATGTTCAGTCCCGTTGAAACGGCTCTGGTAACGGAAATCGCCGGAATCAACAATCTTGCTGTTTCCGGCGGCAGCGATTATCACGGAGAAAATTCCCCTGATATCTCCATGGGTTCCGGTATGGGCGGTTTGAGAGTTCCTGCGGAACTGTTGAACGGTTTGAAAGCAAAAAAAGTCCGGTGAAAAAATGGCAGGCAAGAATGTATCCGACGCCACTTTGCGCAACTGGCAGCGTTTGAATAGCGATGTTGAAAACAAATTGCAGCACCGTGCCAATAAATCATGTTCCCGCAAAAGAATTTTTCCATTGGAGTACATTCAAAATAAAGACACCCTTCTTTTTATAGAGCAAGTCCTTCTTCTTGTCAAAAAAAGGGGTGTTACCAGGTATGATATCATTTATTCCCTTGCCGTAAAACTGCTGGAAAAGGCAGGAATAGCCGACACCCGCCGGGCAAGGTTGACCCTGTTGGAGTTTTCAGGAACGCTTCTTTCTGAATTTCCAGCGCCGCCTGCTGATGAAACGGATATATTGGGACTGGTTTATCAGTGTCTTCTGTGTGAGGGTGAAAAGAATAAAAACGGCTCCTACTATACACCGCCGGATGTTACAACTGAAATGCTTTCTGATTTTGATGTATCAGACGGAAAGACTTTTTTTGATCCCTGCTGCGGCAGCGGCGCATTTCTGCTGGCGGCAAAAGTGGAGTCTCCTCTGCAGCTGTGGGGGTGTGATAAAGACCATGTGGCTGTTTTTATGGCAAAAGTCAATTTGTTGTGCCGGTACCCTGACTGTGATTTTTCTCCCCGTATTTACTGCTTTGATTATCTTAAAGCAAAAATGGAGCAGAAATTTGATTTTATTGCAACCAATCCTCCCTGGGGAACAGAAAAGAGCAGTCGGGGCGGGGAACGTTTTTCCCGTTTCTTCCGCAGGGCGGCAGAACAGCTTGCAGAGGGCGGAAAAATAAGTTTTCTGTTTCCGGAATCCGTCCTTGGTATAAAAAGTCATGCTGAATTCAGACGTTTTCTGTTGGAAAATACTTCTCTTGAAAAAGTCCGTCTTTATGACGGTGTTTTTTCAGGTGTTATGACAAAATATGTTTCAATCTGCGCCGGCAAGGCTCCGGGAAAAACTCACTTTCTGCTGTCAGATGGAAAATTTGACCGTCAGATTGCTGTTGCAGATATTTGTAAAGACAGTGATTGCACGTTCTGTTTTGTGTCTGAAGAGAAACGGAAAATATTGGATCAGATCAATTCTCAGAGACATTTTGATCTTTCTGAAAGTACTTTTGCTCTCGGCATTGTCACCGGGGACAATAAAAATAAACTCTTCAATACGCAGAAAGCAGGCATGGAGCCTGTCATCACCGGCAAAGAGGTATGCCGTTATACTTTGTCTCCTGCGGTGAAATTTCTGCGTTACGACAGAGATACGCTCCAGCAGACGGCGCCTGAAATGTATTACCGCGCCCCTGAAAAACTGGTGTATAAATTTATTTCAAATCAGCTTGTCTTTGCGTATGACAACGCCGGGCTTTTGTGTCTCAACAGTGCCAACATTCTGATTCCGGAGATTCCGGGTATGAGTATAAAAACAGTTCTTGCTTTTTTGAACTCAGATGTTCTGCGTTATTATTATCAGGAGATGTTCAAAGATGTGAAAATCCTCAAAGGCAATTTGATGCAGCTGCCTTTTCCTGAAATTTCTCCTGATGTTGCAGTTGAAATTGACCGTTTGACGGACTATATTTTGAGAGGGTGCGATGCTTTTGAAAAAGATTTGCAGGCATTGATTTACCGTTGTTACAAGTTGTCGTCTGAACAAATTCAACTTGTCAACAACACACTTTATCCGGAGGGAGAAAGATGAAAAAATTTATTTTACTGTTGTGTTTGCTTGTTGGTGCTGTCTGTCTTTGCGGCTGTGCCGGAATTCCCTGTAAAAAGACTTCAGCCGCAGAGTATCAGGGCAAAAAGATCAAGACCGCTTTTTATGTGGATAGAGGCAGCAACGGCGGCGGCGTTCTGCATCTGGCACGTCTGCTCAGCTACTCTCCGCAACTGGATGTAACTTTAGTGCATGGGGAAGATTTGCGCAACGGTAAACTCAAAGATTTTGAACTTCTGGTTATGCCGGGCGGTTCCAGTAAAACGCAGATGGTTTCAATGGGCGAAAAGGGCGTGGAGGCTCTGCGTGACTTTGTCCGCAACGGCGGTTCTTATGTCGGTGTCTGTGCCGGATTCCACATTACGCTCAACCGCAAGGAGCGCGCCCGTCTTCTGCCCTACACTTATGTTCCGGCGGCAGTCGGTTATAAAGCCAACGTGTTTATGGATTTATCGGATGACGGTGCCAAAGTTCTGGATGTCAAGGCAGGACGTTATCTTGTCACTTACTCCCGCGGTCCCATTGCCAAGCCTGAACAATGGGATCAGGGCAAATGCCGGACTCTGGCTCTTTACAAGAGTTCCGTCGGACCGGTCAACCGTGTCGGCAAAAGTTTCTTCAATACGCCTGCTTTGATTTACGGAAACTTCGGCAAGGGAAAAGTCATTGCGACAAGTTTCCACCCCGAATACCGCATGGAAACGTATGAATTGCTGTACGGTTGTGTGTATGCTGTGACGGGTAAGAAAATGACGCCGGTCTTTCCTGAAAAAAAATTCCATCCCTACCGGGTGCTTTATTACAGCGGAATTGCCACGGCAAGGGGCAACCGTTTTGCGATCAAAGATATTCTGGAACTGGAAAAGTCTCCTGAAATTGCAGTTGCTTTCAGCCTGAGTCTTGCTTCTCTTGACAGTTCTGATATCGTGGTTCTGCCCGAAGGGGATAAAAATGCTTTGCAGGGACTGAAAAAGTCCGGCTGGCTTGCCATTCTGACGAAATTCATGGATAAGGGCGGAAAAGTTCTCGCCGTCGGTTCCGCCTGGGATAAAATGCCCGCGCACGCCAATCTCACCAGAGTTCCGGCAAAAAGTTCTCTTGTGGACGGAGTCTTGCGTGCTGCTCAAAAGTGAAAAGAATATGAGGTTTTCCGCAATATAAGACGTGAAAATGCTTGATTCATCTTCATTTCCGGTGTATCTTATAGGAAGAACTTTTTATCACAACTATCTTTAGTTTTTTTAAGGAAAAATATTATGTCTCTGGAAAAAATTACCGAACTTTCCCGTTTTTACGGCGCTGATCCGGCTTTTGTTCTTGCCGGCGGCGGAAACACCAGTTACAAGGATGAAAAATTCCTTTACGTCAAACCCAGCGGCGTGACCCTTGCCGCCATCACCGGAAAAGACTTTGTCAAAATGGACCGCGCTGTCATCCGCGATTGTTTTGCCAGAGATTTTGATGATGTCAACGAGCGTGAAGCCTTTGTCAAACGCATGATGGCTTTTGCCGTTGTCAATGACGGCGGACGTCCCTCCGTTGAAGCCCCGCTGCATGAATTGCTCCCCTTTACCTTTGTCGTGCATCTGCATCCGGCTCTTGTCAATGGTATGACCTGCGCCAATGACGGTAAAGCGTGGTGCGAAAAACTCTTCCCCGAAGCCCTCTGGGTGGATTACTGTGATCCGGGATTCTTCCTTGCCAAACAGGTGGCTGTTGCCTGTGCGGAATACAAAAAAGCCAACGGCAAAGATGCCTCTGTGATCTTTTTGCAGAACCACGGTGTTTTCGTCGGTGCTGATACCGAAGAAGAAATCAAAGCCATTTACAGCGATATGATGGCAAAGCTTGCCGATGCCTGCAAAACTGCGGGCGTTGCAACTGAACTTGAAGAAAGCACGCTTGATGTGGATTCTGTGATGGAATATGCTCCGTCTCTGCGCGGTTTTATGGCTGAATCCGGCAAGGTTGCAACCGTTGTTTCTTCTGCTCCCTTTGCGATTCCGCGCGGACCGCTGACCCCCGATCACCTGGTTTACGCCAAGGCTTTCGGCGTGGTTTCAAATGCTCCCTGCAAAGAAGAAATTGATGCATTCAAGGCTGAACGCGGTTATCTGCCGCGCATGATTGAATTGCCGGGCAAGGCTGTGTTCTGTGCCGGAGCAAAGAAATCTTCTGCGGATACCGTCCTTGCTCTTGCCCGTAACGGCGCCTTGATTGAACAGATTGCCAAGGCTTTCGGCGGCGTTCATTACCTCAGCGATGCCCAGCGCGGATTTATTGAAAACTGGGAAGTTGAATCCTACCGTTCCAAAGTTGCTTCCGGTGTCGGTGCTGCGCTCACGGGCATGGTTGCCGTCGTCACCGGCGGAGCCCAGGGATTCGGTTACGGTATTGCACAGGAACTCGCCGCTCTCGGCGCTGATCTTGTGATTGCCGATATGAACGTTGAAGGCGCCCGTAAAGCTGCGGCTGAACTCGGAGCCGGAGCCGGCGGTTTCGCCGTCAACATCTCTGATGAAGCAGCGGTCGAAGCGCTGGTCAAAGATATCGTTTGTGCCTACGGCGGCGTCGATCTTCTGGTCGCCAATGCCGGAGTGGTGCGTGCCGGTTCCGTCAAGGAATTTGATCTCAAGGATTGGTCTTTTGTCACCAATATCAACTACAACGGTTTCTTCCTCTGCACCAAATATTTTGCCCGTGTGATGTCCAAACAGAACAAGGCAACGGGACTGTGGAGCGATATCGTTCAGGTCAACTCCAAGAGCGGTCTTGCCGGTTCCAAGAACAACGGTGCCTATGCCGGAAGTAAATTCGGAACCATCGGACTGGTTCAGAGTTTCGCTTTGGAACTTACCGCAGACAAAATCAAAGTCAACGCCGTCTGCCCCGGAAACTATCTGGACGGTCCGCTGTGGAGCGATCCGGTGCGCGGACTCTTTGTCCAGTACCTTGAAGCGGGCAAAGTACCCGGCGCCAAGACTGTTGAGGATGTCCGCGCCCACTACGAGCGTCAGGTTCCCATGAACAGAGGATGCTTCCCCGCCGATGTCGCCCGCGCCATCGTCTACGCAGTCAATCAGAAATACGAAACCGGACAGGCCATTCCTGTTACCGGCGGACAGATTATGATGAATTAAAATGAAGTTCGTCAGAATCCAAACCAAGGATGGAATACAGCACGGAGTCGTTGAGGACGGCTCCGTGCGTATTGTTTCAGGAGATATCTTTTCAGATTGGCAGTTTACGGGAAAAACCGTTCCTTTTGAGGCAGAAAAACTGCTTGCTCCTGTGAAAGCGGAGTCCATTCTCTGTATCGGACGCAACTATAAAGCGCACGCGCTTGAGTGCGGCAACGATCTGCCGAAAAAGCCTGTGCTTTTCATCAAGGCGAACAATGCGCTCTGCGGTCCTTGTGATCCCGTTGTTATTCCGCAGGAACACACGGCAAAAGCCGATTATGAAGCGGAACTTGCGGTCGTTATCGGCAAAACGGCAAAATGTGTTTCAGAAGAAGAGGCTTTTGCTTACGTTTTCGGCTATACCTGCGCCAACGATGTGAGTGCCCGTGATGTCCAGTACGAAAACGGACAATGGGCGCGCGGAAAATCCTTTGATACATTCTGTCCTCTCGGACCGTGGATCGAAACGCAGTTAAATCCGCTTGATCTTGAAATTACAGGAAAGCGCAACGGAAAAGTGGTGCAGCACTCCCGTACTTCACTTATGATCTTTCCCATTCCGTACCTGATAAGTTACCTGTCTCAGACGATGACTCTTCTGCCGGGAACGGTCATTCTGACCGGAACGCCCGAAGGCGTGGTTTTGGGAATAAAAGATAATCCCGACTGGCTCAAGCCCGGAGAAACTTACGAAGTCGAAATCGAGGGTATCGGTTCTCTCAAATCCAACTTTGTTTAAAGTTGTAAAAAACCTTGAAAAATGCGCTGAAACGGCTGATTGGACTGTTTCAGCGTATTTTTTACTTGATTTGCTCTCTTTTGCGGTAGATATCCGGTGTACAGCCGTATTTTTCGGCGAAACGGCGGTAGAATGCGGATAATCCTGAAAAGTTGATTTGACTTGCAATGCCGCTGATACTTTCCGTACTTTCAGCCAGAAGTTTTGCCGCTGCCTTCAATTTCAAATCAATCAGATATTGGACAGGTGTCACATCAAAGGTTTCTTTCCATTTTCTGAAAAATGAGGCGCGGGAGTATCCGTGCGCACGGGCTATTTCTTCAATGTTGAAACTTTTGTTGTAATGCAGTTGAAACCAGAGCGAAATATTTTTGATTTTTTCCCTGTCATCTCCGGCGTTTTCCCGGTCTTTGAAATACAGTTCGCGGAAAAGTTGAAAACAAATCCAGTCTATTCTGTCTGCCACACCGGGAGAATAAAGTTCTGTCCGCAGTTTGTGGAATTCTGCAACCAGTGCTGATATCCGGGGCGTCATAGAAAAAGAACAGCATAAAATTTCAGGGATCATCCCCAACATCTCAAACTGTTTGAGTGTTTCCGCAGAATAGGCAAAAGCGATGGTACTGCGTGCGCCGCCGCGCCCCTGATATATTTGATCCGGTAATTTGCAGATTACATTGGGAAAGGGCTGATTACAGACTTTCCCGTTCAAGATATCCGTACAGATCGCATCTTCAGATGTCAGACGGATATTGACTTCAAATCTGTCAGAAGGCATTTTGCGTGCGATTTGTTTCAAAACCATGTTGCTGCAGGTATAAAGCATAATGACGCGGAAAGGAAATTTTTCCTCTCTCGAAATATGCCCGATATCAAAGTTTAACCATTCCATAAAAATCTCCGTTTTAGATAATTTAACATTGAATAGTCGCTTTTTCAAGTTGTTTTGCTGTGAAATTGAGACGATTTTGCACTTGATGTTCCCTTGCAGATAAAAATTTTTATGGTATATTTAAAACAAAAGGGTATTGAATCCGTATCAAGGAGAAAAAAAGATGATTTCTGGTGGACTTCCGCTTATCAAACGCAGCAGTTTGAATCCGGTTCTCAGCAAAAAAGATATTCCTTATTCCGCTGAACTTATTTTTAATGCCGGTGTCTGTAAATTTCAGAATAAATATGTGATGTGTTTCCGCAATGATTACGGCAGTACAAAAGAGGATTTTGTTGCTGGGAAAGGTCGTCTTCAAACCAATATAGGTCTGGCATTCAGCGATGACGGACTGCATTGGGAAGTTGCGCCGGAACCGGCTTTTGAATACCACAGCGCAGACAGCCGCCGTGCTTATGATCCGCGTTTGAGTGTGATAGACAACAGATGTTATCTTTGTTTTGCCACAGACGGGGATTGCGGCGTCTGCGGCGGAATCGCTGTGACGGATGATTTTGAACACTTTGAAATCCTGCACCTTTCGGAACCGGATAACCGGAATATGGTGCTTTTCCCTGAAAAAATCGACGGCAAATTTCTCCGTCTGGATCGACCCATGCCGGTTTACGGAACGGGCGGGGAGTTCTTTGATCTCTGGCTTTCGCGTTCACCTGACTGCAGATACTGGGGCGATCACAAGAGGATTCTGCGGGCGCGGGATATTCCTTTCTGCAACTGCAAATGCGGTCCGGCGGCGCCGCCTGTCAAAACCAAAGCCGGCTGGTTGACGACGTTTCACGCGGTGGAAAAACTTGAGACCAATTCTTTGAAATCATGGGAGCCTGCCGGATGGAACAAATTGTATACTGCCGGTATCATGCTGCTGGATCTTGAGAATCCTGAAAAAATCCTGGGTGTTGCCAAAGAGCCTCTGATTGTTCCTGAAGAAGAATATGAACACGACGGTTTCCGCGGCGGGGCGATTTTTCCGGGCGGTATGGTACTTGAAGACTCAGGCGAAGTGAAGATTTATTACGGTTCCGCCGATACCGTGGAGTGTCTGGCAACGGCTGATGTCGATGATCTTATTGCCGCCTGTCTTGCGTAAATGAAATCAAAAAGAAGTTGAATATATGATTTCTGAACAGTACATATTGGATGGTCTCTGGAAGTTGACTTCTCCGGAAATGCCCGGAGCGGAAATTGCCATGTCTGTCCCCGGAGATAATTACAGCGCTCTGCTGGCAGAAAAAATCATTCCCGATCCCTATTGGGGAACCAATGAAAAAAAGGTCCGGAAATACGCTGATATGCAATGGGATCTTGAACGGGATTTTTTTGTGGAAGAGGATTTTTTGAAGCACAGAAAAATCCTTCTGGAACTGGAACGGCTGGATACGCTTGTTTCCGTTTTTGTCAACGGCCGCAAGGCGGCAGACTGCGACAACATGTTCTGCCGTTACCGGATTGATGTCCGTAAATATCTTGTTCCCGGAAGAAATCTCATAAAATTTGTATTTCACCCTGTCGTGCCTGAGTGTGCAAAGCGCAACCGCAAACTTCCGGTGCCTGCCCCCATGGTCGGCTGCTGTCCCACACCGCACCTGAATCTTATCCGCAAGACGCTCTGTCACGGCGGGTGGGACTGGGGTATTCAACTGTTGGTGTCGGGGGTATATTCCTCTGTCCGTCTTATCGGAACTGATGATTTTTTGATGGAGCAGCCTGAAAGCAGACAATTTTTCAAAGGCGGTACAGTCCGTGTGGAAACGGGCGTCCGGGTTGAGGCTTTTAAAAAATGTACCGGAAATTTCACCTTCCGTTTCAACGGTGAAACAAAACACTGTCAGGCGGAACTTGCTCCCGGATGGAATTATGTCAAAACTGAATTTCTTGTAAAAGAGCCGCGTCTGTGGTGGCCCAGCGGTCTGGGTGAACCGCACCTTTATCAGCTTGAAGTTGAAGCCGGAAATCAGGTAAAAAGTTCCCGTATCGGTTTGCGTGAAATACAAATCGTCAACCGCAAAGACCGCTGGGGAAAAAGTTTTGTTTTCCGTGTCAACGGTATTGATATTTTTGCCAAAGGCGCCAACTGGATACCGCCGGACGCCCTGCCGTCGCGGCAGACGCAAGAACGGTATGAAAAACTGCTTGAATCTATGCGCCTTGCGAACATGAATATGGTTCGTGTCTGGGGCGGCGGACAATACGAGCAGGAGTGTTTCTATGATTTGTGCGATGAAAAAGGTCTGCTTGTCTGGCAGGATTTGATGTTTTCATGCTGTCTTTATCCGACGACGGTTGAATTTCTGGAAAATGTTGCAGAAGAGTTGGCATACCAGGTTCCCCGGCTGCGAAAACATGCCTCTCTTGCCCTCTGGTGCGGCGATAACGAAGTCAGCGGCGCCGTCCGCTGGCGCAGCAACGGAGATACGGAACTTCTGGTCCGCAACCATCTGCAGTATGACCGCTTGAATCAGATGCTGACTGAAAAAGTCAATGCGCTTGATCCGGACAGGGTTTTCTGGCCCAGTTCACCGAGTGCCGGTCCGGGCATCATCAATAACGGCTGGCGTGATGACACGCAGGGCGATATGCATTACTGGGAGGTCTGGCACGGCGGACGCGGTTTCAATGCCTACCGGACGGTAAAACCGCGTTTCTGTTCAGAATTCGGATTTGAAAGTTTCCCGTCTGTTGAAACAATCGACTCTTTCTGTCCGCCGGAACAGAAAAATATCTTTTCTCCGGCGATGGATCTGCACCAGAAGTGCGCCAAAGGCAGTACGCCGATCCTTGCCATGTTCGGCAGCTGTTTCCGTATGCCCTCTGATTTTGACAAAACACTTTATCTGTCGCAGGTTCAGCAGGCGATCGCCATACAGACCGGCGTTGAGTTCTGGCGCAGTTCCAAACCGCGCTGTATGGGAACGCTTTTCTGGCAGCTCAACGATAACTGGCCGACAGTTTCCTGGTCGGCTCTGGAGTATTCCGGTAAATGGAAAATGCTGATGTACCGGGCAAGACACTTTTACGCCCCGGTTCTGCTTGCCGCAATCGAGGAAACGGATGAACGGACTGTTCTTACGGCGGTCAGTGATCTTCAAAAAGATGTGACTTTGAATTTAACGGTCAACTTCCGGACTTTTGACGGAACTGTTTTAAAATCAGAACGGCGTTCCGCCGTTTTACCCGCTGGGTGCAGTCTGGAGCTGGGAACTCTGGATGTGCCGGAGGAAAAATCCGGCAATCCCGAAGAAATTTTCTGTGAAATACATTCTTCTCCTGATCCGGCAATCAATAACGGTGAAGTGCTTGAGTGTGTGCATTTCTTTGCGCCTGCGAAAAATTGCGAACTTGTTGATCCCGGATTGCTGACGGAAATTTCTTCTTCAGGAAAAACGGAGATCGTCATTCAGATTTCGGCAGAAAAACCGGCTTTCCATGTCGTTCTGGATACCGCAGGACTGGCGGGACGGTTTTCTGATAACGACTTTGCCGTTATGCCGAATGAAAATAAAGTCATCCGTTTCTTTTCTGATTTGCCGTGTTCAGAAGAGGAATTCCGTAAAAAATTGAGCGTTACGGATCTTTACAAATCTTATCATTGAGGTCAGATATGCTTTGGATGAATATGCCCGGAAAACTTTCTGACGGAATGGAACTTGTCACTCCGTTTGAACCCGGTGAGATCGTTTGTGCTTTTCACGATATTGATGGAACACACTCAAAAATCAGAGATTGGGTGCCTGTGATGACGCTGGTTACCGGCTGTGTCGCTTCTTACGGCATGTTTCAGGGAAGTCCTGAAGAAATAGCCGCATCCATCCGTAAATACGGGAAAGAGAGTTTTCCTGAAGCGCACCGTTTTGCCATAGAGTCTGCGGGATTATCTGCCCTGACGCAGATGGAATGGGCTTTGCGTATGGCAAAAAGGCTCAACGGAACAAGCGATGAAACCAATGAAAATATTATTTCCGCCATCTGGCAGGGGGCTGAACTGTTTGAAGATTCCGGCGAAGACCCGGAAATGGTCTCGTGTCTCAAAGACGATGCTTCATCTCTTTTTAAAGCCTATGAGATCCTGCTGCTTGAAATGGGACGGGATCAAAATCTTGCAGCGGCAGAAAAAGATCCGGAAGCCTGGCGTATACCGGGCAGTATGGCGTTTTTGCAGACGTTGAAAGAAAACGGCGTTGAAAATTATTTTATAACCGGGGCGGTGGTTGAGTATGACAGTTCCGGTACGCCCCGGGGAACGATGTATGAGGAAATTCAGGCGCTTGGCTATGAAGTCGGCCCCGGAAAACTTATTGAAGGTTTTGTCGGCTCTTCATGGAATGAAAAACTGCCGAAAATCGAAATCATGAAAGAATTGATCCGCAGAAAAAATCTTGATCCCCGTAAAGTCCTGGTTATCGGAGACGGGCGCAGCGAAATTTTTGCAGGAAAAGAACTGGGCTGTATCACCGTCAGCCGTCTGGATGTTCAGGCGGAGCGCGCCCGGGAGATCCACCGCAAGCTGCAGACAAATTTGATCGTTCCTGATTTTTGCAATTTCAGTAAAGTGTTTTTTTCCAAAAGATAAAGAAAGGAGATGTTATGAAAGCGAAACACTTTTTTACGTTGATTGAACTCTTGGTGAGTGCTGCTTGTAAAGTTAGGGTTTTGCCGTTTTATTACCTCAAAATAATTTATAAAAACGACACATCCTTACGCCCGCAAGGGCGCACTTCACGCATTTTTGACAACGGTCAAAAATGCTC
>SUVX01000096.1 GCA_015061725.1 Lentisphaerota bacterium
ATTACACTATTAAGCGTGTGGTTTTCCATCCAGTTGTTGACTACGGCACGGAGTTTCTTATCATCGGTCGCAGCATGATGGACTTCATCAATAAAAACTGATAGATGCGGCAGTTTGCCAATGAGGTTACGCAGTTCATTTGCCTGTCGGTCTTTGTCATCATCAGTTTTTTCAAACAACTGCAACTGGCCGGTCTTTTCATCCACATCAACCCGGTCAAGAATGACTTTTTCAGCGTTGGTAACTGCAACTAATCCGAAAAGTTCCTGCAACGGCTGATGAATGGCAATCTTTTGAACATTCGGATTTTTGGTCTTATTGGACTTGCTGGCACTTTTATTTTGATCAAGCACTTCAAAAATCAGTTTCCGCCTCAAATTACTGGCTGATGGCTCCGGAATTATCCATGACGGATCAAAGTTTTGGATTGTCCGCAAACTCGGAATAACTGAAGATTTCAAACCTGATGGTGCAAGAATGATAAAGTTATGAGCAAATGCCGGATTGTCAGGCTCATTTTCCGCAAAATATAAGTCAAGATAGATAAATGCTGCCATCAAATAAGTTTTCCCGGCTCCCATGGGCAAGCTAAAAAGATAATCAGAATACGACACATCATAAAACGCTTTTTTGAAAAATGCGTCATAATCAATCTCTGTCGGAGCAGATTTGATTCGAGTAAGTACTTTTGGAGCAAACGGCTTGCCGCTATCATCAGGCATAGATGCATATTCATACAGTGCCGCTGCTGCAGGATTGTTTTTCAAATATTCTCTGGCTGTTGTTGTCAGTTCAAGTTTATCCCATTCTATATCAGAATTGAATTCGCCACTGACAAAAAGATTATAAAGGGAACGGCATTGACAGGCTATTTTCAAAAAAAGGTATGTTTTTACCGCTTCAATCTGGGCGTCCCGCAATTTTGCTTTGCCGATTATATACGACAGCAATTCCCGCACGGGGCAAGTCTCTGCAGCAAGCCAAACGTCGCGTTTATTTTGAATAAGTTTATAAAACATTTTTATTCTTTCTCTTTACAACGCACAGAATCTTTTCGACTGCGGAATGTTTTTTACTATTACTCATTATCATTCCTCTATACAACTGCCAAATGATATGCTGTGAATTTCACATCTTATCGTTGGTAATATATCACACCGAAGATGTTTTTTCAATCTGGAATTCAGTTTTTTGTCAACCTTATGGTTGGCATTGAGGGGGCAATCCGGTAAACCTGTACTCGCAAATTCTGATTGCATCTTTATCATTTCTCCGAGAAACGAATTTCAGAGAATGAAATTTGCAGTTTTGTAATTACAATTTATCCAGATTCAATTGCGTTTCTTCGTTGAGGCGGGTGAAGAATTCCTGCATGAAATCAATGCGTTCAAGCGCCATGCGCTTGCCGGGAGAGGTCAGCATCGCTTCGGGAAGTTTGCGCAACTTTACAAGATATTCACGGTAGGCGGTGTCCTCTTTGGAGTACGCACGGTGCGTTAATGCCTCTTTTTCTGTATTGTGCAGACGGGCGCCGAATTTTCCGGCAAAGAGAAAGGCGCGTCCGATTCCGACTGCGCCGAGAGAATCCAGTTTGTCCGCATCATAGACAATCTGCGCTTCAAGACTTTCCGGCGCATTATTATCACGGTAACGGTGCGTGCGGACGGCGGAAACAACCCTTTGCGCAAAAGACGCTTCAACTTTCAAATCTTTTAAAATCTTTTCTGCCATCTCTGCTCCGAGTTTTGCATGGCAAACTCTGTTGTTTCCCTTTTCTTCAGGACGCGCAATGTCATGGAGCAATGTCGCCAGGCGCACCACATCACTGTCTGCTTCGGGAAGTTCGGCAAGCAGTTTATCCGCGTTGCGGCAGACGCGCAAGGTATGGTCAAAGTCATGACTGCTCTCTGATTCAAGCAGATGTTTTTTCACGATCCGGGTAATGGTTGAGTAAAGTTTTTTACTGATCATTTTTCAAAAATTCAATGGTATATCTTCAATTCCCGTTAAACGGGTTTCCACATATTCTTTGACGATTTCTTCAGGCTCCCCCTGCTCTCTGAACTTCATCAGATACCGCGCGGCAAGTCCGCCCTGACGTTCAGGATCCTGATCCACAGTGGCAATGGGCAGAAGCGTTACGTTGCCGAATCCCGTAAGCGCAATATCTCCGGGACAGGATATCCCCCGCTGCCGCGCCGCTTTATGAATCAACTCCGCACTGCCGTCGGTATCGGTCATAATCAACGTGGTCTGAGGAAAACGCTTGAGGTAGTTTTCAAGGAAATATGCGGCATCAGCAAGAGATTGAGAAGTTCCGTAAAACGTTCTTTCATCAATATCCGTATACCCCGCCTGACGGAGCGCCTCATTGAATCCCTGCACTCGGGGCATGACTGAGGCGGTGGGACTCAACAAATAACGCTCTGAACTGAAAATCAAAATTTCCCTGTGTCCGCGGCGCAGGACTTCATTTACAAGTTTCACACCGCCGTTGAAGTTGTCGCTGTTCATAAAATGCGTCCGCAGCGGCAGACTTTCACGGGGAGGATCGTAGTCAAGACAGAAGTGAAGCATCCCCTCCGGCACTTCAAATGTCCCGTATCCGGCTGAAATAACTCCGGTCACGCCGCTGTTTTTCAAAAATTGCAGACGGTGGAGCAGGTCTCCGGAACGCGGAGATTCTATCACTGTCGTATAATTATTCTGAGAACACTCGCTGATAATGCCGTTGAGTATCCGCGTTTCATAGGGCAGCAGTTTGGCGATAAAGGCAATCGTCCCGCGCGGACGCAGGTTGTTGAAGTCCGCCACGCGCGTTCCCGCGCCGCGCACACCGCGCAGAAGATAGTTTTCTCCGGCAAGAACCGAAACGATTTTATTCATCGTCATTTTATTGACGTTGAACTCATCCGCAAGAAGTGCCTCTGAGGGGAAACGGCTCCCCGCAGGATAAACGCCCTGCTCCAGACGCCGCTTCAACTCCCGGTAAATACGCTCTGAAATTCCCATAAAACACCTTTATTTTTCACCGCACACAATATACAGCAAAAAAGTGTATCAGTCAAGTTTTTTATTTTTTCATTGCTTTCAACGCTTGTTTTTTGTTATTTGCTGAATTATATTACCCTTTGAGTAGAAAAACTGACTGATACAGTTTTTGTTAAAAAAGTAAAAAAGACCTTTCCGGTCTTAAAAATCAACCAAAAACAAGGAGTTTAAAAATGAGCTTCACCATTCCGAAACAGGAATACTTTGAGCGTATTGCCAAATTCCAGGCCCGCATCAAAGCCGCCGGACTCGACGCCTGCCTCGTGCATGGAACTGAATCCGATTTCGCCAACGTCCGTTATCTGACCGAATACTGGCCCACCTTTGAACAGGCCGGTGTGTTCGTCCCTGCAGAAGGCAAAGCCGTCCTGCTGATCGGACCCGAAAGCTTCAAGTATGCCGTCGGCCGCAGCGTCCTGCCCGCTGACCAGATCGCTCTGATGCTCAACTACCGCGAATCCGCTGAACCGGATTATCCCGGCATTCCGCTTGCCACCTATCCCGAAGTTGTCAAGATGTCCGGCATGGGCTCTCTGAAGAAACTCGGTCTGGTCGGCACCGCCGTCATGACCAAACCGACCCTCGATGCCGTTGCCGCCCAGCTGCCCGGCGTTGAAGTCGTCGTCGCTGATGAAGTCTTCCGTCCCCTGCGCTGGTACAAGAGCGAAAACGAACTCAACTGCCATCGCGAAGCCTTCAAGGTTTCCGAAAAGGCCGTTGAAGCCATCCTCAACGAAATGAAACCCGGCATGACCGAATTCCAGGTTCTGGGTATCGCCCAGCGCGAAATCTACGCCAACGGCGGCGAATACGAAGGTCACAGCCTTTACTGCTTCGGCGGCGACCGTACCAGCAACGGTATCAGCCGCCCGACCGGCAACGTCATCAAACCGGGAGAAATCATCCAGCTCAACATCGGCGCCCGCGTCGGCGGATACAGCTCCTCCATCGGTCTGCCCGTCTGGTTCGGCGAACTCCCCGAAGAACAGTACAAACTGGTCGAATTCGGTCTGCGCGCCCACAAGTTCACCTTTGAACTGATGAAAGCCGGTGTCGAAGCCTCCAGCATCGCCCAGAAATACTATGACTGGGGCTGCGCCGAAGGTTGGAAGGACTACATGCTCTACGGACCCGTCCACGGTCTGGGTATGATGGAAACCGAAAGCCCCTGGATCGAAACCACCAGCAAATACCAGCTGCAGGAAAACATGACCTACCAGATCGACACCTTCTTCACCGGAAACGGCTACGGTCTGCGTTGGGAACGCGGCTGTATCGTCAAGCAGGGCGGCTGCGAACTGCTCTCCGATAAGTTCATGTCCATTGACTGCTGCAAACTCGGATAATCACCATGCCCGATAAGTTGAGAAAAATTGATCCCAATGTGCTGGAACTTGCCTGCAAAAACGGAACCATTTTCGTTTCAAACAAGCTCCAGGGCAGGATCTTTGCCGAAATCAACGGAACATTTGTCCACAACTTCATTGAAGAACTTGCGGCAAATCCTGATCCGGTAAATTTCAACAACATCGGCGGAAACTCCCTCTGGCCCGCGCCGGAGGGAGGCGATTTTGCCTACAACTATCCCGATCACGGCGACTGGCAGGTTCAGAGCGGTATCAACTCCGTTCCGACCGAAACTTTGGAAAATACCGGTAAAAGAGCTGTTGTTTCAAAGCGGATCAAACTCCGCAACCGCAACGGCAAAGAAATTGAAATGGATTTCACCCGCGAAATCGAAGTCTTTGATGACAAGGATTTCTGGAATGTGGGCAACCTTTCATGCACCGGTTACAGAACTGTTGACAAGCTCACCGTTATCGGCAAATGCAGTAAAGATGATTTTCTGCTGAGTGCCTGGTCTCTCGAACAGCTCCCCGGAGCTGAGGGGATTACTGCATTCGGCAAATGCTGCGGTCCGGCTGAGGGCTGTATCAACGATGATTTTTACGGAGATACCTCTTCCCGCGTAACATACAACGGAGATGTTTTCACCTTTGCACTCGGCGGTCCCAAGCGGCTTCAGATTGCGATCAAAGTCGCCGCCCGTCCGGTCATCATCGGTTCTCTTGACCGCAACCGCAATATCCTCGTGCTCCGCACCACTCCGGCGCAGGACAAGGGCATTTACTTCAACATCGCTGACAATGACCAGAAAGACGGTCCCTACTCAGCTGAAGATATGTTCAGTGTCTTCAACGGTTCTCAGGAACTCAACTTCCACGAACTGGAAACCATTGCGCCGATGCAAGTTGATGCCGACGGCAACATCATCGGTTCCGAACTGCATTCAACCACGCTGATCTGTCAGGGTTCCACTGAAGATCTGGAAAAATATCTTAAAGATTCAGGCATTACGCTCTGAAAATTTTGATTTTTCCCATCCGTTCCGGCAATACCGTCCGGAACGGAATTTTTAACTTTTTTCCGGAGTTTCCAAGATGGCAATAGAACGTTTGCTTGAAAAAATTGACCTCTCAAATGTATCGGATATCTTTATTTCCGGAAAACAAGTCCCTCATCTGAGAATAAAATCAGAAATCCTTCCGTATCAGGATGTTTTTATCAGAGAAGAGGATATCACCGCATTCAGACAGAAAGTTCTTTCTCCCGAAGCGGAAAACCTTTATCAGAAGACTCATTCCGCCGATGCCGCGTTTCAGATTTCGCGCGAAAAGCGTTTCAGATTGAATTTTTATCAGACTGCCGGTGGCAACTGTATTGCGATCCGCCCCATCCGCCGGGCTGATGACCTTGATTTCAAGCTGCTTGCCCTGCCCGCAGCCCTTGAAGACCTTGCCCTCGCTCAGAGAGGACTGGTTTTGATTTGCGGCGCCACCGGCAGCGGCAAATCCACCACCCTTGCGGCGATGGTCAATAAAATCAACTGCTGTACAAAAAAACACATCCTCACCATTGAGGACCCGATCGAATATCTGCACGTCAACAAATCCTCTCTTATTTCCCAGTGTGAACTTGACGGCTCCGCAGGATTTCCCAAAGCTGTCCGTGATGCCATGCGGAAAAATCCGGATGTCATCGTCATCGGAGAAATGCGCGATGCCGAAACCGCACAGGCCGCCATCAATGCCGCATTGACCGGACATCTGGTTCTTTCAACCATCCATACCGGAAATACGATCCTTGCCGTGGAACGTATCATCAATCTTTTCCCCGAAGATCAGCGCAAGCAGCTTGCTTCAGACATCGGCGCCTCTCTTCTGGGAATCGCCGCCCAGCGTCTGCTTCCGCGCAAAGATGATTCCGGCATGGTTCCCGCCGTGGAATATCTGCCGGCAACACCGATGGTCAAAAAACTGATTTCACGTTGTCTTTTTGACGAACTTGAAAGCGTCCTGCGCGACGGAACGGCGCCGGGCATGAGCAATTTTCAACGCGCTCTTTTTGAACTTTATCAGAAAAATCTTATTTCCGCACAGACAGCAATGGATAATGCCGACAACCGCGAAGAACTCAAGCTGCTCTTTGACGGACTCAAAAGCGGTGTGGATACTTTCCGCAAAGTTTACGGAGAAAAAAACACCTCAGCCAATGCAATAGATATGGCAACGCTGCTTTACTCCGCCGTTAAAAACGGTTCCAGCGACCTAATCCTCACCACCGACACGCCGCCGGGTATCCGTGTGGACGGCAGAATTCACGCCCTTGACCTGCCGCCGTTGAAAGCTGAGGATACTTCAAATCTGCTCTACGGTATTTTAACACCGCACCAGAGAATTGAATTTGAAGAAAAACGCGAACTGGATATCGCCATTTCTCTGAATCTTAAAAAGAATCCCGACGGTTCTGTTTTAAGTGGCAGATTCCGTGTCAATGCGTTTCATCAACGCGGTTCCGTCGGCATCGTCGCCCGGGTCATCAACACACAAATCCCAGATCCCGACAAACTCGGACTTCCGCCGGTTCTGATGCATCTTGCCTCCAAAAATCAGGGATTGATTCTGGTGACAGGTCCGACCGGAAGCGGCAAATCCACAACATTGGCAAGTCTGGTCGATTATATCAATAAAACCAAAGATGCCCATATCATCACCATTGAAGACCCGATCGAATACGTCCACGCCAACAAACGCTCCATCATTGAACAGCGCGAACTTCATGCGGATACCCTCTCTTATGCCGGAGCCTTGAAAAACGCTCTGCGGCAGGATCCTGACGTGATTCTTGTCGGAGAAATGCGCGATACGGAAACCATGTCCGCCGCAATCACCGCCGCCGAAACCGGACACCTGGTTCTGGCAACGATCCACACCAACAATGCGCCGCAAACCATTGACAGAATCGTGGATTCTTTTCCGGATCATCAGCAGAATCAGATCCGTCTGCAGCTGGCGGGCGTACTGCTCGGCGTTATCTCGCAGCGTCTTCTTCCCCTCTCAAACGGCAGCGGAAGGGTTGCCGTATTTGAAATTATGGTGGGAACAGCTCCCATTCAGGCGCTTATCCGTGACGGAAAAACCCATCTGCTGCGCTCCTCTATGGAAACCGGCTACAAAGACGGCATGGTCACCATGGAGCGCGCTCTTGCTGAACTTGCTGCAAAAAACATCGTCCTTCCTGAAGAAATTGCAAAGTTGAGTTGTTGACTCTCCCCTTTCCAGGGTGTATATTATGCAGATTCAATCAATCATTTGCAAACAGGGAATAAAATATGTTTAAAAAAGTTTCTTTTATCGTTGTTGCACTGGCATTTTTCATTGTCCCGTGGGCATGGGCGCCCGCCCGTGATTACGCACCGGGACTGGCGGTTGTTTCAGGTATTATTTTTTCAATCCTCTGGGGAAATCCCTTTGCTCAGATAACAGGAAAAATGACTTCAACTCTGCTGGGGGCAACCATCGTCGGCATGGGTTGCGGTATGAATCTTGTCAAAGTTCTTCAAGCCGGTGCAAGCGGATTTCTCTACACCGTTATCGGTATCGCTGCCGGGATCGGACTGGGTGTCCTTGTCGGAAAGCAGTTGAAGATGCCCCGCAATGCGATGTATCTTATCAGCGTCGGAACCAGTATCTGCGGCGGAAGTGCCATTGCCGCCGCCGCCCCTGCCCTCAAAGCAAAAGCGCATGATATTGCCATTGCTTCTGCAACCGTCTTTGCCCTCAATGCCATTGCCCTTTTGATCTTTCCCCCCATCGGTAAAATGCTGGGATTTACTGAAACGCAATTCGGTTACTGGGCAGCTCTTGCCATTCACGACACAAGTTCTGTTGTCGGCGCAAGTTTTCAGTATGGTCCGACGGCGCTTGAAGTGGGAACCACGGTGAAACTTGCCCGCGCACTCTGGATCGTGCCGGTTACGCTTTTTCTCAGTTGGTTCATCGCCGAAAAAGAGGAAGGCGAAAGCAAAAAACTCAAACTGAAAGTCCCCTGGTTTATCCCCGGATTCCTGATTGCCGCCGCCATTGTCACCTGGCTGCCTGCCGTTGCTCCCGCCGGCGGATTTATAAAAGAGATTTCCAAGTATCTTATGGTGACGACCTTGTTCCTCATCGGCGCCAATCTCAGCAAAGACAAAATCAAAGAACTGGGCTTGAAACCTGTTCTTCACGGTGTTATTCTCTGGATCATCCTTTCCGTCGGCTGGTGCATCGCCATTGCCAACGGTCTGGTCTCCGCCCGGTGAAATGGGCACCGGGGGGAAGAGGAAAAACTTTTTTTCACGAGAAAAAAAGCCGAAACGTCGGCTTCGGTATATTTTTATCTCCCTACTTGTCCGCCGTAGCCTTGTGCGAAGGCGGATCTCCTTTTCAAAAGGCGCTGTTTCCGACAAGGGTAGATGGTTCTTGGGGAAGGGGAAAACTTCTTTTCTCGTGAAAAGAAGTTTTCCCCTTCCCCAAACCCCAACCCTTTTCAAGAAAAGCGAAGTATTTTATAAAGTAAGAACAATACCCTACGGGTAATTATCTACCCGTATAGAGAACAGAGCCTTTCAAAAAAAGCGGAGTATTTGTTGAGGGATGACTTAGAATCCCCGTCTTTTCTTCAACATTTTTATTTTTACTGTTCCTGCCCCAGGTCGATCACGCCCTGCAAGTAAGCGGCACGGTTACTGGTGATTGCTTCCGGGTGAACGGTATTGATGAAATATTCTGCTGTTTCCACATCATCCACAGTCCAGATGGCAAGAGAAAGATCTCTTTTTGCAAGTTCTGCGGCAAACTCCGGCGTCAGATAATTTTTATTGGCACGTCCGTCCAGTCCGTCAGCGTGGATATCTTCAAGCAATGCCAGCAATTCTTCCGGTGCAAGGACAAAGGAACCGTCTTCTTTTACACCCAATGAATGAAGATACAGCGCCTTCATTTCAGGATAACGTTCTTTACAGAGTTTGATCATATCCGCATAAAATGAAATCACAATGATCTGATCCCTTGAAACACCGGACTTGTCGATTTCATCCATCATCGCATCCACGATATCCGGATGGCTGATCTTGATTTCTGTGAAAAGCAGTTTCCCCTGCGGAAACATGGCAAGCAAATCGGCAAATCGCGGTATCTTTTCGCCTTTGTACTGCTCTTTTTTATTGCAGGCATCCAGCGTCTGCAACTCTTCAAACGTAGATTCTGAAATCACCATTCTTTTATCACAGGTGCGTTCCGTATGGGCATCGTGACAGCAGACAAGGATATTATCTTTTGTAAAATGAATATCCGTCTCCCAGGCATCGGTATCGCGTTCAAGTGCAAGTTTAAAAGCGGCAAGCGTATTTTCCGGAGCATCATAAGACTCCCGCGGTGTGAAACCCACAATGTCATTTTTCATATCCTTTTTTTTCTGTTTGAGTTATAGATTAAATATAAACTTTCCCGCAGATATTGCAAATGCAGAATCAGATTTTTCTTCTTTTAAACATCATATTCTTTTTACCGTGAACTGCTCTCATGCCGGATTTGCACAAAAAGAAGACAAAACTATTTTTTGATAAATTCAAATAACATGACTTGACAATTTCAAATAAATAATGTATATTAGCACTGTAATCAAAAAAACGGGGGATCTCTGCTTTATGATAAAAGTCAAACATCAGCAATTATTTGATATCCTCAAAGAGGAAATATGCAGGGGCAAATGGCCCCGGGGAACGAGACTTCCGCAGCTCAAAGAACTGGCTTCTGCGTATTCCGTCAGTATCAATGTTGCCTCCAAGGCAGTTGAATTGCTCAAAGAGGCAGGGTTTGTCAAAGTTAAAGTCGGTGACGGCATCTATTCCGTTTCCAACGGAGAAACGGCGGTGCAAAAAATTCAATTTGCCGGCAGACGTGTTTTCGGACATTATAAAAGTGCTAAAACATTGCGGGTACTTATTGAGGGAAATCTGTCCGGTCAGCTGCAGTTCTGGCACCATTTCATGGAATCTTTTTCAACAGAAAATCCCGATATTGAATTAAGCGTTTCTTTTTGCAAGGCTGATGAAATTCTCACTGAAAGCAATTTTGAAATTATCCTTGGCGGCTGTGGATTCGTTCAGCAGGTGATGCAAAAGAACGGTATATCTTCCATTCATCCGGAAATTACGGCGGACTTCTTCCCCTCTCTTTACGACGGCAGCCTTGTATTTCCTGCGGATTTTTCAGGATTACTGCCTTACGGACTCAACACCCCTTGCCTTTTGGCTCTACCGGATACGCCGGCGCCGCACCCCGATGAAAATGTACTGGAATATATTGAGCGCCTTCCCGGAAATCCCGGAGGATATGTGCTGCGTTCCTGTCATATGTTTCTTTCCGCAATGGGCGTACCATACAGCAAATTGGGAACTGACGCCTTTACCCCGGCAGATGCGGCAGTCATGCTTGAAGTCTTTGAACACGCAAAAGACCTCTACTGTGCCGGAAAATTACACTGGCATCACGGAGAAATCACCGATGCCGACCGTCTGCCGGAAATGCTGCAAAAGCGCATGGTCCGTGTGATAGAGACAGACAGCGGCATTTGTCAGGAGTACCTCAAGCCGGGAGAAAACATACTTCTGCCTCATCCATCTGCTGATCAAAAACTTTTTTTTGCTTACTGTGCCTGCATCAACAGCAAAACACTTTTCCCGGAAGAGTGCCTGCGCCTTGTTTCCGGACTCCTTGAACACCAGTCTCAAAAGAAAGCCGCAGAACAGAAAATTTTCCATCCGGTTCTCCGTCAGCTCGAACCGGGGCTTTTCAGTGAACTCAATGATGCTTTTGACAGACAAAAAGCTCTTTTTGTCCAAAGCGCGGCCGACGAACCGGTCAAATACCAACGCCTTTTCATCGGTTGGGAGTTTTACTATTTCCTCATCGGCAAGCGGGGCAAAGAGGTTGTGGAACTGCTTGATAAAAAAATCAGATACTACCATAAAAACAGAGAATCAGGAGGTTATTGATGAACACATATTTCATGAAACACCGCGCCGTCTTACAGACAAAAAAACGTCTTACCGGAGTTAATACTGCAAAATGTTCATTTAACCTCATCGAACTGTTGGTGAGTGCTGCTTGTCAAATAGGTGTTTTGTATAACCGCTGCGGCATGCTGTCTTTGTGGGGCGGCGCGTTAAAAACGGACAAAAACGGACAAAAACGGACAAAAACGGATATCGGTGCGCCGCAGAATACGGCTGG
>SUVX01000013.1 GCA_015061725.1 Lentisphaerota bacterium
ACTTTTCTTTCAAAAAAAGCGGGGTATTTTGTTGTTGGGCGAAACCAGCCGTATTCTGCGGCGCCTGACTCCGTACCATTCCGTACTTATCCGTACTCATCCGTACATATCCGTACACACCGCCCATTGCGCTCCCCTTTTCTTTCAAAAAAAATGGGGTGTTTTCGCTGCTGCAGATGCTGTGTTTTACAACGTTCAGACTGCCGGAATCATTTGAGTTTTGAGTTGATTTCATGATTTGTCTCCTTTTTTTTAAGGTGAATTTTATTACTTTTGTATGAACCGGGATGGTGTTCCCCAGGGACCTACGGGCGGAAATCCGCGTTCCAACCCTTTTTTCCAGTTTTTGCCGTCGGTGGAAAAGAGCGTGTTTTTTCCGGAAACCGCCACCGGTTTTCCATCGCAGACCACCGCAAAAACGATTCCGGTGGTACCGTTTGCATTTTCAAGAATTCCCGAAAGTGTGTGTTCTCCGGATGCAAGTGCTCGGGTTACATCAATTTCATATACCGAAGTATGATCCTTCCCCTTTACGGAAATGTTTCCTGCTTTCAGACTCCAGAAGTCATCGCCGCAGATTTGGATGACTGTTTTACGGGTGTTTGCGGGAATGGTAAATTTCTGTTTGAAGTAAAACTCTTTTTTGCCGTTTGTCCGGGGATACTCCGGATGACTGCTCCAGTTCGCCGGAATCAGAAAACTCTGGTAGGGACACGGAATTTCACTTTGAGGATTCTCTTTTGTGAATCGCGGTGTCGGCGGGATCACGGTCTTTTGTGTTGTTGCGATCAAAACTTCATAGGGTTTCAGAGAAATGGTTTTCTGTTTCAATTCTTTTCCGGTGGGTGAAAGATAAAATTTTCCGGAAAGCGGCATGATAAAATCGTGACTTTTGAAACGATCTTCATTGACGGCGATCACCACGGCAGTTTTACCGTTGCTGCGGGCGATACAACGAATCATCCCATGTTGTTTTCCGGGGTTCACATCCCCTTTGTAAAGAGCCATATACAGTTTCATAACCGCCGTGATCTCTTTGTTGACATCGGCAAATTTCCGGCGGTATCCGCTGTAGAAGTCTGCATTGCCTCCGTACTTGCTTGCATTGCCTTCTCCGTGCCACAGAATACCGCTTGCCCCGTGTGTGATCGCATTCCACGCCATGAAACGCAGCTCATGGTATTCCGGGCGGGGGCGGGTCGCGTTGACAGGTTTTCCGCCGGATTCACTCAACGCCCAGTTTTGCAGAATCATCATGACCGGCCGTTCATTCCATGAACTTTTGCGGCAGGCATCAACAAACTCACCCACACAGGCAAGAGTTCTGTTTTCGCTGGGCAGATCTGCATAACTTGCTCTGCCGTCCGGGACCGGATAAATATCTACGCTGGAAACATCCACAAAACCGGTGAAACGGCGGATATTGTGAGGCGCACGGCGGAAATCACTTGCCGGTCCATGCATGACAGGCGCATGATTTTCCCATGTCAGATGATCGGGAAAAAGGCTGAAATACATTCTTGACACATTGCGCATCCATTCTGAGGAAACACCGCACCATGCACTTTCGTCGTCCATGAATCCCAGTACCTGCTTCATTCCATCCAGAATAAAAGCCTGTTTTTCAAGTGTACTTTCAATACGTTTCCGATCATACTGTCCGGTGTAGATAAAATGATTCCACCAGGTAAGATAGATCCCGTACTGTTTTGCCATATCGTTGAGATATCGCCACTCACCTGCATCTTCACCTGCCTCAACATTCATCATCGTTGTTCCCGAAAGTGCATTGATCCGGAACGCTTCCGGTGTCCGGGGCGTATGTGTCGGACCGAGAGGAAAAAACGGTTTGCCGTCTATCATGAACGTATTGTCATCCCGGAATGTGATGCGGGGAGAGAAATCATCCGGTACGACCCGGATATAATCATATTCCTTCAGCGCTGCCGGACCTTTGCCGCTTTCAAAAATAAACTCATAACTGCCCAACGCAAGTTCAGGCAGTTCAAGATGGAATGAAGTATCTTTTTTTGCGATGAGTTTTTTGTTCCATGAAGAAATAGTTTTATCTGAAAGAATATCAACAAGAGTGATTTTCAAGTCCGATTCCGGCAAATGGCAGGCGAACTGCATTTTGCGGGGCAGTTTTGATTTTTTCCAGTTGCGGCGGATCGGCTGGTTGAGAATGCGGCAAAATTCATTGTTTTTATTGGCAAAAAGACCGGTACTTGTGATCTTTTCTGCGGGGAGAAACTCCGGTTCGTCAAAGGTCAGCTGCCCCTCGGTACCGGGAAACACGCTGATTTGTACACTTTCGGGAGTGCCCTCCGGCATTTTGAATTTCAGGAAACACTTTTCCGTCCCCTGATAGATGGAGATCGGGCGGGAGGAAAAACTGACAGTTTTACCTGATTTGAACGTGATGCGGGCAGAAATATGGAAACAGGTCGCCGCGATACCATGGGTGTTTGCAGGGATAACAACAGCATATTCTTTCCCCTGAACGGTTTTACCGAATACGCTTCCCGGAAACGTTCCGATCCATGCGGCAGTGGAACCGTCTTTAGCTGCAGAGATAAAAAATCCTCTTTTTCCGATCAATCCCGGGGTGACGACCCGACAGATATTACCGTTTCCCTCTCCCTTTGCCTGCCAGTTGCGGGCAAGAGGGTGTTTGACTTCTTTTTCTGGAGCTTTTGAGGGGGATTCTCTTTTTTCCAGGGGGGCTTTTCCAAGATAAACTTTATCCACATAGATCGTACCGGCACCGTACATGCGAATGTAAATGTTGCCGACCGGCGCATTTTCCCGTTTGAAATTCACCTTGAATTTCTTCCATTTGCCTGGTATTGTGAAGCCGGTGGTCGTAACCTCTTTGGAAATGCCGCGGTAGGGAAAATAGATGGTGCAATGGAGCCGTTTATCGGAGTAAGCATACATAGATAACTCCATCATAGTTCCTTCTGGAACTGCATTTAATGCTGTTCCCAATGCAGGATGCCGCCAGATGATCAACTCTCCGGCAGCCGGTGTCCGGGTCGTTTGAAAACAGATGGAGTATTTTCCGTCAAATGCTTTTTTGTCAGTGTAGAGAAGAGGTTGTTCTTTTTTCAGAGTGCAAAGCCTGTCCCACCATTGGGGCTGCTCCGGTTTGCGGATGTTCCGGACTTCAAAAGATGGATTCTTCAAAAAGTTTTCTGCATGCAGATAATTGAACATGCATACACAAAGCAGAATCCCGAAAATAATTGATACCGGATTTTTTTGTTTTATCATTTTGTTTCCTCCGTTGGTTGAATTTTAAGAGTTTTACACTCGTTGATATGAGGTCTGATCAAATTTCTGATCCGGCGATCAAAGGTTCCATAACTGATTTTTTTGAGAACCAGGAGCAGTTGAGATGCAACAGCAGAGGTACAGTGGCTCACGTTTGCAAGCGGCAGATTGCATAAATAACACTCTCCGGACCCGTGTACCGTTATGATTTTGATTTTTCCGGGAATCAGTTTTTGTGCAAACAAATCTGATGTGATATAAGGAGACCATTCATCTGTAACCAGAAATATGCTGTCGATGCCGCTGTTTACAACAGACTTGATTTCCCGGATCTCATCGTTCAAAAACTGTATCTGCATTTTTTGAAATTGACGCGGATAATTACGGATTTTTCCGTTGAAAGTGTCGTAAAAACCTTGCATTCTGCGTTTAAAACTGATATTGTCCGGCATTTCCCCCAGGATCAGGACATTGCTGCAGCCGGTCTGATTGAGAGCGTCAGCAGCGACTTCGCCCACGGCGGTATTATCCAACGCAACGATATTTTGAAACAAATCCTGGTAATTGCCTGAAATCAGGATCAACTTACGTTTTTTCTCAAACAGTTGCAGATATTTGAGTTTCTGCTCCAGCAGTTTGCCGCTGGAGGCAAGAAAGGTCAGCAGCACCAAATCAGCCTGCCGCAGCTGTTCCAGAAAATCTTCTGCGGTCGTCTCCGGAGTGTCAATAAATGTCTTCATCCTGCCGCCGAATTTTTCGATTTCCGGTTTCAGTATAAGTTCGAGCCGTTCGATCGCCGGCAGCAGGATTTGTTCGGAATTGCCCGATATAAATAAAATCCTGCCCAATTTAGAGAAACAGCGGTTCTGCTGAATATTTGTATGCCGGCCTGAACGGGTGATGATACCGTTATTCAAAGCCTCTTCAACAGCCTTGCGCACCGTCATAAGTGAGGCACCGAACATCCGGGCTAGGTTGCGTTCAGACGGAAGAAATAAATTTCCATCATTGTAACGGTCGATACAGAACCTTTCAAGTTTTTCATAAACATCTGTATAACGTGTGTATTTTCTTTTTTCCATGCAGATAAACCTTTATTTTCGTGATATTTAAAGAAATTGTAATATATGATCTATTTTTTTTCAAGCAGGACACAGAAAAAAAACTGTTTTTTGCACATCCGGGACATTTGCTTCTGTCCGGGTTGCGAGGCTGGATTTACAGAAAAAAACATCGTGACTTCAACAAAAAGGAATGCCCGTTTTTATTCTCAGGAGTCCGAATCTGAGGATGACGGCTTCCCGGCTGTTTTGATGCAGTTGCCCGGCTCTGCTGAAAACACTTGAGTCTGTTTTATTTTTCACTTGCAAAAAATATAAAAAAGTGGTATATTAACGTGCCATATTTTTTAACAGAAAGTCCGGAGAATATAACCTATGGATGAAAAGTTTTCTTTCTTGACAAAGATCGCTGCTGAACCCAGCAATCTGATCAAAGGTTTGCAGGCAATTCAGGCGGCCGAGGGATACGTTTCCAACGATGCCATCAATGCCGCGGCAGAGTATTTCGGGATCCCCCCGGTTGAAGTTGAGGGCGTGTTGAGTTTTTATGCCCAGTTCAAACGCGTGAAACCCGGCAAATATCAGATCGCTGTTTGCGACGGTACCGCCTGTCACATCAAAGGTGCGCCGCTTGTGCATGAGTGGCTCAAACAGGAATTGGGACTTGCTCCCGGTGAAACCGATGCAGACGGACTCTTTTCTGTCGAAACGGTTGCCTGTCTCGGCTGCTGCAGTCTGGCTCCCGTCATAAGCATCAACGGCAGAGTTTACGCAAAACTTGACCGGAAAAATCTGAAAAAAATCCTCAAGGAGTATGCGGAAAAATGAAAATAAAATTCTTGCGTGTGGGAGTTGCCAGCTGCGGTATCGCCGCCGGTGCCGATAAAGTTTTTGAAAAGCTCTGCGAAAAAGCAGGTGATATTCCCGTCATCGGTGTCGGCTGTCTCGGACACTGTTATGCCGAACCTCTGGTAGAAGCGGTAACTGAAGACGGTTCTTCCATTCTGTTCCGTGACGTCAAAGGTACTGACGAAGCAATTGACAACATCCTTTCTCTCGGTGAAAAAGATCGCTTTGAAATTCCTGAAAAACGCAAAAAACATGAGTTGGTGAAAGTTCTTGCCCTCGCCGGAAAAGTCAATCCGACGGATATAAGTGACTACATTGCCAACGGTGGTTATGAGGGACTCAAAAAAGCATTGACACTCTCTCCTGAAGAAGTTGTCAATCAGGTTAAGATTTCCGGACTCCGCGGACGCGGAGGCGGCGGTTTCCCGACCGGAACCAAATGGAGTTTCCTGGCAGCAAAACAGGCTGAGGAAAAAATCCTCATCTGCAACGCCGACGAGGGCGACCCCGGTGCCTTCATGGACCGTTCTCTTATGGAAAGTGTGCCGCACCAGCTGCTTGAAGGTATGTTGATTGCCGCTTACGCAACCGGCGCAACCAAACTTTTCATTTACTGCCGTGCAGAATATCCCATGGCAATCAAGCATTTGCGTATTGCCATCGAACAGATTTACGCGGCAAAACTCAACATCGTCAACGGCAGAAGTCTTGAAATCATCATCAAAGAGGGTGCCGGTGCCTTTGTTTGCGGTGAAGAAACGGCTCTCATTGCCTCTCTTGAAGGCAAACGCGGGACCCCCCGTTTCCGTCCCCCCTTCCCCACCGACAGCGGTTATAAAACCTTCCCCACGATGATCAACAACGTTGAAACTTTCGGAAACGTGCCGGTCATCCTGCGCGAAGGCGGCGAAGAATTTGCCAAAACCGGAACCGAAAGCAGCAAGGGAACCAAACTTTTTGCTCTTGCCGGAGACCTCAAAAATCCCGGACTGGTTGAAGTTCCCATGGGTAAGACCCTCAATGAAATCGTGTTTGAAATCGGCGGTGCTGATAAAGATAATGTCAAAGCCGTGCAGATCGGCGGACCCTCCGGCGGCTGTATTCCGGTCGAATTGTTTGATACGCCTGTTGACTACGATTCTCTCAAAGCGCTGGGCGCCATCATCGGTTCCGGCGGATTGATCGTTATCGGCAAAGACCGCTGTATGGTTGAAACTGCCCGTTACTTCCTTGACTTCACGCACCGTGAAAGCTGCGGCAAATGCACCTTCTGCCGCGTCGGTACGATGAGAATGTTTGAAACGCTTGAACGTATCGTTGCCGGAAAAGGCAAAGAATCCGATCTTGAAATGCTTGAGGATCTCGGCAAGAAGATCAAGGCGGGTGCCCTCTGCGGACTGGGACAGACTGCGCCCAACCCCGTATTGGCAACCTTGCGTTATTTCCGCAATGAATACGAAGATCATGTTATCCGTCACCGTTGTACTGCTCATCAGTGCAATGAACTGGTGAAACTTGAAATCGACAGTTCAAAATGTATCAAGTGCAAACTCTGCATTAAAACCTGTCCGGTCGATGCCATTGACGGCAATTTCAACATTGATGCGGAAAAATGCACCCGCTGCAACAGTTGTTTTGATGTCTGTCCCAAGAACGCAATTTTCAGGACGGATTTGGAGGAGAATAAGTAAAATGAGTATTGAATTTACTATTGACGGAAAAGTTTTTTCTGCTGAACCCGGTCAGACGATTCTTGAAGTTGCGCGCGCCAACGGTATTGAGATTCCCTCTCTCTGCCGTGAACAGCGTATCAGCAAAACGACCAGCTGCTTTGTCTGTGTCGTCAAAGATTGCAAAACCGGACGTTTTCTGCCTTCCTGCTCCGCCTGCCCCGCCCCGGGACAGGAGATTTCATCCAACACCGATGAAGTCTGGGATATGCGCAGAACAGCTCTTAATCTGCTTTTGAGTGAACACTCCGGAGACTGCGAAGCCCCCTGTACCCTCGCCTGCCCTGCGCATGCGGCGGTTGAGGAATATGTCCGTGCCGGACGTCAGGGCGATTTTCTGAAAGCTCTGACCATCATCAAGGAGCGTATTCCCCTCCCCATGACCATCGGCAGAGTCTGTCCCCGCTTCTGCGAAAAGGACTGCCGCAGAAATGTCTACGGCAAGCCTGTTGCCATCAACGATTTCAAACGTCTTGCGGCTGACCTCTATTACGATACCTACATGGAAAAACTTCCGGAAGAAACCGGAAAGCGTGTTGCCATCGTCGGTGCCGGTCCCGCCGGACTTTCCGCCGCATATTACCTGCGTCTGAAAGGTGTTGCCGTCACCGTCTTTGAAGCCATGCCCAAAGCCGGCGGTATGACCCGTTACGGTATTCCCGAATACCGTCTGCCCAAGAAAGCGGTTCTGGACAGAGAAATCGCCCACTTTGAAAAACTGGGTGTCTCCTTTGAATACAACCGCACTCTGGGCAAAGATCTTTCTCTTGAAGATCTCAAAAAAGATTTTGATGCCGTCATCATTGCCATCGGCTGCTGGAAGGCTTCCGGACTGCGCTGTGAAGGTGAAGAACTGGCTGTTCCGGGTATTGATTTTCTCCGCAATGTTGCCGAAAATGATAACGTTGCCGCCAATCCCGGCAAGACGATCGTTGTCGGCGGCGGTAATACCGCCATGGACTGCGTGAGAACCAGTGTCCGTCTCGGAAGTTCTGACGTCAGCTGTTTCTACCGCCGTACCGAAGCGGAGATGCCCGCTGAAAAAATCGAAATCGCCGAAGCAAAAGAAGAGGGCGTCAAATTTGAATTTCTCATCGCTCCCGTCAAATTGGAAAAACGTCAGGATAAACTCGTTCTGACCTGCCGTAAAATGGAATTGGGCGAACCCGATGCCTCCGGCCGCCGTAAACCTGTTGAAGTTCCGGGCAGTGATTTTGAAGTTGAAGCCGATACCGTCATTGCCGCCATCGGTCAGGGAACCATGGCTCCTGAGGGACTTCCCGTCAACCGCTGGGGCAATCTTGAAAGCGAGACCCCTGCCCCCGGACTTTATGCCGCCGGTGACTGCGTTTCCGGTGCCGCAACCGTGGTTGAAGGTGTCGCCTCAGGCCGCAGAGCTGCTCTTGCCGTCTGCAAAGATCTTCTTGGACTTGAAGAAAAAGCGGAATCCACCATTTTTGTTTCCCGCGGTTCCTGGCAGAGTCTCAAACGCGAAGATCTGGTTTTCCTCCGCAACGACGTGTCTGAAAAAGACCGTGCAAAACAGGATTTGATTCCGATCGAAGAACGTGTCAGTTCCTTTGCAGAAGTCGCTGCAACCATGCCTCCGGAACGGGTCATGGCAGAAGGTGAACGCTGTATCGAGTGCAGCTGTACCGATAAAAAGAACTGCAAACTCCGTCAGCATGCCGAAACTTACAGCTGCGACGTGGATGCATTCAAGGGCGAAAAGATTGCGGTTTCTTACGATACCCGTCATCCGCTTATTATTCAGGACCGCGGCAAATGCATCAAATGCGGAACCTGTGTCAAAGTCTGCAAAGAAGTCGTCAACAAAACGCTGCTCAGTCTCAAGTTGAGAGGTTTCTCCACTTGCGTTGGAACCGCTTTTGACGGTGGATTCCCCGACAACTGTGCTGAATGCGGTGCCTGTGTTGACGCCTGTCCCACCGGTGCGCTTGACTGGCGTCACAAAGCCTGATATATGAATAAAAAGGCTGTCATCTATACGCTGGGCTGCCGTCTGAATTGCGCAGACACAGCCCTGCTGACTTCACGTCTGGAACTTGCCGGATATACAGTCGTATCCGAACAGCAGACAGATTTTGATCTGGCTGTTATCAATTCCTGTGCTGTGACAGCCGAAGCCGTCCGTAAAAGCCGTCAAACGCTGCGGAAACTTAAAAAGAACAATCCGCAGGCGGCTTTTCTTGTGACGGGGTGTGCCGTTGAGGTCAATGCTGAACAGTTCCGTACGGACGGGGCAGATTATGTGTTGACCAATCCTGATAAAAAAGATTTAACGGCGATTCTTGCCGGAATGACCGCAGCCAACAAAAGCAGCGGGGAATGCCGTGAGAATTTTCAGGAACTTGTCACTTCAAGTTTTCCTTTCCGCAGCCGTGCCTTTGTCAAAATCCAGGAAGGGTGCAACAATTTCTGCACCTATTGCATTGTTCCCTATGTGCGCGGACGCGAGCGTTCAAGAAAATTTGCCGAAGTTCTGGATGACTGCAGACAGCTCATTGATTCGGGCTTCCCTGAAATCGTCCTGACCGGTGTCAATACCTGCGCTTACAGCGATGATGGAAAAACGCTCGGAGAGTTGATCCATTCCATTGCTGAACTGCCCGGAGATTTCAGAATCAGATTAAGTTCAACGGAACCTCATTTCAACAACCGCAATCTGATTGATATCATGGCTGAAACGCCCAAAATCTGCCGTTTTCTTCATCTCTCTTTACAGCACGGCTGCGACAGAATTTTAAAGGCAATGAACCGTCATTATACCTCGTCCCAATACGCTGATTTTGTTGCAGAAGCAAGAGAAAAGATTCCCGGACTGCACATCGGAACAGATATTATCGCCGGATTTCCCGGTGAAACGGATGATGATTTTGCTGTTTGCGCAGAGTTTGTTCAAAAAATGCAGTTTGCCAACGCACATATTTTCACCTACTCCCCCCGCCCCGGAACTCCTGCGGCAACCATGCCGGACCGTCCGGACGGAAAAACTGCCGGACTCAGAGCCGCCCGGCTGCGTGAAATCACGGCAATAAGCAAACAGGAATTCATCAATTCCCAGCTCGGAACAGAGCTGCAAGTCATCTTTGAAACCGCTTCAAACGGTATGCTTCACGGGTGGAGTGATAACTATATTGCGGTCAGTGTGCCCGAAAACAGTGCAGAAAAAGGATGTATCACCACGGTAAAAGCTGCAAAAAACACCGTTTCAATACCGGATAATCTTCTTCCACCTGCCTGAAAAAGAGATTTTATTGTCAGAAATTACACTTCTGCCTTTGACGTAACGCCTTACAGGTGTTATATTATAAAAGTGCAGAAGCGCATTATAACAACCCAAACATTATATTGGAGATAGATATGGCTAAGATTCACCCGACCAGTATCGTGTCCGAAGGCGCCGTTCTTGCTGACAGCGTTGAAGTCGGTCCCTTTTGTTTCATCGGACCCAACGTCACCATCGGCGAAGGAACCCGTTTGATCGGTCACTGCAATATTGACGGACATACCACTTTAGGCGCAGAAAACCTGATCCACCCCTTTGCCGCTCTGGGACAACCCGCCCAGGATCACGCTGTTGAACCCGGCAAAGCAACTTATCTTAAAATCGGAGATCACAACATTTTCCGTGAAGGCTGCGCCATCCACACCGGAACAAAGCCGGATTCTTCCACGATCATCGGCAATAACAATATGTTCATGAACTGCACCCACGTTGCCCACAACTGCGAAATCGGCAACAATGTCATCTTTGTCGGTTATGCCGCTACTGCCGGATACTGCAAAGTTTTTGACAACGTGCTGCTGTCAGGTCTTTCCGGAATCCACCAGTTCTGCCGCATCGGCCGTTTTGCCATTATTTCCGGCGGTTCTGTGTTCAGTAAGGATATTCCCCCGTTCATGATGGCTGAAGGCCGCAACGGCGGTGTCAAAATGATCAACAAAGTCGGTTTGACCCGTGCCGGATTTGATTCCGAAACCATCACCGTCATCAAACACATCCACAGACTTTATTACCGCAGCGGTCTGACTCCGACCAATGCTCTGAAAAAGATCCGCACCGATCTGCCCCAGATCCCCGAAGTTCTGGAGTTTATTGAATTCTGCGAATCCAGCAAACGCGGCGTTCTTGCCACCGGCGTTACCGGTCACCGCGACTGATATCAACTTTATTTGAAGAGGAATTTTTATCATGTTGAATGCATTGACAAAAAATGCAAAATTTGCCGGACGTAAAGGTCCGGTCGTTCTCGCCATCTGCGACGGTGTCGGCTTCGGCAAATACGAAGACGGCGACGCCGTGAAACTTGCCCATACCCCCGTTATTGACGGACTGATGGCAACTTGTCCCTGCACCCGTCTCAAGGCGCACGGAACCGCTGTCGGTATGCCTTCTGATGCCGATATGGGCAACAGTGAAGTCGGACACAACGCCATCGGCTGCGGACGTGTTTTCTCCCAGGGCGCAAAGCTCGTTGAAGAAGCCGTCAATACCGGAAAACTTTTTGACGGTGATACCTGGAAGAAACTCGTTTCCAATGTCATTGAGAAAAAGAGCGTTCTTCACTTTATCGGCTTGTTCTCTGACGGCAACGTTCACAGTCACATCGATCACCTCAAAGCCATGCTCACCCGCGCTAAAGCAGCCGGTGTTGAACATGCCCGTATCCATATTCTTCTTGACGGACGTGATGTGCCGGAAACTTCCGCACTTCTTTATATTGATCCTTTTGAAGAATTTCTCAAGACTCTTGATGCCGATTTCCGCATTGCTTCCGGCGGCGGCCGTATGGTCATTACCATGGACCGTTACGGTGCCAACTGGGATATGGTCCGCAAGGGCTGGGAAACACACGTTCAGGGCAAAGGCGAATACTTTACAGACGCGCACACCGCTGTTGAAAAACTGCGTGAACGCACCGGTGCCATCGACCAGGATCTGCCGCCCTTTGTGATCTCCGATGACGGAGCCACTCCCGTCGGAGCCATCAAAGACGGAGACTCTGTGATTTTCTTCAACTTCCGCGGAGACCGCAGTCTTGAAATCACCAAGGCATTTGAAGACGGTGCCGATTTTGACAAATTTGACCGCGGCACTGTTCCTGCAGTCATTTATGCCGGAATGATGGAATATGACGGCGATCTTCATGCGCCCGCCAACTTCCTTGTCAATCCGCCCGAAATCGACCGCACCATGGACGAGTATCTCTGTGCCAGTCAGGTTAAACAGCTTGCCATCAGCGAAACTCAGAAATACGGTCACGTCACCTACTTCTTCAACGGCAACCGTTCCGGCAAATTTGATGAAGTTATGGATGAATACATCGAAATCCCCTCTGACATCGTTCCTTTTGAACAGCGTCCCTGGATGAAGTGTGCTGAAATCACCGATGCCGTCGTTGAAGCCATTGAATCCGGCAAGTACGGCATGATCCGTTTGAACTTCCCCAACGGTGACATGGTCGGACATACCGGAAACATGGATGCCGTTCTCGTTTCAATGGAAGCTCTGGATCTCTGTCTGGGCAGAATCAAAAACGCCGTTGAAAAAGCCGGTGGCGTGCTGGTGATTTCTGCTGACCACGGCAACGCCGATGATATGCTTGAACACGGCAAAGACGGCAAAGTCAAAGTCGATGAAAACGGTGTTCCCCGCCGCAAAACAAGTCACTCTCTCAACCCCGTTCCCTGTATCATCTTTGATCCGGATTTCAAGGGTGAGTACGCCAAAGAACTCAATGAAGGTCTCGGCATCAGTTCTCTTGCCGCCACCTGTATTGAACTTCTCGGCTTCAATGCCCCTGAGGGATATGATCCGAGCGTTCTCAAATTCAACTGAGAATAAAAATTTTTACATTACAAAGCACCTCTTTTCGAGGTGCTTTTTTTCATGGAGAAAAAAATGATTACTTCACAATGGCAGGGTAAAAAAGTTGCTTTTCTGGGCGACTCAATTACCGATAAAATTCACGTCGGCACAGAAAAAAACTATTGGCAGTATCTTGAAGAAAAACTGGGCATCACCCCTCTGGTCTACGGTATCAACGGCAATCGCTGGCTTGATACGAAACCTCAGGCGGAAAAACTCTTTGCCGAACACGGTACAGATATTGATGCCATTTTTATTTTTATGGGAACCAATGACTATATGGGCGCAATCATGCCCGGAGAATGGTACTCTTTTCAAATGGAAGAAACCAACCACGGCGGCAACATGGTCAAACGTCTGCGCCGTCATCTGAATTTGGATGAAGAAACATTCTGCGGCAGAATCAATGCTGCAATGTCTTATTTGAAAGAAAAGTTCCCGTATCAGCAGATTGTATTGATGACACCAATCCACCGGGCTTTTGCGACGTTTTCTCCGACCAATGTTCAGCCTGAAGAAAGTTTTGCCAACGCTATCGGACTATATGTGGAAAGTTATGTTGAAAAAATCCGTCAAGCGGCAGATATCTGGTCCTGCCCTCTCATTGATCTTTACAGGACAAGCGGACTTTATCCTTTGACGGAATCTCATGGCGTATTCTTTGCCAATCCTGAAACAGACAGACTGCACCCGGGAACAGCCGGTCATGCCCGCATTGCTCAAACAATGCTTTATCAGATGTTGACTCTTCCGGCAACGTTCAGAGATATCCGATAAGATATTTCAATATCTGCGGGGAGCAAGATTGTCGTGATAAGAAACAATTCCGGCAGCGATTCCCCGTGCGAGATTTTCCATGTAAAAGGGATTGTTCAGGAGTTTTTCTTCTGCGGCATTTGAAATGAATCCTATTTCAATCAGAACTCCCGGAGCAGCAATATCGCGTAATACAGCAAAACGGGCACGCCTGACACCACGGTTGACGGCGCCCGTTTTTTTGACCATAAAATGCTGTAAACGGCAAGCCAGAGCAAAATTGTTCACATCAAAACGGTTTGCCGGATTTTTTTGCAGCAGAAATTTTCCGACTGTTGACGGCGCATCCGCCGGAGTTAAGCAATAAGTTTCAATTCCGGCGGCACTTTTATTCGGAGAAGCGTTGACATGAATGGACACAAACAAATCGCTTCCGGCAGCTCTCTGGCGGGCAGTTCTCTCTTTTAAGGTCAAAGTCACATCTTTGCTGCGGGTCAGATGCACCCGGTAATTGCACGCTGTTAAAATGTCTGCCACACGGCGGGTCAGTTTTAAAGTAATATCTTTTTCTTTTGAGAATTTGCCAGAAGCACCACGGTCATTGCCGCCGTGTCCGGCATCAAGAGTGATTGTTCTGAGCCGATGTCCGGGAACACTCCCGGGGTTGAACAAAATGTTCAACGTTGAAAACCAATCACTTTCAGAAACCAAGACGCCGTTTTTGTTCCAGACAACCGGATAGCCCAACACAAGAGGCATTCCGTTCCAGGCAATACGGCGGCTTGAAGTTTCCATCTGCAAGGTTCTGCCGTAACCGGAAAAGAAAATCTTTTTATCGGATTTTGACAAAGCCATTTTATACCTTGCCGCCGTGCCGGAAATATTATAATACTTTGTTGACGGCTTTTTTGCCGCAGCAGTACAACAGAGGCATATCCCGAGAACAAGAATACCCGATATGTTTTTCACTCTTCTCAAGACCAACCTCATAAATGTTTTTCTTCAAGCTTGATCAAATCATAGCAATCTTCTGTCGGCGGATACATGGCAAAAACGCCGTTGGCAAGTTCAACATTTTGAGTCAAACTGCCGAGAACAAAGGACTTTGCCTCACACAATGCCTGTTTCCAGGGATAATCCAGAATCAAACCAGCGGTCAAGGCTGCAGAAAGAGTATTTCCTGCGCCAACTCCTGCACAGGGGGGCATTTCTGCAAGAGGAGAAGTCAAACGGTATAATTTTCCACCCCGGCAGACGGCATCAACGGATTCGGGAAGATTCAGTTTGCCGCCTTTGAGCAGAACAGAAGTTCCGAAACGGTTGAAAAGTTCCTTTGCCGCTTCAAAGAGATCTTTTTCAGTTCTGATTTCTTTGTTGCTTTTGAGGATTTTCTGCGCTTCAAGAGTATCCGGCGTAATCCAGGCTGAACGGGATAAAAGTTTTTCACAGAAATATTCCACACTGGAATCGCTGACACAGGATGAGCAAAATTCAGGATCACAAATCAGATTCAAGTTCCGCTTTTCTACAGTTTCAGCAACGGCATCGATCATCTCAGGTTCAGGAAGCATACCGCATTTGATGAAAGACGGAGAAAAACTTGATATAACCATATCCAGCTGAGTTTTGACCGACTCCGCTGACAGCTTGTCAACTCTTGTGATTTTACCTGCGGGCGTACGGCAGATGACTGCGGTTGTAACGCTGCTGCCGTAAACGCCGAAAGCATTGAATGTTCTGAGGTCGGCGGCAATTCCGGTACTGCCGGAAGCATCGTTTCCGGATACAGTCACCGCAAACGGATAGAATTGACGGGAAGTTTTTTGTTTTTTATTTGACATAAATTTGTTTTTATGCTTTCTATGTATTATATTTTCTTTTGTACACATTTCATTAAAAAATGTAACTGAAGTTTAAAATACATCAAAAGTATGAAAAAAACAAATCATAACAGATATATTATATTATTTTTTCTGTGTATTTTTTCATTACCGGTTGATGCCCGGCAGATTGTGATGCAGGGTATCCCGGCTGATTGCAGAAAAAAAATCGACCGTTTGGATGATATGATCCTTTCGGTTTTCAATTTGCGCAAACTCAGCCGCAGGGGAGCGCAATTAACAGTGTGTGCAAAAAAATGTTCTGCGCCGTCAGTTGAATTGAAAAACAGAAGAATGAAAATCACCCTGGTTTCAGGTGAAAACCTCTTGCAATTCTCCGCAAATTACCGGGCTTTGATTTCCGGTCTGGTGTTGAGTACAGGCGCACTTGAACTTAACCCACATCCTGAAAGAGCAGTTTCCGCCTGGATTTGTGCGGGACTTAAAGAACGCAGTTATTCTTTCCGGCACACGGAACGCTTTTTAAAAGGAATGCATTGTATGCCTGTTGTCGAGGCAATGCTCCATGCCGGACATTTTCCGGAAATGTCAGCGTTTTTATCTTTACCGGAACAGAAAGACGAAGCAGCACTCTGGTACAGGGAGTTTTCCCGTTTTCTGCTTGAAACAGCGATCAGTAAAAAACTGCTCAATGCCTATGCTTTGCGGCTGCATCAAACTCAATCATACGAAGATGAAAATAAAAAACTGCAAAAAATACTCTCCGCAATGTTTTTGAAAAATCAGAAAGAACAAGCGTTGGAAACAGCCGACAAAGTTCTGTGGAATGATTATCACCCGGAACCCGCTGAATATAAACTGAAAAAACTGGATAAACTGCTCACTCTGCAAATCCCGGAATTGGATAAAAACGGCAAAGAAACAAACAAAACAAAATCGATTCCTCTGGCAGAACTTCACTTGCATCTTGTCAAGCGTCCTGATGCGGCAATACAGCGCAGACAGGCAGCTGCCGCAATTGAAAAATTCCGTTCCGGCTGTGTTAAAGATGAAAATGAACCGTTGCGAAAAATCTTTATCATGTTGAAAACTCCGGCTGACGACGATGCAGAAAAACGGGCGGAAATGCTGAATAAACAAATAGACCTGCTCCGGAAAAAACTTTTGCAGAGAAGCCGGAGAGAAAAATTTTTATATTCCGCAGAACAACTTCATTCTTCTGTCGTCCGTACCCATCAAAAAGTTCTGAATATCGATCCCGGTCCCGGGGCTGCTTCAGAACAGCAGAAACGCTTTCTGCTTGACACCGAAAAAATCTATGCTGATTGAGGAAATATATGCAAGACAATAACGACAAGCGTCCCCTTTTATTTCACGCCGGAGCAGTTGCGCTTCTGGTACTTCTGATTTTCACGTTTTACCATGCCGTCCGTCCGGGACTCAAACGGTTTGCCGCGGACTTTTTTTACCCTTACTTGCGTTTATCCAGACAGACGGTCAACACGCTATCAAATCACGCCCTGCTCTCTTTCAGCAAACTGGAACTTGCAGCCCGTCTGGAACAATTGCAAAAACTCCATGAGGCAAAGACGCTTCAGGCAGCGGCGGCGGCGGAACTGCTTCGTGAAAATCAGGAACTCCGCCGTTATGCCGGACTGAAAGCGCCGGCAAACTGGAGTTACATTACCGCAGAAGTCATGTTGCGGGACCCCCTGCTCTGGCAGGAACATTTTGCAATATCCAAAGGCAGTGAAGACGGTTTGGAAACAGGAGATGCCGTCATTGACGTTTCTGAAAGCGGCATACCTGTTCTTGTCGGAGTTCTCAGCAGCTGCGGCAAGCACAACAGCGAAGTAATGACTGTCTACAATCCGGATTTCTGTTTTTCTGCGGGAATCGGTCCGGAACGGATCATCGGCTTTATTAATGCCGGCGGCAGACAGGGCAGCAACGGTTATATTCCCGTTGGTTACCTCAACTCTGCGGACATTCCCCAGATCGGCAGCGCAGTATTCACGACAGGTTTTGAAAAACGTATCCCGGCAGGAATCAAAATAGGAGAATTAAGCAAAGTTGAAGAATCCCATCCGCTGTTCTCTTCAACCAACCGGATTTCAGGCTTGATCCGTCCGGCTTTCAATCCGAACCGGCTCCGTTTTGTTATCATAGCCCGGCGTTCCGTCTCAGGAGAGACTGAAATATGAAAAAGTTTTTCTGCTTTACAACTTTGCTCATTTCTCTGCTGGCAGATCTTCTGGTCGGCAACAGCGGTTTTTCCGTCTCTCTCACGGTCTGTGTTCTGTTGTATATCGCCGGTACATCCGGAGTAAAAACAGCACTTTATCTTGCCATCCTCACCGGGTGTATCATTGATATGATTTACGCCCGTCCTGAAACATTTTCAACAATCGTATTTCCGCTTGCCGTCAGTGCCGGCTGTTACTTCATGCCCCGCAAAGCATACAGACATCTGCTCCACCGCAGTCTGTTCTCAGGTGCAATTGCCGGAGGTGTGTTTGTTTTGGGAAACGCCGTTCCGGTTGCGCTGCTTTACGGACTGAACACGACCGGATACCCTTCAAGCATTGCCTCTCAAGTCGCCGGTTCGATGCTTTTCGGCGTGTGCGTTTTTCCGTTGTTGATCATAGGACTGGATAATCTGGCAGGAAAAATCAATCTGCCGGGATATCTGACAAAATCACCGGCAGACGTGGCAAATCTTGACAGACCGGAAATAAATATAGAAACCGCTTCAGGACGCAGAAGAAAAAAATGAAAATGAATGATAAAGTCATATCCTCGCGCGCTGAAGAACTTTTGCGTTTCAGAATATTTATTCCGGCAGCATTTTCTTTTGTCTGTCTGTTGATTTTAACTGTTGTGCTGTTTTTTGAACAGGTGCGTTCAGGAGAACATCACAGACAGCAGGTTTCGCGCCAGAGTGTCCGGCAGATCCGTATTCCCGCCCAAAGGGGAATGATTTATACGCGCGATTTGAAACAGCTGACTGAAAACTATTCCTCTTTTGAATTACTGTTCTACCCCGGAGAAATGCGGAAAAGGAAAAGAAGAGAATCCATAAGATACATGTTGAATAAAGCTGACGAAATCAGTGAAGCTATCGGTATCAACCACAACTTGACCGTAGAAAAGATCAACCGCCATATCAATATGCGTCCCGGACTTCCTCTGCCGGTGCTGCAGCATCTCAGCGAAAAAACTGCTGCAAGAGCAATGGAAGCTGTCCGGGGTATCCCCGGTGCGGAACTGGAACCAATGGGAACAAGAGGTTATCCTGAAAAACGTCTTGCCTGTCATCTGGTGGGCTATACCCGTCCGGCAGACCCGCAAAAAGCGCCGGACAGAACAAACTTTTTTTATTATCTTCCCGATGATGTCGGCGTTGCCGGTGTTGAGAAACTCTGCGACGGAATCAATATGGAAAATAATCTGCCGGTTTTGCGCGGTATTCCCGGGTATTCACTCATTCAGGTCGATCATCAGGGATATGCCCGCAAAAATATCATTGAACGGATCGAACCGGTCAACGGCAATCATGTGATTCTTACCATTGACAGCGTGCTGCAGAAAACAGCCGAAAAACTCCTTGAAGGCAAACGGGGCGCCCTGGTTGCCGTGGATGCCTCAAACGGAGATATTCTGGCGGCGGCATCTGCGCCCGGGTACGATGTCGGACTCTTTATGCCCAAAATATCCAACAAAGACTATGCGGCATTGCGGGATGCACCGGATCGCCCGTTGATCAACAGGGCTCTGCAGGGTGTTTATCCTCCCGGTTCTATTCTCAAACCGCTGATTATGCTTGCCTATCTTGAAAACGGCATAGACCCGGCAAAGGAAGTTGAGTGTAACGGATACAGTCAGATTTACAATGCCCGTATCCGTTGTGCCTCTTACCGGCGCGGCGGACATGGTATGATGAATATGCACGATGCGTTGAAATACTCCTGCAACGCTTACATGATTGAACTATCGCAAACAATCGGATTATCTCCCATGCAGAAAGTAATAAACGAGGCGGGACTTTGCAGTAAAACCGGTATCGGTCTGCCGGAATCTGCCGGATTTTTTCCGGACAGCAAACTCAAACGCACAAGAAACGGCACAAAATGGAACAAGTACGATACGGCTCTTCTGTCAATCGGACAGGGATTGATCGGTATTACGCCATTGCAGGCGGCTCTTTATTGTGCCTCGCTTGCCAATGGCGGAATCGTCTGGAAACCCAATCTGGTATCAAAAATGGTTGACGCTTCAGGAAACGATCTCTGGTTCAGAACGCCCCGTATCAACAGCCGTTTGAATGTCAAACCCGAATCCCTGCAAAAAATCGCAAACGGCATGTTTGATGTCGTGAACAGCGGGGACGGTTCAGGCAGAAGTGCCGCTGTCAAAAATCTGCAGCTCAGAGGAAAAACCGGTTCAGCAGAGTTCGGACAGAAGGGAAATCTGAAAATCTATGCCTGGTTCATTGCCCATGCAAAAGTCAAAGACAAAAATATTGCTCTTGCCGTTGTCATTGAAGAGGGCGACAGCGGCGGCAGAACCTGCGCTCCGCTGGCAGCAGAATTTTTCAAGGCGGCTCAGGCGCGGTAAACGATGTTTCCGCTGCACATGGTAAAGATAATGCCCCTTGCCGGAGAATGCGGAGAAGCAAAATCTGCGGTATCTGTCAACTCATCAGGATCCCAGAGAGTCAAATCCGCCCGTTTGCCTGCTTCAAGCAAACCCCGGTCAGCAAGTCCGAAAGTTCGGGAAGGAAGACCGGTCGCTCTGCGGACTGCTTCTCCGAGTGGAATATTCAAATCAAGCAGTTTCCGCATAAACCGGGGCAATGTGCCGAATGCCCGCGGATGCGCCCTGCCCGCAGAATAATCTCCCGGCAAGGCATTGCCGTCGCTGCCGGGCATACAGAAGTCAAGCTGCAGGATACGGTCGAGGTTTTCTGAACTCATCCCTGAAAATGCGCCACAGGTGCCGGGAGCATCAGCAGCCAGCAATTCAACGACAGTTTCCGCAGGAAACTCTGAGATTTCACACAGCAGTTTTCCGCAATATTGACGGTATTTATCTGCACCGGTCGAGGCAAGACGGACACGTTTCCAGTAATCAGCAGTCTTTTCCTGTTCCAGAAGTTTGACAAGTTCAAGACGTTCTTCCTGACTCTGCAATTTCTTTTTGATGGAAATATCATCCATATCGCCCCAGTCTCCCGGCAGGATCACGCTCAGCTGAGTCATGGATTCCGTATAGGGGTAGCGGTCAACAGTTACTTCCATCCCTTCGCTTCGAGCCTGTAAAATCATCTCTATTGCGGCAGAGAGTTTATGCCAGTTTTGCGGCAGAGCAGTTTTGAAGTGACTGATTTGAAGTTTTTTCAAACCTGCCTGACGGGCGCAGAAAAGCGTGTTTTCAAGAGATTCCAGAAGCTGATCGCCTTCACTCCGCAAATGGCTGGCGTAAATTTTACCGGTGGCGGCAAGAACTTTCATCAACTCAATGATTTCACCGTCGGTTGCGAATTTTCCGGGAACATAGAGCAGCCCCGTGGACATACCGGGGGAACCGGCAGACAGGGACCGTAACAGCAGTTCTTTCATCAAAGATAATTGAGAGGACGACAACGTCTTTTTCTCATATCCGGCAACTGCGGCACGCAAGGTATTGTGTCCGCACAGGGGAATCACGTCAGGGGAACAGGCTCTTTTTTCCAATGCTTTGCGGTAAGAGGTGAAATCGCTCCAAGTAAAAGGATAATTGTAATTGGCATACAATTCTTCAAGGTGTTCCCGGTTTTCATCTGTCAGCGGAAAAGCCGAAAGTCCGCAGTTTCCGGCGATTTCAGTGGTAACGCCCTGAGAAGCTTTTGAAAATCCCTCAGGATACGCAAGAACGGAAATATCCGAGTGTCCGTGAGCATCAATGAATCCCGGAGACAGTATCCGTTTGTTTCCGTCAACAACTTCTCCGCAGCCGATAAAGGGACCGCCGGCAGCAAGAATATTTCCGTCAAGAGAAACCAAAACCTCTGCCTTTTGCGGTTCGCTTCCGTCACCTTTGACGGTCCAGACATTACGAATTCTGTATTTTGAGCAATCCATAAACTCTGTAAAACTCCGATAAACTCCATGCCTGGGCAGGACAGCCGCCCGGGGTATGCGGTGCATCTCCGTCGGCAACTTCCGGCAGCTGACCTGCGGCACCGTATTCAAAATATTTGACAACCGACATCAATAAGGTCAACGCTCTTTTCCGGACGGAGGAACCGCCGGCAATAAAAAGAGCTTCACAGTAAGCGGGGAACGGCCAGCACCAGACGGTACCGTTGTGATAGGCAACTTTTCTTTCGGTATCTTCAGGACCGCAATATTTTCCCCGATAGGGATGAACAGGATTATTCAGCAATCTGCCGTGATGATATACCGGAAGAGCAAAAGACACCTCTTCATCAGCGATCGTTCTGATTCCGCCGGGAACAAGAAGTTCTGCGGCATCATCCAGTATACGATGGATTTTTTCAGGAGCTTTGACCGCATGGAGCGTAATCAGAAGCAGCTGATTGGAGCGTTTATGATCGTCCGCCACAGCTTTTTCAGCAGGTATTCCTGTTGAGCAGTGCAGACAATCTGAACAGTGTCCGTTGACAAAGAAATACTTTTCAATACTTGCTGAAACCTGTGCCGCCAAAGCTTTTTCGCCCATAAATTCCAAAGCGGCATACCAGAGAGCCTGAATTTCAACCGGATATCCGCTGCGGGGAGTTCCTGCCGGATAATTTGTATCCATCCAGCTGAAATGAGAGGGAGAATAAATCAGTTTGCTTTGCTCATCCATTTTTATACCGTTGCAGGTACCCTCTTTGTAATGCCGGATTATGGACTCAAGAACCTGACGCAAAGTTCTTCCGCTGCAATCAGAGTTGAGGATGGAATCCTCCTTTACTTCATCAATAAAATCCCTGACGGCAATAATCAGATACAACGGCGCATCACAGGTATCACGATTGGATTCAAACGCCCCTCTTATGACATTGGGAATGGAACCCTCGCGTTCAAATCCGGCAAAGGCACGGATGATTCTGACAGCCTGTTCTCTGAATTCCTTCAGACGCACCAGACCGCGCAAAACGATCAGAGTATCCCTGCCCCAATCAAGGAACCAGGGGTATCCCGCAAGAACAGTTGATAAATCATCACGTTTCACAACAAAACGGCGTAAGGACTCCAGCGCAAAATCTTCGGGCGATCTGAACGGCATATAGTCTGCATTCTGCCAGATAATCTGTTCTTCTGCGGCATTTTTTATTTTGACACAGGCTGTTAAAACAACTTCAGATTCCGGATTTACAGTCATTTCAAAGTATCCCGGACTGAAACGGTCGGTCGTTGATTCCAAACCGTAATAAGCCTCATGCGGCAGAGGACACATATAGTACCATTCCGGTTCTGAAACAAATCGTCCGCAGCTTGAGCTGACACTTAAAGTACAATCAGTACGCTTGAAATCAAAGCCGTCTTTCCGGCAGAGAACAGAACGCGGGAATTCCTGTTCCGGTCCGAGAAAAGCTTTGGTCAACTCATGGTTGATGCGGTCTTCAAGGGCGGGACGAAGAATCAATTTTGCCGGAGCATCTGATTCCGATCCCGCATGATGGCGGCTTACAAATTTGAAACGGACAGCATTGCCGTTTTGCGCCATACAAAATTCCACCTCAAGAGCCGTGCGGTTCCCCTGCCCTGACGGAATCAAAAATGTCCATTTCGCACCGTTGCTTTTGCCGGAAATAAAATTGTTCAAAAATGCAGAAGTTATTTCCTGAGAGTAATCATTGGTGACCAGCCATGCTTTCATTCCGGAAAAAAGCACCCGGCGGTCAACGGGATAACGGGGATCGGTATTTGCGGCAAGGATCGCCTCATATTTACTGTTGGTTTCGCCCCATGCCGCCGGAAACATCGCATAGCCGCCGGAGGAATTTGAGCAAAAAACAAGTTGTCCTGATTTTTTGACATCATCAAACGAAAAACGGATTTGCCTTTTTTCCGGTTCCGGCAATAAAATTAATTTGCCGGAAAAGTGTTCAGCGTGATTATCCGGATAAAAACGCCTGACAGAAAGACGCAGCGTTTTTTCATGCGCTGTATCGTTTCTGCTTTGCGCAAGCAATACAACAAAACGTCCGTCTGAAATTGGAACAGCAGTTTCTTTACGCAAACAGCGGTCAGCTTCATAAAGTTCACAAATAAAAGAGAATTTATCTTCAATTAAAAGCGCATCTCCGGGAGCAAACATGACTTCTCTTGCATAATCACGGCGCAAGATACTCCATTTGACAAGAGGCGGCACAGGCATATTTGAATACTTGTTTACAAAATCTTCCGGCGATTTCATAAATAAGTTCACATCACACTTCCCCGCACAAACGGGATTGCCGGTCAGGGCAAGAACGGCTTTTTTTGCCATGAGAGCCGCCCGTAATGACGTGATTTTTTCAGGTTCCCGGTCTATCTTCCGGTTGGTTTCAATGCGTTCAAACGCAATACATCTGCCCTGCCCCGGAGCCAATTCAAGAGAATAACAACCGTTGTTGCAATAAAAATGCACCTCTTCATCAGAAAGCAAATCAAACCCGCCAGCGGGGGTATGAAAGTTTTTCCAGTACACAGATGAAGAAGAACGGCAGTCAAGATTGAGCAGAATCAGAAGTTTCTGATTGTTATATATTCTGATTGCCGCAATAACATTGCCGCCTCCCTCCTGAATAAGAGTTGTCTGAGCTGAGGGCGCAAAGCAATCGTGTTCTGCCAAAAGGTGATTGATCCTGCCGATCAAATCAAGCAAGTTGTCTTCAGCACCGAAATTAAGAGCGCCGCAGCCGTGGACATCGATTTTTTCGGAGGCAAAAAATTCTGCTCCGTTGGCAAATCCGAAAGAACTGCCGTTTGAAAGCAGAGCACACACCAGAAAACGCAGTTTTGCATATACTTTTCCGTTGGATGCCAGACGCAGATTATCGTGGGTTTCGGCAAAACTTATGAGAGTTCCCGAGTTGTGTGAAACCTTTTCCATAAAAGGCTGGTACCGGGCGATTTCATCGCGGGAGTAATTCTGGAACAATTCAGAGTATCCCCAGTTCAATCCCGCCTTTTCAAGCAGCAGAGTCTGTTTGTCAACAGGTCCGCCCAATCCCTCAAGCAGAAAAATGGTGTCCGGATACTCAGAGCGCACTTTGGCGGTAATATATTCCCACGCCTCAAAGGGCAGCATGTAACCGGCATCACAGCGGAAACCGTCAACACCGCGTCTGCACCAGAAGAGAAAAACCTGAGCCATCAACTTGTGAACACCTGGTTCATCATAGTTGAGTTTGCACAAATCCGCCCAGACAACGCCCCAGGCGCCGGGACTTTCAAACGTACCGTCCTCTTTGCGGACAAAATATTCAGGGTGTTCACTCTGAAGTTTGGATGCCCATCCGGTATGATTGACCGGAATATCCATAAAAATCAATCCGTTGCGGGCATGAACGGCATCAATCAATTCGCCGAATTGCTCCATCGGGGTTGCTTTTTCATCAAATTCAGCCAGAGCCGGATCAACATTAAAGTAATCCAATGCGGCAAAGGGACTGCCGTAACGCCCCATTCGTCCGTATTGAACAGGCACAGGATGAACCGGCAGAAGCTGCAGGATACGGCAGTTGAGTCTGTTGAATATGTGATCAAGTTCACCGATCAAATTCCTGAATGTTCCCGAGGGCGGAATAACGGTGTATCCGGCTTTATCAAGAAAAGCTGCCTGAGAGGGAAAAGCCTCTGAGTGTTCAAGAAAACGCCCTGCCCCGAACTGGCGGACAAAGGCGGAATAAATACTGTTGGCGCAAACGGTTGTTGCCGGTTCCACCTTAAAAACAAAATTGTCTCCATCCGGCCACTTGATTTTGCTTCCGTCATCGGGAATAAAACAGCATTTTGCCTCAAATGTGCCGATTTCGGTCAGCGGCAGAGTAAGTTTCCAGGTATCATCGGCGGACTTTTCCATGGGGATATCATGCCAATCCAAACCCGCAACCGGAAGATTTTTTTCTGTATGTGCAATGATCTCCCGTCGGCGGACGGCGACTCTGCCGAGATTGGTTCTGACAACGGCACGTCCCGAAATTGCATGCGGATAATGTAATTCAAATGAAATATTTTCACCTGCAAAAAAGATTTTCCCTGCCGGTGAAAGCGTTTGCCGCAACATATAAAACTCCGTCAGTTTTTATTTTGCAGGCGTATCGATTTCTTCAAAAGAAAGTCCGTCAACCAGAAGTCTTGCTTCTTTTCCGGGAACTCTGTTCCAGTTGCCGAACCAGACAAAGGGACGGACATATCTTGTACCCTTCCAGAATTTTTCACGCCCTGTTCCGGGTTTATCGTTGATACCCTGAAGTTTGACCGTAAAGTCTTTTCCGTTGCCGGCGGGCATCCAGCCTGAAACAAGATAGTACATACTCGGAGAAAACGGGGAGTGCAAACGGAACGGCGTTCCTGCGGGATAACTCTTTTTCAGCGGCGAACGGAATTCAACTCTCACATTGTCCTTGCCGTCAGCTTTCATGGCGACAGTCTGCGGAGAAACATCAAAGTTGGGGATATCGCTGAAATCTTTTTTTGCATTGAACGCAAGGGTAGATCTCTTGATTTTTTCAAAAGAGGGAAACTTTTTGACGATCATGAAACGGTCGCCCTTTTTCGCTGAAACGACAGTGCTTTCATACGGCATGACACTGACATTTCTGAAACCCATCAGACGGTTATTTTTATCATAAAGCTCCAATCCGAGATAAGCGCTGGCACGATGTTTGGCATCAAGCGTTCTGAAAGAAACTTTATAGATATAGGTTTTATCGGGGGAAACCGGCAGTTTTTTCTTATAAATCAAAGAGGTCGGGTAACGTCCGAAAAGCATGAAACAGGGACCTTTATTCCGGGCGTGTTCAGGAACAAACTTGACCATTTTTCCGGTCCATGACTCCGGCTTTTCCTGATCAACCATCAACTGACGGGCTTCTGCTGAAACGGCAAACACCGCAGCGGACAACATCAAAAACAATTTATTCATTTTCATTCTTTCCTTTTTTTAATCGCGCAGTTCCCGATAAGGGTGGATGGTTCTTGGGGAAGGGGAAAACTTCTTTTCACGAGAAAAGAAGTTTTCCCCTTCCCCAAACCCCTACCCTTTTCAAGAAAAGCGAGGTGTTTTTTAACCCTATCGGTAATATCTACCTTTACAGGGAACAGAGCCTTTTAATTGGAATAAAAATACTCCATAGAGAGAAAATAGCATGTTTTGCCTGATTTTCAAGCAAAATAGCAGCATTAACTCAAAAAAACAGTGAGTAGTAAACACTCAAGTTCCTCCTCATGACCATTGTTTTTCCGGAAACAATGATCAGTCCATCGGGTCCACTTTGTCCATCCGGTCCATAAAATGCAGGTTTGTTTCAAATAATTTTGTAAAGAGACAACAAAAAAGGTGTCAGGAACACTTTCCTGAACACCCCTTTGGTTTGTTTTTCAAACGGTTTTATTTATCCATAAAGTTTGAAATATCATCACAAGCCCATTCGCCAGAGTCTTTATAATCATCGGGGTCGGTAGAGGGAGTTCCTGCACCTGATTTCCCAAAATTTCCATCTTCTCCGGGGGCAATCAAGTCAAATCCGGTTTTGTTGAATGTGCCGGGATACTTGTAATAAATTCTCCCCCCCCAGCTATCAACAAGATAACCATTTCCATCTATATTTTTTTTGAGTTTTTCCTGATCTAAAACTTTTATAAAGGTGTTCAATAAAGTCTTTGTCTTGGAATCACTTTTAGCCCATACAACTTTTTTATCACTTTCACTCCCCCCCCAGGTGATACTCTCAATAAAGTCATTTGAAACTGAAATTTGTATTGGCTGATAAGATTCAGAATACGGATAATAACCGTTTTTGATCTTGAAGTTTTCCAATCCGGCGGAAATCTGCTGGATGAGGGACTCTGTGGCGGCACGTCTGGAAGCATTCATCGCATAACCGTAACCGGCAAAGCCGATGGCTGCCAAAAGAGAAACAAGAACGGTCACGGCCAGAATTTCAACAAGAGTGAAAGAAAAATAACGTTTCATGGTATTTGCTCCTTGATAAATGGTGTTTGAGGGAATATAATATGCCTTGAACAATAATTCAAGGGAAATATTATGCTTCTTGCAGAAAAAAACATACTTGTTACCGGAAGTGCCAAACGTATCGGCGCAGAAATCGTCCGTCAACTGGCTGAAAAAGGAAGTCACGTCATCATTCATTGCAATACCTCTTTGCCTGAAGCAGAGGCTCTTCTTGCCTCTTTGCCGGGCAATGGACATAAAATCATTCAGGCGGATTTATCCATTCCGGAGGAGGCTCAGAAACTTTTTGACAACTGCCCTGCCCTTGACTGCATAATCAACAACGCTTCTCTTTACCGCCATTGCGGTATTTATGATGAAAAAACGGCAAAGGAACTTTGGGAGATCAATTACAACAGTCCGCTGGTTCTTATGCAGAATTTTGTAAACGCCCCTCCCCCCGCAGGCGGCTGTATCATCAATATTTTGGATCAGGAAATTTTATCCGACCGTCCGCACAGCGGCGCCTATCTTGAAAGCAGGCTTGCCTTAAAAGAAGCAACTGCCAAGTTTGCAAAAGCATACGGAAAAATGAATTTGCGTTTCAACGCCGTCTGTCCCGGTCCCATGCTGCCGCCGGCAGAGTTGCCGGAATCAAAGATGGAAAAGACAATAGCGACCCTCCCCCTGCTCCGCCGCGTGGAACCCGCCGATTTAGCACGCTCAGTCATCTTTCTGCTTGAATGTGACTCCATCACCGGCGCCATTCTCCCCGTAGACTGCGGTCAGCATCTCTAATGAAGCCGGGGAGGAGAACGGTTTTACCAGCAAATTGATTGTCCGTTTTCGTCCGTTTTCATCCGTTCTTGTCCGTTTTCAATTTGCAAACGACTTTGGTTTGTCAGCGGAATGGTAAACCATGCAGCAATGAAAACAGCAGCGGCGATTCCGGTAAAAATCCAGCCGACACCGATACCGAGTTTAAGGAAGATGGCAGAAACAATGGCTCCGGTTGCCATGTAAAATGAATTGGCTATGTTGTTTCCGGCGATCACTCTTGACAGGATTTCTTTCGGCGCACTTTTCTGCATCAATGCCTGCAAAGGTACAGACCAGATACCGCCGCAAATTGCCGTCATAAGAAGATCAAAGGCGACACGGTAAAAGAGAAATGTCTTTAAAAGTTCCTGCGTTGCAATTAAATGCGGCTGTGCCGGAAGAGTCATTGCAAGATATGCTATATCCAATGTAAATACGCCCATCCCCGCGATACAGCAGATATACGATTTTGTCAGTTTGACAGAACCCCTCAAAAGCCAGTTTGAAATACCAGCTCCAATGCCGACACCGACTGAAAACAGGACAAAAAACGATGTGCAAATCATCTCATTGCCTCCAAGTTTCAGTTTGGTAAACAACGGCATCTGCGTAATATACAGCGACCCCGCAAGCCAGAATACCGTCACGGAATACACACAACGGCGGATGACAGGATCGCGCCAGACGTCAACAACCATGATCCGCCAGGTTTGACGGAAAATATTCCAATCCAATTTTTCTCTGCAAACCGGAGGTGCCGCCGGAATTTTCAAGGCGGCAAGATATCCGATAACAGCCATCGCCGTCAGAAGAATTCCGCAAAACAATCCGCCGCAGGGTAACGTAATGACCAGTCCGCCGGAAATAACGCCGCAAAGTATCGCAAGGTAAGTTCCGCCGCCGATCCAGACGTTTCCTGCAAGAAGTTCATCTTCTTTTAAATGTGTCGGCAGCAGTGCATATTTTGCCGGACTGAAAAAGGTTGACTGCGCCCCCATGAAAAACAGAATCATCATCAGAAACGGCAGATTTTGAAAAGCAAATCCTGCCCAGGCGGCAATCATAAGAAAAACTTCCCACAGCTTGATCAGGCGGCAGAAAGGAGCTTTATCAAACTTGTCTGCCAGTTGTCCGGCAAGAGATGAAAAGAGAAAATAAGGCAGAATAAACAATCCGGCGGCAAGGTTGGATATACCGCCGATCTGGCTTTCGGTTTTACCCAGCTGATATGTCACCATAATCAGCATGGCGTTTTTCAGAAAATTATCATTGACCGCACCGAAAAACTGGGCGATAAAAAGCGGCATAAAACGTTTTGAAAAAAGAAATCCCATCACATCCCCCTGATAAAACGAATAAAGTTATCTGCACAACAGCTTTCCCAGCCGGATATTCCGGTTTCTGTTTCAGCCTGCAAATAAACATCTTCTATATTTAAATCTGCATCATCGGTTTCAAGTCCGATATTCTGCAAACCATTTTCCTCTAAAGTCTCCAGACAATGTTTCCAGCCGCCGGGAGCAAAAGAAACAAAACGGTTGTATTGCAGATGTTCTTTCAACCTCTTGTTTCCACCGCAAAAACCATGGATAAGAACACGTCCCGAAAAACGGGAAAGTTCAAAATCAAGTTCAGAATCACAGCGAACAGCGTGAATAACCACCGGTTTACCACAGCGTTGCGCCGCTGAAAGAAAGTTTTTCAGATATTCCCGCTGGATACTCAAATCAGGTCCGCGCAAACGGTCAAGTCCGATTTCCCCCAATGCAGTTGCAGCAGATAATTGCTCGTAGAATGTTTCATCAGGAGAAATAAATTTTTCCGGCAGATACCAGGGGTGTTTTTCAAGACTCCAACAGAAACAACCGGGGTTTTCTCCGGCAGAAACCAGCGCATTTTCGCAAGTTTTATGCGTGTGAAAGTTGAAAAACAAATCAGATACTCTTTCCCATTTTATCCGGCAGATTGCAGAATGCCCGCTGAGCGTGACAGATAGCCAGACTCAATGCATCCGTACTGTCAAGAGGAATATCATTCACATTGATTTTCAGTTCCGCTGCAAGCAGATATGCCACCTGTTCCTTGGTTGCGCCTCCACTGCCGACTGCGGCCCTTTTGGCAACGCTGGGCATATAGGAGTAAGCCGGAACACCGCGCACAGCAAGCGCGGCAAGGATCCCTCCCCTTGCCATTCCGAGAATGATGGCTGTTTTGGAGTTGCGTCCGACAAAAGGTTCTTCCATTGCAGCGCAATCAGGGGAATAAAGATCTATCAATTCATTGACTCCGCCGTAAAGACGGCGGAGACACTCAGAATGCGGCATGGTCTTTTTATTTTCAATCACACCGCAATCCAGAATTTCATATCGTCCGGACCCCAAGGCTCGCACAATACCGTATCCGGTAGTGCGTATGGCGGGGTCCAATCCGAAAATAATCATCCGCGCACCGCCTCAAATGCCGCCGCCGCTTTGAGCAGACGGTTTTCAGCAAGTTCGGGACCGAGGAACTGGATACCGACGGGCATTCCGCTGTTCTCATCAATTCCTGCAGGCACGCTGATTCCGCACTGTCCGGCAAGGTTCAGCGCGATGGTAAAGATGTCAGAAAGATACATCTGCAGCGGATCGCTCTTTTCTCCGAATTTGAACGCCGGAGCGGGCGTCACAGGAGTCAGCAGCAAGTCGCACTGTTTGTACGCTTCTGTAAAGTCTTTACGGATCAAGGTACGCACTTTCTGCGCCTTGAGATAATAGGCATCGTAATAGCCGCTTGAAAGAACATAAGTTCCCAGCAGAATACGACGGATAACTTCAGAACCGAATCCTGCGCCTCTGCTCTTGAAGTAGGTGTCGATCAAGTCCGCACCGTCAATGCGTTTTCCGTAACGGACAGCATCAAAACGCGCAAGATTGGCACTTGCTTCGGCAGTAGCAATGATGTAATAAACCGCAACAGCATATTTCGTGTGAGGCAGAGACACCTCAACGATTTTGCCGCCCATGTTTTTCACCTGTTCGATTGCGGCATTCAACGCCTTTTCAACGCCCGGCGCAAGAGTTCCGGCAAAGTATTCTTTGGGAAGACCGAAGGTCAACCCGGCAAGACTTTTGCCATTGGCTCCTTCAATCGCAGCTTTCGCCGCATCAGAGCTTTCAAGCGGAAGACAGGTGGAGTCCTTGACGTCTTTTCCTGAAATGGCATCAAGAATGATTCCGGCGTCGATTACATCTTTTGACAGCGGTCCGATTTGATCCAGACTGGAGGCAAAGGCCACCAATCCGTAACGTGAAACTCTGCCGTAGGTGGGTTTCAATCCGACAACGCCGCAGAATGCCGCAGGCTGACGGATGGAACCGCCGGTATCTGATCCCAGAGTCGCCGGGACAAAATCCGCCGCAACCGCCGCCGCACTGCCGCCGGAGGAACCGCCGGGAACGCGGGTGATATCGCGGGGATTGGCTGTTTTGCAGAAGGCACTGTTTTCACAGCTGGAACCCATGGCAAATTCATCCATGTTCAATCTGCCGAAAGGAATGAAGCCCTTTGCACGCAGATTGGCAACTGCCGTGGCATCGTAGGGAGATACCACGTTTTCAAGCAGTTTTGAAGCACAACTTACGGTTGCATTACGCACGGCGATATTATCTTTGATACCAATGGGAATACCGTCATATTCACTGAGGGCCTCCCCTTTGGCACGGCGTTCATCAGAGGCTTTTGCCTCACGCAGAATCTCTTCGGCATCAACCTTGAGAAATGCGCGGATCTTATCGTCTCCGAGTTTGACTGCTTCAAGACAATCCTGTGCGATCTCAACGGCACTGAAACTCTTGTCGGCAAGACCGGAAGCAAGAGCGTGTACTGTTTTTTTATTGAGTTCAGCCATAATCAGTTACTCTCCTCTCCCGGCAGGACCTTGGAGACTTTCACCAGGCAGCCGTTGACAAGATCAGGAGCGTTCGCAAGCATGGCATCGCGGAGACCGGAGTCAACGGCTTTGTCTTCACGCCAGACGTTGGAAAGAGCCGCCGCATGGGCGGTCGGCTCAACTCCGGTCACGTCAACCTCGTTCAACTCAGCAATGTAGTCCACGATGCTTGAGAGATCGTTCTCAATCGCGGCAAACTGCTCTGCCGGCAGTTCAAGGCGTGCGAGTTCCGCAACGTATTTTACATTTATATCCGTGTTTGCCATTTTTATTCTTACTTCTTTTCAAGAGTAAGGGTGCAAGTGCAGAGATCGCAGACTTCGGAGGGTCCGAAATACTGGATCGGTCCGGGATAGACAAACGCAGTGGCAACAGCCCACTCATCGCGCATGGAGGCGAAATATTTGAACGGGGCGCCATCCAGTTCGACCAGAGCCTTGCGGATAACCGGCTTGTCAGCACCGTGGCGGCGTTCCATATTCATCATCATGGTGATCGGAATACCTCCGGCGATCCATTCAGAAGCGGGAGCAGTGGTGTTGCGGACATTGGCCATATAACCGGTGCAGCCGGCACCGATCAGAGCGGCGGCGGAGTAACCCAGGCTGTAGCAGTAGTCGGCATCGTAGTTGGAGGGAGCCGCACAACGTCCTTCGTAACCGAAGAAGTGGGTCTGGGTGGCAAACTTACCGGTGTAGGTTCCGGCAGCTTTCATTTCTTTCAGACGGACACCGACCATTTCGGCGAGCATCTTTTCGGTTTCGATCAGAGAAACCTGAACGTTGCCGTGGGGATCGCGGTCGCTGCAGAGCTGTTTCTGGATTCCGGCGGGCAGAGATTTGAAGACCTTTGCGCTGTCTCCGGCAAGTTTCTCAGCAACGAAAGCGGCTTTGGCTTCGGCATCCATGGCTTCAAGGGCGGCGCCTTCAGCAGCCATCAGTTCGTTGAGTTCAGCAATCAGAACTTTGATTTCGGGGATGAACTCGATCAAACCTTCGGGAATGAGAGCGATACCGAAATTGTTTTTGTTGGCGGCGCGGGCTGCAACGACCTGAGCAATCTGATCAACGATAGCACCCAGGGTCATTTTCTTTTCAGCAACCTCTTCAGAGATGATGGCGACGTTGGGCTGGGTCTGCAGAGCGCATTCCAGAGCAATGTGAGAAGCGGAGCGTCCCATCAGTTTCACAAAGTGCCAGTATTTCTTGGCGGAGTTGGCATCGCGGCAGAGGTTGCCGATCAATTCGCTGTAAACGCGGCAGGCGGTATCAAAACCGAAAGAGGCTTCAATCCACTCGTTCTTGAGGTCGCCGTCGATGGTCTTGGGGCAGCCGATGACGCGGATACCGTAGTTGTTGCTCTTGAAATATTCAGCCAGAACACAGGCGTTGGTGTTGGAGTCATCTCCGCCGATGATAACAAGAGCATCGATTTTGAGAGCTTCGCAATGTTTGCGGACCAGTTCAAACTGTTCTTCAGTTTCCAGTTTGGTACGTCCGGAACCGATCATATCAAATCCGCCGGTGTTGCGGTAGGCGTCGATGATATCAGAGGTCAGTTCCATGTATTCATTCTTAACCAGACCATCGGGTCCCTTGAGGAAACCGATCAGACGGCTGGCGGGATTCAAGGATTTGATACCGTCAAAGATACCGGCGATAACATTGTGTCCGCCGGGAGCCTGTCCGCCGGAGAGAATCACACCAACAGTAACAGCTGCTTTTTCAGCTTTGTCAGCAGCGGCTTCAAAAGTCAGAACCGGACTGCCGAAAGTGGCTTTGAAAAGATTTTTGATTGCATCGACATCACCGGCAGCGGTGGTGGGAGCACCTTCATTGATCTTGACAGCGGCACCGTTGGCAAGGGCGGGCGGAAGTTTCGGCTGATACGCAGCACGGGCTTTCTGGAGTGCAGAAATACGACTCATAATCTTTAATCCTTTTTTTTATTTTGTTCAAGGGTTGTTTTCCACAAAACAGGACACCGGTCAAACGGAATCCGGGTACAAGGAGAGAATCCCTGAATGTACCTTATATAAAATACTCTCATAATTATAATTTATCAAGGTGGAAAAACACTCTTCAAGCGGTTATATTACAACAAATAATAGAAAGGAGTACAAAAAATGAAGTTTTTATTTATTTCTCTCGTCTCCGTCATTGTGTTTTTAACCGGTTGCAGCACACCGGAGAAAACTCAGAGCAGCACGCCCCTGCCCTCTCTTGACAAGGATTACACAGATGTCAGTGTCATGATCCAGATGATGAGTATTCTCAAGACGCACTACGTCGATGAAAACAAAGTAGAGGACGGCAAACTCTTTGAATCCGCCATGCACGGGATAGCCTCAAATCTGGACCCTTATTCCGGCTATGAACCGCCCCGGACCCACAAAGAGAGCAGCAACAGAAGAAACGGCGAATTAAGCGGTATCGGTGTTGTTATTGCAAAGCCGGCTAAAAACGATCTGCTTGTTGTCAATGTCATTCCCGGCTCCCCTGCCGACAAAGCAAAAATCAAACCCGGAGATACTGTTGTTGCCATTGACGGAAAAAATCTCAAACCTCTCAATCTTTATCAGTGTCAGAAACTTCTGCAGGGCAACAACGGCACAAAAGTATCTCTGACACTGCGTTCCTCAGGCAAAACCGTCAATAAAACGCTGATCCGGAGAAAAGTGATCATGCCCTCTGTCAAAAATGCCATGGTCATCAACAAAGATATCGGATACATAAAAATCACAAGTTTTACACTTCATTCCGCCGGAGAATTCAGAAAAGCTCTGGCAAAACTCAAACAGAAAAACATCCGTTCTCTTATCATTGATTTGAGAAACAATACCGGCGGTCATGTTCAATCCACCGTTGACACCATCTCTCAACTGCTCCCGCCCGGCAAAATCATCATGACCGCACACGGACGCAACCCTGAGAAAAAACAGATCGTCCGCAGTAAAAAAATCGCCAATTTAACTGCTGAAACAAAAATGCCCATTGTTATTCTTGTCAACTTTTTCACCGCAAGCAGTGCCGAAATCTTTTCCTCCGCCCTCAGGGACAACAAAAGGGCGCAGCTTGTCGGCACCCGGACTTTCGGCAAAGGTACTTTGCTGCATGTCATCCGTCTGGCTAACGGCGGCGCGCTGCGTTACTCAAGCGGCAGATACATCACCCCCTCCGGCAAATTCATTGAAGGAAAAGGATTACAGCCTGATTATAAAGTTCTGATTCCCGCAGAGCAGTTGTTCCGTCTGACTTCGCAGCAGAAAAAATATCCCGGCATCATCAAACCGGCGATCAAGAATGCGGTCAAAGATACTCAGCTTGAGAAAGCGGTAAATCTGCTTTCTCCAATCCCCAAAACAAAAACTGAAAAAAAGTCCCCCGTTCATGAACCTGCCGTCCGTTGAAGTCTGGCCCGGTCCGATGGAGGGGGTATCCCGTCCGGAATTCGTCAGGGCTGTCAATCACCTGAAACTTGTCAAACGCTGGATGACACCGTTTCTGCGCGTGACAGACACTTGCTATAAAGAGAAGAAAATCAAAGAATTTCTGTCTCCTTATCTTGAAAGCAAATTGCCTGTTACCGCTCAAATCATGGGGACAAACCCGGAAGTTCTTGCTGAACTTGCCTGCCGCTGTCTTGACAGCGGAGCTGTCGGAATCAACCTCAACTGCGGATGTCCCAGCAAAAGAGTTATTTCCGGCGGCGCAGGCGGCGGCGCACTCAGAAATCCTGACAATATGCTTAAAATCACCCAAACCATCCGCAAAAGTGTGGGAGATGCTATTCCGTTCTCTATCAAAATGCGGACAGGTTTTTCTGATCCCGGAGAAATCCAATCTCTGCTTGTACGCTTGATTGATGCAGGAGCAGATTGTTTTTTTATTCATTACAGAACAGTTCAGGAACAGTATCTCCCCTCCCCCGGCAGAGTGGAACGCTTGCAGACGGCTGTTGCCGCCGCTGGAAACATTCCTGTCATTGTCAATGGCGATATCAACGCTGTTGAGGATGGCAGAAGTCTTGCAAAAAAAACCGGTGCTTCCGGTATCATGATCGCTCGCGCCTTTATGCACGACCCCTGGCTGCTCAACCGTTTTGAAGATGAAAAAACGCCCGATCCGCAGACCGGGCGCAAAATGTTTTTTGATACACTGGAATCTTTCGGCGTTTCAGGCGGAAACCGTCTGGAACTGGGAAAAATGATTTTCGGAGCAAACTCCCCCGAATTCAAAGAGATGCTGAAATCAAAATTTATCAGCAAGTGAGAAAAAGATATCTTCCGGAAACTCTTTTCCCGCAACCGTGCGGATCATCGCATTTTCTCCGTGCCAGAACTCTGGAGCATTGTCGTCAACGGCAACTTCGCGCCATCCGGAATCTTTCAACGCTTGAACTGCCGGATCTGCCGGAGAAAGAAACGCACGTTTGATATTTTTGCACAATGCGGCAATATCACCTGTTCCGAAAACTTCTGCAACGGTATTTTCCCACTCCAGAGCATAGCCGTTTTCTCCGACATGCCAGGAGAATTCTGAAGAACGGAACATCTTCTTCCAACTGTGAAACAAAGTATCCTTTTCGCGGATGATTTTACCGGGAAAAACAGCGCCGTTTTCATAGCAATCTGCAATAAAAGCCTTTTCTGCCTCTGCCAAATCCCTGCCGGGACAGCCGCCTTTTTCTTTAAAAAACGGATTTTCCAGCGTGACAGATTTTACCGTATAATTTTTCCATCCGCAGGATTCATACACACGGTTGAGTCCGGTGTAAAGCGGCAGAACATCATACTGATGTTCTTCTGCCCATTTTGCTGCATTTTCGCAGAGCTGAACGGCAATCCCCCGTTTGCGGAAATCCGGATGAACACCGACTGAAGCAATTCCAGCCAGTTTTATCACTTTCCCGTTTCCGGCATAAGCTTTCATCGGCATAATACCGACGTGTCCGGCAATTCTGCCCTCCTGAGTACGGGCAATAAAAGATTCTTCAGTAAACGGCAGACGGTTGCCGCAAACTTTCTGAAGCTGGACAAATTCATCAAAACACACCGCCAGCATGGGAATACAATCATCCTGTTCCGGACTGTACGGCTCGGCATGAAAATAATTTAAAACAAGATCACTCACCTTATTTACCCCAATCAGTAAATAAAAAGCAGTTCGCGGTATTTGGGCAGCGGCCACAAGCGGTCATCAACCAGCAGTTCCAGGGCATCCGCCTCTTTACGCATGTTGTTCATTGCCTCAATAACGGGTGCAGGATCATCGTTCACAAGAGCACTTTCCAACGCATCGCATTCTTCAAGCATCGCTGCAAGTTTCGGGGAAAGCGCATCGATCATTTTGCGGGCATTGCCGCCTGCAATGGTAAGCTTCATCGCTTCACAGTTGACCAATCCTGCAGTCAGTTTGTTGATTTCTTCCATGACCGCAGGATAAATCACCGTCCGGGCAAGACTTAAAGAAAGTTCACCCTCAATGTGAATGCGGCGCTTGTACTCACGCAAAAAGACTTCGTAACGCGAAAGAACTTCTGTACGGGTAAAGACTTTATATTTTTCATACAGCGCAATATTTTTTTCATCCAGCAACGGTTCAAGAGCTTCGGGCGTTGTCCGTAAATTGGGCAGACCGCGCTTCTGAGCCTCCTGTACCCAGGCAAGCGTGTAATTATCCCCGTTAAAAAGAACACGTTTGTGCTTTTTGAGGATATCGCGCAAGACCTTTGAGAGAACCGTATTAAATTCCTCAGGCTTTGCTTTTTCAAGAATTGCTGCAATACGGTCAAAGGACTCTGCAACAATCGTATTGATAACCGTATTCGGAGTTGCACAGCTGCTGCTGGCTCCGGGAGCACGGAATTCAAACTTTGTTCCGGTAAAGGCAAAGGGACTGGTTCTGTTCCTGTCGGTACTGTCAACCGGCAGCTGCGGCAGAGTATCCACACCGATACGCAGTTTGCGTGTCTCACTCTTTTTGCGTTTATCGCCGGTTTCAATTTCTTCAAGAATACCGGAAAGCTGTTCTCCGAGAAAGATCGACATGATCGCAGGAGGTGCTTCCGCGGCTCCCAGACGGTGGTCGTTTCCGGCACCGATCGTTGAAGCCCGGAGCAGATCTCCGTGCAGAGAAACTGCCTCAATAACCGCACAGAGTGTCGTTAAAAACAAAGCATTCTGCTTGGGATCTTTTCCCTGATCCAGCAAATTGACATTGCCGATACTGATGGACCAGTTGTTGTGTTTACCGGAACCGTTGATGGAGGCAAACGGTTTCTCGTGCAGCAGACAGACCAGACCGTGCCGGTCGGCAACTTCACGGAGAACTTCCATAATAATCATATTGTGATCGCAGGCAAGATTGGATTCCTCAAATACCGGCGCAAGTTCAAACTGAGCCGGTGCCGTTTCATTGTGACGGGTCTTGGCAGGAATACCCAAACGCCACAATTCGTGATCGACTTCAGCCATGAAATTAAGCACACGGGGCTTGATCGGACTGAAGTAGTGATCTCCCAGCTGCTGATGTTTCGGAGGACGTGCGCCGAACAGCGTTCTTCCAGTCTGAACAAGATCCGGACGGCAGAAATACAAGCGTTTATCAATCAAAAAGTATTCCTGTTCCGCGCCGAGAGTGAGAACGGCTTTTCCCTCCACGCCGAAACAGCGGGCAAGGCGTTCAGCCTGCGTGGAAACCGCTTGAATGGAACGCAGAAGCGGGGTTTTCTTATCAAGAACTTCTCCGTTGCAGGAACAGAATACCGTCGGAATACACAGCGTTGCCGTATTGTTTCCTCTGCGGATGAATGCCGGACTGCTGGGGTCCCATGCCGTATAACCGCGCGCCTCAAAAGTGGAACGCAGTCCGCCGTTGGGCAGACTGGAAGCATCCGGTTCGCCGACAATCAGATTTTTGCCGGAGAATTTGAGGATCATACCGCCCTTGTGATCCGGCTCCACAAAAGAGTCGTGCTTTTCGGCACTGGAACCGGTCAACGGCAGAAACCAGTGAGAATAATGGGTTGCGCCGCGTTCCAGAGCCCAGGCTTTCATGGCATCGGCGATTTCCTCTGCCAGTTCCGGCGGAATGGGCGTTCTTTCAGAAAGACAGGCGGCATATTGTTTCAGAGTGCGTGCGGCAAGGTATTGCTGCATCGCATTCTCATTAAATACGTCTGCACCAAATAATTCGCCGAGGGGTTCGGTATATTTCACCGGTTCCCCTACGCGGTCAGAAGCAATCGAAGCGATTGCCTTTTCTCTGAAACTATCCATAATTTATATTCTCCGGTTCTTTATTTCATATCTCAGCCCTTGAGAGAAGCAAGCAATTCTTCTGTACGGACTTTTCTTTCTTCAAGGTCGGCAAGACTGGCTCTGGCATCGGCAACGACCTGTGCCGGCGCATTCTGAACAAAACGTTCATTTGAGAGTTTTCCCTGAGCAGACTTGATCCAGTTGTTGATATCCTTGAGCTGTTTTTCCAAACGGGCAACTTCGGCATCGACATCAATCAAACCGGCAAGCGGCAGACTCAAGATACCCATGGCGCCCAACTGAGAGGGAGCAGCTCCGTTGGCGGCACTGTCAAAAGCCTCTGAAGAGATTTCAATATCTTCGGCATTGAGCAGAAGTTTGAGAGAAGCTTTCTGTTCGGTCAGGAAATCCAGTTCAGCTTTTCCCGCAGCCTTGATGTGGAAGTTGAGTTTCTTTCCGTCAGGAATATTGTAGCTGGAACGCAGGAAGCGTCCGATACGGACCAGTTCAAATTTTCCATCCGTCAAAGCGGTATCAGCCGCATCAAATTTGGCAGCGGCATCCGGCATCGGCCAAGCGGTATACATGATGGACTTGCCTTCTTCAACAAATCCCATGCGGTGTGCCAGTTCTTCAGTGATAAACGGCATGAAGGGATGCAGAAGTTTCAAAATGCGGAAGAGTGCATAATCCAGAACAGCGAGCGCACGTTCCTTGTCGGCACCGCCGGCACGCATGGGCATCTTCTCTGCTTCAACGAACCAGTCGCAGAAGTCGGACCAGACCAGATCATACAGCGCATGAGCCGCCGCATGGAAACGGAACTTTTCAAATTCGCTTTCAATATTGGCAACAGCCGCATCAAGTTTGGCAATCATCCATTTTTCATCGCTGGAAAGATTTCCGGGCAATGTATTGAAGTCGGCGGAAACTTCGCCCTGCATCTGACGGAAACGGCAGGCGTTCCACAGTTTGTTGGCAAAGTTGCGTCCGATTTCGCACTTTTCGTTGTTGTAACGGATATCCATACCGACAGGCGCGATATAGACGATAGAGAAACGCAGCGCATCGGCACCGTATTCAGCAATCACATCCAGCGGGTCGGGGGAGTTGCCCAGACTCTTTGAAAGTTTACGTCCTTTTTCGTCACGGATGATACTGGTGAAATAGACGTTGTTGAACGGAATCTCTCCGCAGAACTCACAGCCTGCCATAATCATACGGGCAACCCAGAAGAAGATGATATCCGGACCGGTAACAAGATCATTGGTCGGATAGAATTTTTCAAGTTCTTTGGTCTTTTCGGGCCAGCCCATGACGGAGAAGGGCCACAGCCAGCTGCTGAACCAGGTATCCAACACGTCCTCTTCCTGACGCCATTTGCCGGGAGCCGTCGGCGCATCCATGCCGACATAGACTTCACCGTTTTCGTCATTGTACCAGGCGGGAATACGGTGTCCCCACCAGAGCTGACGTGAAATACACCAGTCCTGAATATTTTCCATCCAGTGGAAATAAGTCTTGCTCCAGCGTTCGGGATAGAATTTGATTTTTCCGGACTTGACCGCTTCGATAGCGGGCTTGGCAAGTTCATCCATCTTGCAGAACCACTGGCTGCTCACCAGCGTTTCGATCGGTACACCGCCGCGTTCGGAATAGCCGACGGAGTGAGTGATATCTTCGATCTTTTCGAGCAGTCCCTGCTCTTCAAGTTTTTTGACGCAGAGATCGCGGGCAACGAAACGGTCCAATCCGACAAACTCAGCAGGGCAGAGTTCGTTGAGCGTACCGTCATTATTCATCACATTCATGACTTCAAGATTGTGACGGCGACCGACTTCAAAGTCGTTGGGGTCGTGTCCCGGAGTGATTTTAACACAGCCGGTTCCCTTGGTCGGATCAGCGTGAAGATCTCCGACGATGGGAATCAATCTGTCAGTCAGCGGCAGTTTGACGAACTTGCCAATGAGTTTATTGTAGCGTTCATCGTCCGGATGGACGGCAACAGCGGTATCTCCGAACATGGTCTCGGGACGGGTGGTGGCAACAATCAGCGCACCGTCGCCCTCTGCCAGAGGATAGCGGAAGTAATAAAATTTACCGGGAACATCGCGGTAAATGACTTCTTCATCAGAAAGAGCGCTTTTGGCAACCGGACACCAGTTGATCATGCGCTGTCCGCGATAGATATATCCCTTTTCATAGAGGGCAACGAAAACTTTTTTCACGGCATCAGAAAGACCGTCATCCATGGTGAAGCGTTCACGTTCCCAGTCGCAGGAGCAGCCGAGAGTGCGCAGCTGACGGATGATTTTGCCGCCGTATTCTTTTTTCCACTGCCAGACACGGTTGATGAATTCATCACGTCCGAGTTCATCGCGGGTCACATTTTCAGTATCTTTGAGAAATTTCACAACTTTGGATTCCGTTGCGATACCGGCATGGTCGGTTCCGGGGAACCAGCAGACTTCAAAGCCTTTCATTCTTGCACGGCGGCAGAGGATATCCTGCAAGGTGTTGTTGAGAACGTGACCGAGGGTCAGGATACCCGTAACGTTCGGCGGCGGAATCACGATGGAAAATGCCGGTTTGTCAGAATCGGCGGTTCCATGAAAATCACCATTGTTTTCCCAAATGGGAAACCATTTCTTTTCCACATCCGCCGGTTCGTAAGCGCGCGGCAGAGCTTCCTGCATAGCCATAATTTTTTCTCCTTGAAAAAGGTTTGTTTTTACATCAATAGAAAATCGCAATAATATACCACAACTTCTTGCTACTTGCAATCTTTTTCTGCTGTTTTAAATCATGTTTTCGGCATAAAAATCAAAAATTCTCTTGAAAAAATTTTACGGACGATATATCTGTGATAACAGAGAAAAGTGCATTCGCATGAAGCCCTGCACAAAAAAGAGGAGAAAAGAAAGATGGAAAAACACTCTCAAAACAACCATTCATTCGCCCCCGGGCATTGGATGCCGCACGATCAGAAAACGCTGGTTGAATGGATGAAAAAAATCATGGACAAAGCAGATAAATGCGATAAACCGCTGCTGCCGGTGGTGGAAAATTTCAAACATTTTATTGAAAACGATGCCAAGGCGTATATGTTTTTCAATCAGATGTTTGATGAAGTTCCCTCAAGTAAAAGAAAAACGCTCACCGGATTGCCGCAGGTCCGCGACTATCACCACATGCTGAAACTTTTTAACGTCATTCTCACGCACGCACCTGATTTTGATGAAACCGGATTTGTCGGATTTCCCTTCAATGCCATTCTGGACTGGTCAATGGCAACAGAGGGCGGCTGGGCAGGATTCATTGACGAAAAAATCAACAAGCATATCAAAGCCATTCTTGACCAATGGGGCAGATTCCTCAAATCTGCGGACAGCGCCTATGTCCTCAATGCCGATCCCCGCAGCGGATGGTTCGGAGAAGACGCTCATAAAGCTATGCCGAACTTCACCAAAGAATTTATCTGCGATCCCTCTCAACCCCATTACGGGTTCAAGTCCTGGGATGAATTTTTTGTCCGCAAGTTCCGTCCCGGAATCCGTCCTGTCGCATCCCCCGATGATGACAGCGTGGTCGTCAACGCCTGCGAATCCGCGCCGTTTGCGTTGGCAAGAAATGTGAAAATGCGGGATAAATTCTGGATAAAAGCCCAGCCTTACGCCCTGCAATTCATGCTCAACAATGACCCGAGAGCCAATCATTTTGCCGGTGGAACGATTTATCAGGCGTTTTTAAGCGCATTAAGTTACCACCGCTGGCATGCACCTGTTTCCGGGAAAATCGTCAAAACGGCAGTTATTCCCGGAACCTATTACTCAGAGGCCCGCAGTGTCGGATATGATCCGCTTGCCCCCAACGATTCCCAGGGATACATCTCTGAATTGGCAACCCGGGCAGTAATTTACATTGAGGCGGATAATCCGGATATCGGACTTATGTGTTTTGTCGCAATCGGCATGGCTGAAGTTTCAACTTGTGAAATCACCGTTTACGATGGACAGCACGTCAACAAAGGCGATCAGACCGGCATGTTCCACTTCGGCGGTTCAACCCATTGCCTGTTGTTCGGTCCGCACGTTGACATAGAGTTTGATCTGCACGGTCAAACGCCGGGATTGGATACCCATAACATCAATGTCAATGAAAAAATCGCAACGGTCAAACGCCGCAAAAACTGACGTTTACCGAACGAATCGCCTGACGGGAAACTGTCAGGCGTTTTCCGCCTCCCTTTTCTTTGCGGCGGAAAGTCCCATTTTTCCGGCAAGAGCAGAGTCGATCATGGACTGCAGAAAATAAAAGACCATGCAGGGGATAACTGCCGGACCATTGCCGACATCCAGAATCGCAAGAATGGCAAGGGCTATCGTCAGCGTTTTGGAACCTGCGGTAAAAATCGCAGCTTTACGGTCCGCTGAATTCATTTTCGTAAACACGCCGCCGAACCAGAGAATGAGCATAAGTCCGACACGCATGAGCAGTCCCGCTGCCGCAATCAGAAGCAGAAATTTTACCGGATACGCTTTAAACTGGGCATTGGCGCTTGAAAAAAATGAAAGTATCAGCAAAATAACACAGGCAGAGGGAATATATCCGCAGAATGACGGCAATTTGCGTTTGAGCAGTTTTTTCAATCCGAATCCGACGGCAAAGGGCAGAACGACCAGCAGGAGCAGCTGAATGAACATTTTAAGCGGATTGGTATCAATATCCGTTTTGCTGGCAAGAGTCCAAGTAACGACCAGAGGCATGGTCAGAACGCCGAGCAGATTATAAAAAACGGTCATCATCACGCCGAGCATAATATTGCCTTCTGCGGTTTCAGTCATCACGATTCCGCTTGAAAGCGTGGGCGGAACGCATGCCATAACAATCAGTCCTGTCATCGCAAGTTTATCCAACTGAAACACTCTGGCGATTCCAACACCCAGCCACGGTGCGGCAAGCAGAGAAAGCACACCACAGACAAGAAATGACAGCAGAAAACTTTTATTGAACTTCGTTCCGCTGAAATCAGTCTGATAGCCGCAGACAAGAAAAATCAGCAGGATAAACAGTGAACTGCCGAATATCTGTTTGACCTGAGTTCCCAGCTGTGGAAAAATCATGGAAATAATCACGCTCAAAAGTAATCCGACGGGCAAAAACAATTTTTTAAACATTTTCAACTCTTTCTGTTGGTTCTTTTTTTGACTACTGAAAATAATTCTGCACATTCCGGAGATCGGCAAATCCATGCCGCCGCCAGATAAAAAACACCGGCAAACATCAACAATATGATAACTGAAAGTGCATAAATCCAACGGTTTGCAATCAATGCTTCTTCAAAAAGCGCATATATCTTTGACAGAATAAACATAACTGAAAAAGCAATGACGATTCCCCTCAAGGCAGAATACAGCAGAACTTTCATATCGGGCATGACTTTATCCTGCCTTAAAAAACAGAACAATATGGCATTGTTTACAAGAGAAGATATTGTTGTGGCAAGAGCGATACCACCCTGTTTCAGAGGTCCCATCAGAATGAGATTCAAAACAATATTAAGACAAATGGCAGTTACCGATGCAATCAATGGTTTACGCATCTCTTTTCTTGCATAAAATGCCGGAAGCAAAATTTTGAGCGAACAGAATAATGGAATCCCTGCGCTGTAAAATATCGCAACACTCCTTGCCGCTTCAAGATCACTTTCAGTATAGTTCCCGCCCAGACACAATACCCGCAGCAGTGGAACGTGAAAAACAATCACCGCCGCCGCCATAGGGATACAGACAAAATACACATGCCGCAAACTGAACTCAAGTTCATCTTTTAATTGTGCAAAATCATTCTTCGCCGCGGCTCTTGCCATGGATGCCATCAGAACAGAACCGAGCGAAACAGCAAAAAGTCCGATAGGCAGATCAACAAGACGATCCACAAAAGTCAACGCAGGCACAGCCTGACTGTTCAATTTGACGGCAAGCATTCTGTCAACGAGGAAACTCACCTGCAGCACAGAGGCGGCGATCACACCCGGCAGAGAAAGCTGCCAGAGTTTTGCCAGCACATCAGATTTTTTGAAAACATCAAAATCCAACTTCGGAAAATATCCGTAAAAAAAGAGCAGCAGCAGAGTCAATATCAGCTGCGTTAAGCCGGACACCAGAACCAGTATACTCAGAACCGGCAGAAAAGACGGCAAATTATCAATTCCGACACCATGCAAATATCCGAAAGTCAATCCTGAAATCAGAAAAATATTCAACAGCAATGCACCGCAGGCGGGAAGCACAAAAACTTTAACATAATTTAAAACTGCCGTTGCAACGCCGACCAGACACATAAAAAACGCATAGGGCATAAGAAGCGGCAACAGCTGCAATGCCATATCCATACGGGGCGTGCAGAAAAAAGTTATTCCGTAACAACGGGAAAAATAACGCAGACCGATACTTCCAGCTCCGACGGCAACAACGATGACAGCAAGAAGAATACTCAATGCGGTAAAAACAACAGCCAGTTCCCTGCGCATGTTTTCTTTGCCTTTTTCCTGTTCAATTCCGGCAATCAGCGGAATCAGCGCAGTTCCCAAAGCCCCCTCGCCCAGCAGACGGCGGAATAAATTGGGAATGGCAAATGCAAGAAACCAGGCACTTGCCAATTCTCCGCCGCCCAATACACTTGCTTCAAGACGCACCCTGAGGATACCCAGCAGACGGCTGAGCAGAGTAACGCCGCTGACAAGCAGAGAGGGACGCAGCAGAGATGTTTTACGTTCGTTTTCAGTCATGACATTTCCGCTTATTGGTGAGCATTATATTTTTTTAACATCCGAGAAAGAGAGTTTATCAAAATCTGATCCGGGGCTGTTCTACCCGGTTCAAGACTGATAAATGCCGGTGTGTCTCCGGGAATAGTTTCCCAAACCGGCCGCATTTTTTCCAGAATGTCAATATTGAGAAAAGTTTCCGGTTCCGGCATACAGGATAAACGCCAGAAAGTTCTTTCGAAACTCAATTCAGAAACGACTTTATCCAGCATATTGTCAAAACCGTCTTCGTGATAACGGCAGTTCAAAATAAAACGGAAACCGGGGTAAAAGAGTTCTTTTTTGAATTTCACAAATTCCGCAAAAGATTCTCCGCAGCCGTCAGCGGGAAAATGTACCGGCAGAAGCATGGTCATTTTGAATTCATCCAGAATTCCGGCAACGGACCGCAGCAAGTCCAACAGTTTCCGTCTGTAAATTGTATCAGAAAATGCACGGACCAAACTAAATTCAGCAGAAATAAAATGACATCCCAAACGGGAGGCACTTTCACAATTGGAACGGAATTTCCGGTCAAATTCAAACTTCAGATGCAGCGGGAACAAGGGGACCTCATCAGCGAGATGAGACGATACAATATCCCGTATCAATAAAGCCTTGCAGAATTTTGAAAGATGAACTTTGAGTTTTGCCCGGTGAACCGGTAATTCCAACATCTCTCCCGGGATTTCAAAAAAGGAAAACTCCTCAGGCAAAGTTGACGGCAGAAGGGAAAACTGTTCGTCTCCGGAAATACCCAAGCCCCAGACAGGTTTCATAAGAATCCCGCCTCCCTGAGCTTTTCATAGGTTATGCCTGACGATGTATCTTTGCAGTTGCCGGAATCATTGGCAACTTCAAGAAAACGACGGACATATTTTCCGATGATATCTCCCTCAAGATTCACAAAAGTTCCGGCTGTTTTACTTGCAAGCGCAGTATCAGCCAATGTTTGCGGAATCAGACAAACAGAAAAAGTCTGTTCCGTAAGAGCTGCAACAGTAAGAGAAACACCGTCAATGGTAATACTGCCTTTTTCAACCAATTCAACGGCAAAACCATCGGGGATACGGACAACAAGTTCAACATCTCCGCTGCTGTTTCTTTTCTGGTCAACAACTTCAGCGATGGCGTCCACATGTCCCTGCACAAGATGTCCGCCCAGACGGTCCCCCAGAGCCAGCGCCCGTTCAAGGTTGACGGGACTGCCCGGAACCAACCTGCCGAGATTGCTTCTGCTCAAAGTTTCAGCAAGCGTGTGAAACTCAAGTTCACCTGCGGCATTGACCCGTTCAAGCGTAAGACAACAGCCGTTGACGGCAATACTCTCCCCCGTAACAGGATTTTCAATCCGGTGTGCAGGACGGATCAACAACCGTCCTGAAGAGGCGGAAACCAGCGTTCCGACCTGCTGAACCAAACCTGTAAACATCTTATTATTTCTCTCTTTTTTTCAAATCACCTGAAACGGCAACATCGTCTCCGTAACGGGTGACATTCACATTTTCAAGTGCCAGAGCATCAAGCATTTTTTCAGGATCTTTCCCGCCGACTGCGGGATGACTGTTTCTTCCGCCGAGAATTTTCGGGGCGATATGAAACTCTACATGATCAACGATTCCGGCAGAAAGAGCGGAACCGGCAAGTTCAGCTCCTCCCTCAAGGAGCAGCATCATAATATTGCGTTTTCCCAGACGGAGAAGAAAATTCTCCCAACCCTCAGCATCAGGATTGACCAATTCGGCATTTCCATCCGGAAAATACGTTGCAAGTTCCTTTTCGGTCATGCTGCCGGAAGCAACAAGACGCAAAGGCTGACGCTGCCAGTTTTCGGGAATCCGGACATTGAGTTTCGGATGATCCAGCCGCACAGTATTGGCGCCGACCATAATGGCATCGGACATTCGGCGCAATTCCTGAACTCTTGCACGGGCAAGTTCGCCGGTGACCCAGAAAGAATCCCCCGAGGGCGCGGCAGTCTTTCCATCAAGAGTTGTTGCCATTTTAAGAACGACCCACGGTTTTCCGGTTGAAATCCAGCAGAAGAATGCGCGGTTCAACTGATAACAGGCCGTTTCTTCAATGCCGCTTGAAACAGAAATTCCCGCTTTTTCAAGAATCGCAACGGCTTTACCGTTGTGTTTGGGATTGGGGTCAAGACAACCGATAACGACCCGTTTGACACCGGAATTCAAAATTCTTTCGGTACAGGGAGGAGTTCTTCCGTAACTGGAACAGGGTTCAAGAGTCACATACAACGTGGCCCCGTCAGTTGATTCACCGCGCTTTTCAGCATCGGCAAACGCATTGACTTCGGCATGAGCCTCCCCTGCCCTGTGATGATACCCTTCACCGATGATTTTATCATCACGGACCAATACAGCTCCGACCATCGGGTTGGGATTGGTCATGCCGCAGGCACGCTCCGCCAATTCCAGGGCGCGACGCATGTATTGACTGTCAGAAGTCATCTTTTATTCTCCGCGCGGAGCAAACAATGCTTCCGCATAAAGTTCCGGATCAAAAGGCTGCAGTTCGTCAGGCTGTTCTCCCAAACCGGTAAAGAATGTCGGCAATTCAAATTCCCGGTGAAGAGCAACAGCCATACCGCCCCTGCCCGTACCATCAAGTTTGGTCAAAACCAATCCGGTCACACCGGCAATCTTTGAAAATTCCCGCGCCTGATTGACGACATTGGCTCCGAGACTTGAGTCAACCGTAAGCCAGACTTCGTGCGGCGCATCCGGATAAACTTTTGAAATGGAACGGCGGATTTTCGCCAATTCATCCATCAAATCCCGGTGATTCTGCTGACGTCCGGCGGTATCAATCAAAAGAAAATCCGCATTACGCGCCAGCGCTGCCTGTGTTGCATCAAAGGCAACACTTGCCGGGTCTGCGCCATGACGCGAGGAAACAACCTGACACTGTGATCTTTCCCCCCACAGCTGCAGCTGTTCAACTGCTGCGGCACGGAATGTATCACAGGCGGCAAGAATAACTTTTTTACCCTCTTTATGCAACCGGGTCGCAAGTTTTCCGATTGTAGTCGTCTTGCCGCTGCCGTTGACACCGACAAAAAGAATCACCGTGGGATTCCCCTGCGGAGCCAGATTGATTTCTCTTGCATGCTGCTTGAGAATAGCGGTAACTTCCTGTTTGGCAGCTTCCACCAGATCTGCATCCGTTGCAATCTCGCCGCGTTCATAGCGGTCCTTGAGACAGGCGGTTACTTCAGTAGCCGCTTTCAAGCCGAAATCAGCGGCAACAAGCATAGCTTCAAGATCTTCAAAACTTGAATCTCCGTGAGCTTTAATTCCGGTAAAAACCCCGGCAATAGCTCTTGAAATTTTTGTTGCACTCTTTTCAAGACCGCGTTTAAAGAACGAAAATATCGATGCCATTTTTCTTCACCGTCAACGGGACTTTTTTCCTGATTCCGCCAATTTGTTTTTGACTGAATTGAGAACACCATTGATAAAGTTACCACCTTCTATACCGGAAAAATCACGGGCGATTTCGACGGCTTCGTCAATGCTGACGACCAGAGGAACCTCGTCAAACTCAAGCATTTCTGCAACGGCAACACGCATGATATTGCGGTCCACGGCAGAAAGACGCATCCAATCCCAGTTCATACACAAGGGAGACAGAATTGCATCAATCTTTTCCTGATTCAGAGCAACACTTACATAAAGTTTTGCTGCATAATCAGCGGCGCGACGGAGTGTTTTCTCATCAACATCAGCGTATTCCGGCACTGCCGTCTCAAAAAAGGAATCAAAAAGTTCTGCGCGGGGAGTTTCTCCGCGCATTTCACAACTGAAAAGAAACGACATGGCAAATTCACGTCCCAGACGTTTACCGTGAGGACGGATTACCTGCTGTTCCTGATTTTGAAAATTATCTGACATAAGATTGTTTTACTTGATTGCTTTGTTGAGATTCGCCATTTCAATTGCCGCCAAAGCAGCGTCAACGCCCTTGTTTCCGGCCTTGGTTCCGCTGCGTTCGATAGCCTGATCAAGATTATCGGCGGTAATCATACCATAGGTCACGGGAATACCGGACTCAAGTCCCAGCTGGGCAAGACACTTGGCAACTTCACTGTTGATGTATCCGGCATGGGGAGTTGCCCCCTGAATGACAACGCCCAGAGCAAACACGGCATCGAACTTTCCGGTTGCCAGCATTTTTTTGACAGCAAAGGGAATTTCATAGGAACCGGGAACGTAAGCCACGCTCACGTTCGCCGCATCGCCGCCGTGACGGACGATTGCATCCATTGCTCCGGAAAGCAGACGGCTCACAAAAAAATCATTGAAACGGGCGCAAACGATACCGAATTTCAGTCCTTTGGCATCGAGCATACCCTCATAAACACAACCGACGTTTTTATCCAACATAATTAAATTTCCTTATGTTAAAGGCTTAACGCAATTCAACTTTAAGTTCATTTGCCAGCGCATTGCGGAGTTTTTCCACAGCAGCGTTGACTTCTTCATCTTTGAGAGTTCTTTCACTGTTGCGGAAGGTCAGGCTGAAAGCCATACTCTTCTGCTGTTTGGCTTTGAGAGAATCATCTTCAAAGATATCAAACAACTGGACGGATTCCAGATTCTGCAGTTTCTTGCGGCGGATGAAATCAATAATGTCTCCGCAGGAAAGATCCGCAGAAGCCACAAACGCAATATCTCTTGATGTTGCCGGATACTGCGGAGCAGCTTTGTACTTGGCAACGCCTCTTGAAGCAGCCTGCAAGATGGCGGCAACTTCGATCTGGGCGGCAAAAACAGGATAAACTGTTCGCCAGTTGGAGGTGAACTTCTTATTCAATTCACCGAATGCACCGGCAGTCTTTCCTTCAAGAACGATGGCGCAGGCGTGCCCCGCACGGAAACGGTCATCGTTTTCAAGCAGAGCGAAGCGGTAATTGGTGATATTAAGCAGTTCAAACAAAGACTCCAATGCTCCTTTGAGATCATAGAAGTCATAGTTTTCTTTGAGTTCAGCAGAGAAACGCTCGGGGTGTCTGAGTCCGGTCAGAACAAAGGCAAGTTCATTGCGTTCTTCGGGGAACTTCTGAGCGTTGGCGCAGAAACAGCGATCCAGTTCAAAGAGAGCAAGAGTTCTGTTGCCGCGGGCAATATTACGCTCAACGGCGCCAAGCAGACCGCCCAGAAGGCTGGGACGCATGACGGACATTTCAGGACTTAAAGGATTATCCAGTTTCACAAGATCATCTTCAGTAAAACGGCTGTCGCTCAAAAAGTTGGCAACGCTGCCGATACTGTAGTGAACACACTCATAAAATCCGAGTCCGGCTGCCAGATGACGGAGTTTCTGCAGGGGCATCCAGGCATCTTCTGACTGCGGATGACAGCATTTTCCGGCAACGGCGATTTCGGGAATCTTATCCAATCCGTCGATACGGGCGACTTCTTCCACAAGATCAGCTTCACGGAGCAGATCGCGGCGGAACAGCGGCGCCGTAACCACACAGCCCTCAGAAGTCACATCCGCAACTCCCAGGTGCAGCGTACGGAAAATTTCTTCGATACGCTCATTGGTCACACCGGAACCGATGCGGGTGCGGATATTTTCAAATTTGCAGGGAATCACAACTTCCTGAGGACGTCCGGTATTGATATCCTGAGCCTTGCCTTCGAGTTTTCCTCCGGCAACTTCAAGGATCAGCTGAACAGCACGAACGGAGGCAAGTTCAGCCATATCGTAGTCCACACCGCGTTCAAAACGGTAGCTTGAATCACTGCCAATACCCAGACGGCGGCTGGTTGCACGGATGTTGGAGGGCTGGAAAACAGCACTTTCAAGCAGAATGGAAGTGGTCGTTTCAGTCACGCCCGAAAATTCTCCACCCATCACACCGGCAAGAGCCATCGGCTTTTTGGCGTCGGCGATAACGAGGCAGTTTTCATCAAGTTCCAGTTCGCTGCCGTCGAGGGTAACGATTTTTTCTCCGGCAACAGCACGGCGGGCAACAACACGTCCTTCTTCCAGTTTATCCAGGTCAAAGGCATGCAGAGGCTGTCCCAGTTCCATCAGAACAAAGTTGGTAACGTCCACGATATTGTTGATGGAGCGCAGTCCGACACTTTCAAGTCTTTCAACCAACCAGGCGGGAGAAGGACCGACTTTGACATCGCGGATGACTCTGCCGATATAACGGTGACAAAGATCAGAAGCTTCAACCGTCACCAGATCGGCACGGGGAGCTTCATTGCTTTCAGTAATTGAAATTTCAGGAAGCTTCGCCTCAGTTCCCAGCAGACAGGAAACGTCACGGGCAATACCCCAGACAGAAAGCCAGTCCGGACGGTTCGGGGTGACTTCCAGTTCCATAAAAGTATCACCGGGATAAAGTTCCTCGAAGGGAGTTCCGGGGACGATGGAGTCATCCAGAATCATCAGTCCGGAGTTGTCGCTGCCGAGCCCGAGTTCCTCTTCGCTGCACATCATGCCGTTGGATTCAACACCGCGCAGTTTGGATTTTTTGATTTTAAATTCGCCTTCGGGTGTGGAAAAAACTGTTCCGATCTGAGCAAGCGGAACAATTTTACCGGCATCGCAGTTGGGCGCACCGCAAACAATCTGAATGGTTTCTTTTCCATTAAAGACCTGACAGACAGAGAGATGATCCGAGTTGGGATGAACCTCTCTTGACATGATTTTTGCGGCAACGACTCCGGCGGGAACGGTTGAATTGGTTTCAACCTTTTCAACTTCAATACCTGCCATCGTCAACTTATGACACAGCGTTGCATCATCACAATTGACAGCAACGTAATCAGACAACCATTTTTTGGAAATATTCATATTCTATACACTCCTCTTTTTTATCAGAACTGCTTGAGGAAGCGGATATCGTTTTCATACAGCAGACGTAAATCAGGAATCCGGTGTTTGAGCATGGCAAGACGCTCAATGCCGAGACCGAAAGCAAATCCTGACCAGACTTCGGGATCGTAACCGACCGCTTTGAACACAGCGGGATCGACCATACCGGCACCGGCAATTTCAATCCAACCGGAGTTTTTGCAGACGTTACAACCTTTTCCACCGCAGACAACGCAGCTGAAGTCATATTCAACGCTCGGTTCGGTGAAGGGGAAGAAGTGGGGACGCAGACGGATTTTTACATCGGGTCCGAACATCTCACAGGCAAAACGCTGAAGAACGCTCTTCAAATCTGCCATGGAGACATTTTTATCCACATAGAGACCTTCAATCTGGTGAAAGTTCATGCCGTGGGTGGCATCGGGGGTGTCGCGGCGGAAAACACGTCCGGGGGCAACGATACGCACCGGAGGCGTATGTGTTTCCATCACGCGAATCTGGACCGGAGAAGTCTGGGAACGCAGAATTCTGCCGTCCGGAAAATAAAAGGTATCCTGCGGATCTCTTGACGGATGATCCATCGGAGTATTAAGCGCATCAAAGTTGTGGTAAATATCTTCAATTTCAGGACCGTCAACGGCGACAAATCCCATTCTGCGGAAGACTTCAGCACATTCATCTGCCATGCGGCTGATGGGATGGATACGTCCGGCTGTGCTGCGGCGTCCGGGCAGAGACAGATCAATTGAATCCATCTTTTCGCTTCCGGCAGAAAGACGTTTCTGAGCAGCTTCAATCGCCTCCTGAATACGGGTTCTTCCGGTATTAAATGCGCCGCCGGTGGCTTTGCGCTGGTCTGCGGGAATTTCTCCCATTCTGCGTGAAAGCGCCGGAAACAAACCGTTTCTGCCAAGGTAATCAATACGGATGGCTTCGATTTCGGCTCCGGTCGCTGCGGCTGCGGCACGGCTTTCTGCCGCACTTACCGCACGATCTATTTCTCCGATTATATCATTCATGTCAAACACCCTGTGTTAAATATAATGAGGAACTTTTCTGAAGTTCCGTTAAAACGACATCAAAGGTAGCGGGAAGCAGTAAAATATTCCTTTACAAAAACGTCTGTTTTCCGGCACTTTTGAAGCCGCTTGGGACATCTTTTTTTCAACATAAAACAACAACAGCTTGAAACCGGTGAAAAGTCAACCAATTTCAAGCTGTTTGTCATTCTCCCCTGCCCGAAAGGATTTTTGTACTTAAAACTGCTTTCACAGCAAAAGCACTGTTTCAGGCAGGGATGGGAGGCGAATTAAGCCTTGGTGACCTGTTCCACCAGCGCCTTGAACTGGGCGGGCTCACGGACAGCCATATCAGCCAGAACCTTGCGGTTCAGCTCGATATTGGCCTTCTTGAGACCATCCATAAAGCGGCTGTAATTCACATCCAGTGCGCGGCAGGCGGCATTGATACGCACGATCCAAAGAGCGCGGTACTGCTGCTTTTTCTGCTTGCGTCCGACGTAGGCGTGGCGCTGTGCGCGCTCGACTGCATCATACGCATTGCGGAGGTTGCGGCTGCTGTTGCCATAGAAACCCTTAGCCTGCTCAAGCAAACGTTTACGACGTTTACGGGAAGGAACTGCATAAGTAACTCTAGACATTTTTCTACTCCTTCCTTAAATTAGAGACCATACGGCAAAGCTGCCTTGATACGGCTGCGTTCTGCGGGGGACACGGCTGCATCCTGACGCAGACGACGACGACGCTTTGCATTTTTTGAGGATTTCAGGTGACGGGCTCCCGCCTTGTGATGGCGGAACTTGCCGGTTCCGGTCTCTTTGAGACGCTTCGCCGCGCATTTTCTTGTTTTCAACTTCGGCATTGTTTCTTCCTTTCATCTTTATGATGATTTATATTATAACCGAGCCGGTCAATGCTGTTACCGGCTGCGGTCAACGTCACCGGTTTATTTCGGTGAAAACGTCACTGATATATTACGTCCGAGAAGATTGGGAGCGCCATCTGCATCAGCATAAGGAGCAAGCTCTGCCATCACCTTGCGGATCAGTTCAAAAGCCATATCCTGGTGCGCCATCTCACGACCGCGCAGCGCCAGAGTGATCTTCAAGCGGAATTTCTTCTCAATGAAGTCAAGCGCCTTCTTTATCTTGGTCTGATAGTCATGGTCGTCAATGTTAATATGAAATTTGACCTCTTTGAGTTTCTGCGCAGCTGTATTGCGACGCTGAGCCTTCAAATTCTTCTTCTGCTCATAACGCAGTTTACCGAAGTTCATAATCCGCACAACCGGCGGAGTAGAACGGTCAGAAACCATAACAAGATCAAGCCCTGCCTCTGTTGCAAGTTCACGGGCCTGCGTGTAAGAAACAACTCCCAGCTGTTCCCCATCCGCACCGATCAAACGCACTTCTGTAAGCGTTATGGTCCGGTCATTGGCTTTCAATAACTTAGCTATGACGGCACCCTCCCTTCAAAACCAACTTTACGCCTGCCTTTGAAAAGGCTCTTCTCCGGCGTTATTTTACTGTCAAACACCCCGGACTCCGTATCCGGGGAATTCACTCGTTTCTTAAAATAGCACTAAAGACCCTTGTTGTCAACCTCTTTTTGCATTTTTTCTGCAAGTTCTTCCAAATTCATGGCACCGAGTTCACCTTCAAGGCGGGTTCTGACAGAAACCGTGTTGTCCGCACCCTCTTTTTCACCGATGACCAGCAGATAAGGAACACGGGCCTGACGGGCGGAACGGATCTTGGCTCCGAGACTGGCAGCCTGAGCATCCACATCCACGCGGAAACCCTTGGCGCGCAGTTCGTCACGGAACTTTTTGGCGACTTCAATCTGATTATCGGAAACCGGCAGGATTCTTGCCTGTTCGGGACTCAGCCACAGCGGGAAGGCTCCGGCGTAGTGTTCAACCAGAATACCGAAGAAACGTTCAAGACTGCCCAACAGAGCGCGGTGAACCATGAACGGACGGTGTTTCTTACCGTCTTCTCCGATATAGGTCATATCAAAACGTTCAGGCAGGTTGAAGTCAAACTGGATCGTGGTCGTCTGCCATTCACGACCGATCGCATCGCGGAGTTTGAGGTCGATTTTGGGACCGTAGAAAGCACCGCCGCCCTCATCCACATCACATTCAAGTCCGCATTTTTCAACGGCCTTGCGGAGAGAATCAATTGCAGTTTCCCAGCGTTCAGGTTCGCCAACCGCCTTTTCAGGACGGGTGGAAAGATACGCTTTGATATCCTTGAATCCGAACGCACGGTTGATATGCAGACTGAAACGCAGAACTTCAGCGATTTCGTCCTCGATGGATTCCGGCGTACAAATGATATGAGAGTCATCCTGAGTAAATCCGCGGACACGCATCAAACCATGCAAAGAACCGGATTTCTCATAGCGGTAAACAGTACCGAGTTCAGCCCAGCGCAGGGGCAGTTCACGGTAACTGCGCAGACGGGACTGATAAACTTCGATATGGAAGGGGCAGTTCATGGGTTTGACGTAATAATCTTTCTCGTCAATTTCCATGGGGGAATACATGCCTTCACGGTAGAACCCCAGGTGACCGCTGGTTTCCCAGAGATTGCTCTGTCCGATATGGGGCGTATAGAGCAGTTCATAACCATTCTTGTAATGTTCGGCTTTCCAATAGGTTTCGATCAGGTGACGGATCAGCGCACCTTTGGGATGCCACAGAACCAGTCCGGGACCGACAGAATCAGAGAAACCGAAAAGATCAAGTTCAGTACCCAGCTTGCGATGGTCGCGTTTGGCGGCCTCTTCCTGCTGCTGAATATAATTTTTAAGATCTTCTTCTGTAGCAAAAGCGGTTCCGTAAATACGCTGAAGCATGGGATTCTTTTCATCGCCGCGGAAGTAACTTCCGGCAACACTGAGAAGTTTTACTGCGCCGACACAACCGGTGTGTTCAACGTGAGGACCGCGGCAGAGATCAAAATAATCAGCGTGCTTGTAGAAGGTAATAGCTTCGCCTTCGGGAATATCGGCAAGACGTTCCAGCTTATAGGTCTGACCTTCAAGCATTCTAACAGCTTCTTCGCGGGAAACTTCGATTTTTTCAAAGGGGAGTTTGCGTCCGATGATTTTTTTCATCGCCTTTTCGATCTGCTTGAGATCTTCGGCAACGAGACGGTGTTCCATATCAAAATCGTAATAGAAACCGTTTTCGGTTGCGGGACCGATATCAAACTTGGCATCGGGATAAAGCTGCTTCACGGCAGACGCCATAATGTGCGCCGCACTGTGACGGATCGTTTCAAGACTGTACTCTGACATAATATTTACCTGAATAAAATTTTATTTTTTATTGATTAACTTCTTTTACAAAAACACCTGCTTCAACAGGAACAGACAAAAAAGAATCATTCAGTGCCACCCGCGTCGGTGACGCGGGATGAGCCTCCTTGAACAACAAAACGTTTCAGCATAAAAAAACCTTATTACAAACTGACGGAATACTTTTGATTCCGAAACAAAATTCCTTATCTTGATAATATACACCGGAATTTCCTTTTTCGCAAGTGCACCCCTCTTAATAATCTCATTAAAAATTTTTCTCAGACACCGGAGCGTCTTTTTTTATATTTTTTACTGTATTCCGGGCATTTTTATCTTGACTAATTTAAAAAAAAGGCTTATATTCGCACGAGGTATGTTTTATTGATTTTTTAACACAACATGAGGAATGACTTCTGCGATGAAAAAAATATTGTGTTTTGTTCTGCTCAGCGCTCTGACTCTTCTTTCAGGAGCGCCCGAAAGAGTTTATAAAGACAGCGAATTGAATCTGATCACACGTTTGACGACGTATATTCTCCACCGCAACCACTACCGTCCTCAACAGCTGGATGTCACATTCTCAAATAAGTTCTTTGAAGAATATTTTGACACACTTGATCCGCAGCGCATTTATTTTACGCAGCAGGATGTCAGACATTTTGAAAAGTACAAGCCGACATTGGGTTTTTCTCTGCTTCAGGGGAACACCGCGTTTGCTTTCTCACTCTACGCCCTTTACCGGCAGAGACTTGCGGAATTCATCCGTTTTTCTGAACAGGAATGTTCAAAAAAGATGGATTTCTCCGCCGATGAATACTGGGATCTGAAAAGAGACAAAGCCCCCCGCCCCGCCGACTCAAAGGCGCAGAAAGAACTCTGGCGTCTGCGCATAAAAAGCGATCTGCTCTATTATCATCTGCTGGACCGCATTATGGCTGAGGACAAGGGCAAGGAAAAAGACAAAAAACAGGAAGCCGCCGCCGCGGCCTGGAAATGGGCAGGCACGACACCTGCCAAACGTTTGCAGAAAAGACTGCGCGATATCTCCAATGAAGTCATGAAAAAAGACCGCATTGATATTCTCGGAATCTATCTCAATACCCTTGCCCAGGTTTTCGGACCGCATTCAAGTTATTACGCCCCGAAACTCTCTGAGGATTTTGATATCCACATGAGTCTGTCTCTCACCGGAATCGGAGCAACTCTTTCAACGGACGATGGTTTTATCAAAGTCGTTGATATTGTCAAGGGAGGTCCCGCTGCACGCGATGGAAGACTCAGGGTCGAAGACAGAATCACGGTTGCTGTTCAAGAGAATCTAGAAGCAACAAACCTGATCGACATGCCCGTTTCTCAGGCAGTCCGTTACATCAGAGGTCCCAAAGACAGCCGCCTGGGACTGGGTATTTTAACGGACAAACCGGGAATCAACCCCGTTCCGCTCAATGCCGTTGCCGACCTTTTGCACGGCATATCAAAAGTAACGGGTATGCCGGATTTTTCAAAAGTGTTCCCCGAATGGAGAGGCAACATCTATTTCCGCCCCTACATTCTGACCCGTTCAAAAGTCGAACTTGTTGACGACGGTGCTAAAGGCAATATCCGCGAAATCAAAACATATAACGGAAAAGTCAAAAAAATAGGTATCATCGAACTGCCGAGTTTCTATCACGATTTCGCGGCACTCCGTCAGGGAGATGCCAAGGCAAAAAGATGCAGCGTTGATGTTGAAAATATCCTCAAAGACTTCAATCGCAAAAAAGTGGATGCTGTTCTGATGGATTTGCGTTTCAACGGCGGCGGCAGTCTGGCGGAAGCAATTGATATGACCGGATTATTCATCAGGCGCGGTCCTGTTGTTCAGGTGAGAACACCGGATAACGCCATTGAAGTTGAAAGAGACAATAATTCGAAAGTTGTCTACACCGGTCCTCTGGTTATCCTCACCAGCAAACTTTCGGCTTCCGCCAGCGAAATCTTTACCGCTGCGCTGCAGGATTGCTCAAGAGCTCTGGTTCTGGGTGACAGCCGCACTTTCGGCAAAGGAACGATTCTTAAAGTTGAAGATCTATCCCCGCATTTCCGCTGGCTTGCCCGCAAAATCCCCGCAGGCTCCCTGAGTTTTGAAATGGCAATGTTTTTCAGAATCAACGGAGAATCCGTTCAGCAGCTTGGCATTACGCCGGATATCAAACTGCCCTCTCTTACTGAAGAACTTAAAATGGGAGAAATGTTCCTTGATCACCATCTGCCCTGGGATAAAATCCGTTCCGTTCCCTGCAATCAGCACGATACAAATCTCAAGCGCAAAGCCGAACTTCTGAAAAAGATTTCTCAGAAGCGCATTGACAACACGCCCGCCTATCAGGCTCACCTCAAACGCATTGCCAATTACCGCGCCCACAAAAACAGAACAAAAATCAGCCTCTCCGAAAAGAGACGCTGGGCTGAATACCGTAATGAAAAAGAATTGGAGGAAACCACAGAACAATTGACTGCTCAGGACGCTGACTCAAGAAAAAAAGCACGCCTGAACGACCCCGTTTTAACCGAAGCTGTTCACATTACTGCGGATTATTCAATTGCAAAATAATCCGCCGGTACCGGAAAAATCCGGATAAAAAATCAGGCAATTCACTTGACTTTAAAGGGTTTTGGAAGTACTTTATCAAGATGTACCACACTTCATCAAAAGATGAGAAAGAGTAAAATATGGAAAACACTAACTACAGTATCCGCAGTCTTACCGATGAAATCGGCAAGGATCCCAAAAACTTCACCAAGGCAGATATCATCAATTTCATCTGCGAAAATGATATCCGTCACATCAATTTCCAGTACCCCGCCGGTGATGGTCGTCTCAAGACCCTCAACTTCGTCATCAATGATCTTGACTATCTTGAAGAAATCCTCTCCTGCGGTGAACGCGTTGACGGTTCCAGCTTGTTCCCCTTCATCGAAGCCAACAACAGTGACCTCTATGTCGTCCCCCGTTTCCGCACCGCCTACATGGATCCCTTCTGCGAACTGCCCACGCTGAACTTCCTCTGCGCCTTCTTCAACAAAGACGGCAATCCGCTTGAAAGTTCTCCGGAATACACCCTCCACAAAGCCTGTGAAGCTTTCAAAAAGTCCACCGGCAAAGAATTTCAGGCCATGGGCGAACTGGAATACTACGTCATCGCTGAAGACGAAGAAGTCTATCAGGCTGTTGACCAGAAAGGTTATCACGAATCCGCCCCCTATGCAAAATTCGGCGAATTCCGTCAGCTCTGCATGAACTACATCGCCAAAGCCGGCGGCAAAATCAAATACGGACACTCCGAAGTCGGCAACTTCACCCTTGACGGCAAAATCTACGAGCAGAACGAAATCGAATTCCTCCCCGTTAATGCCGAAGAAGCTGCTGAACAGCTGACCATCGCCAAATGGATCATCCGCAACCTCGCCTATCAGGAAGGTCTGGATGTTACCTTTGCTCCCAAAATCACCGTCGGTAAAGCCGGTTCCGGTCTCCATGTCCATTTCCGCGTCATGCAGGACGGCAAAAATCTCATGCTCAAAGACGGCGCCCTCTCTGATGATGCCAAGCGCGCAATCGCCGGTCTCATGATGCTGGCTCCCTCCATCACCGCTTTCGGCAACACCAACCCGACTTCTTATTTCCGTCTGGTTCCCCATCAGGAGGCCCCCACCAACGTTTGCTGGGGCGATCGCAACCGTTCCGTTCTCGTCCGTGTCCCCCTCGGCTGGACCAGCAAAAAAGATCTCTGCAGCCAGGCAAACCCCGGTGAACCCTCTGCTCAGTACGACACCACTCAGAAGCAGACTGTTGAAATGCGTTCCCCCGATGGTTCCGCCAATGTCTATCTTCTGATTGCCGGTCTCGCTGTCGCCTGCCGTTACGGTTTTGAAACTGAAAATGCTCTCGACGTTGCAAAGAATACTTATGTCAATGTCAACATCCACAAAGATGAAAACAAAGCGATTCTTGATACCCTGAGCGTTCTCCCTGACAGCTGCGCCGCTTCTGCTGATTGTCTTGCTGAACAGCGCGCCATCTACGAAGCCGAAGGCGTTTTCGCTCCCGCTATGATCGACGGTATCATCGCCGGTCTCAAAGCTTTCGGCGACCGCACCCTCCGCGCCGACATCGGCAACGATCAGAAAAAGATCCTCGCCCTCGTCGAAGAATACTTCCACTGCGGTTAACGCTTTTTTTTCGGTTGAAAAAAAAGCTTAGCAAAAAAAAGCGCGTAGCGGTCGCGACGTTGCTGCGACCGTTTAAGGGAAGTGTCCCTTAAAAATCCCTCACAGACTACCCCGTGGGGGATTTTTTATAGAAAAAAAGCGCGTAGCGGTCACGACGTTGCTACGACCGTTTAAGGGAAGAGTCCCTTAAAAATCCCTCACTGATTTGCCTGTGGGAGATTTTTTCGGTGAAAAAAAAAGCGTAGCAAAAAAAGCGCGTAGCGGTCGGGTGCGTTGCCCGACCGGTCAAGGGATCTCCCCTTGACAATCCACAATTGCCCGGGACTGGCTCTAACGAGCACAGTCACCGGGCAAATTGTTTTTGACAGGGCTTTGCCTGATAACGGAGGTATGCGTGTTGCGGTGGCGTGACGCTTTAGTCTGACCTGTCTGACCTGTCTGACTTGTCTGACCTGCCTGACAAAGATGGGGGCGTCTCGTTATACCCCGTGGGTTTGCTTGCCGGTGTCTGGTCTTGCTCAGGGCAATGAGTTACCGCTGGGTAATGCAGCGCATACGGCGCCCCAACAACAAATCTCATAATTCTCATAATTCTCATAATTCTCATAATTCTCATAAGCGCCGCCCGCTGCGGTACTGCAAACCGCCGCAGCCATACAGAATTAGAGTGCCCAAAATTACCGCAGGGTAAGGCTTGGCAACTTGATGGCAACGGGGGTATGCAGTCTGCGGGGGCGTGACGCTTGCATAAGACTTATAAGACCTATAAGACTTATAAGATGATGATGGGGGCGTCATGTAATACCCCGTGGGTTTGCCTGCCGCTGT